>JAJRAN010000035.1 GCA_028682915.1 Methanomassiliicoccales archaeon | reverse complement strand
CTGACGTGATCAAAGCGCCATTATCAGTATTGAATGCATGTTGCCCGATGACATTCACAGTATTCCCGTCCAAATTGGAGGGGATGTTTATCGCTCCGCCATTGCCAGTGTATCCCGTGATAGTGGCCACGCCAGGGCTACCGCTTGTGTAGGTCCAGTCTCCGGATTGGATTGTAAGTCCCCAGATAGGTGGAATCGCTGTACCGGGAACAGCGACTAAGAGCGCACCCATTAGAAGTAGCAGCATGAGAATTATGGAATTCATACGTATTCCGATTTTTTTGCCCATTGGGGCAATCCCCCTAAAATATAAACTCTGTTCGGCCTATTTTAAATCTTACAGCCCGAACCTCACGGCATCCTTTTAAACCAGATCTAGATCAAGACTGGCTCCTCTCTTGTCCCTTCAAGGATATAATATCAACTTTGGTCTGGTCGTGGTAATTCCAAGTATCGCATCACAATTTGGGCATGAGTACATCCACGTCACTTCATTGGTCCCTTCGAGTCTTTCCTTTATCAGATCTTTGCCCTCAACCTTAGATTTGCAGTTTGGACATGACGACAAATTCCTCACCTTTGAAATCAAATCACTTTGTGTGTTCAAAAATAGATAAGGTGTTGTATTTACCCGAACCTCAAGGCATCCCTGACAGACTGATAGAACAGTGCCGGGGATGGAGGACTAAACATGTTGGATGGGTTCCAAATACCTCTCCCCCTTTGGAAGAGCGACATTATGCTCCACGCCCCCCGGCAATATCAGAAGCCACTTCATCGTTACTTATTGTTTTCTTCTTTTTCAGAAGATATTAATCATTATCATTCTAGATAATAGTTGTAACACGAACCTAACGGTATCCAGATAAGATGGAGGAGAAATGGTATGGGAAATAAATCCCGGCTCATCTGAGGGAGAGAGGGTGTTTTTTTCTGGAGTGGCTCTTTGGTTAGGTTTATAAACCACCGCAGGTTTTCCCTGAACAGATAGATATGTGGTCCCAAGCTGAAGTCAGGGAGCTCAAGGAAGGTCGCTTCGTCGTCATCGATGAGGAGCCCTGCAAGATCCTGTCCATCACCACCTCCAAGCCCGGGAAGCATGGTGAGGCCAAGGCGCGCATCGACGCGGTTGGACTGTTCGACGAGAAGAAGCGCTCCATCGTCCACCCTGTCACTCACAAGGTCCAAGTCCCCATGATCGACAAGAGGAAGGCCCAGATCCTCGCCTTGGCAGGCGACGAGGTCCAGCTCATGGACCTGGAGAACTTCGAGAACTTTTCCTTGGCGATCACCGATGAGTTCAAGGGCCAGCTGCACCCCGGCGAGGAAGTCCTCTACATGATCGCCATGGGGCGGCGTAAGATAATGAAGATCTGAGCCGGTTCAAGCTTGGGGGCCCTGCCCCTTCCAATTCCTTATTCAATTGTTCTCTGAGGGAACGAATGCCAGGAACAAGGC
This sequence comes from Methanomassiliicoccales archaeon, assembly GCA_028682915.1. GTDB lineage: Archaea > Thermoplasmatota > Thermoplasmata > Methanomassiliicoccales > UBA472 > JAJRAN01. The sequence goes on along the minus strand of JAJRAN010000035.1, from coordinate 8,984 downwards.
ACCGGTGATTGGATGGAACTTGCACCTTTCTTCGCTGCCTTCACCATCATCATCCTCGCTGAGCTGGGGGATAAGTCGATGATAGCTGTCATCGCCCTCTCCTCCAGGCACTCCAAGAAGCTGGTCTTCGCCGCTACGATGCTGGCCTTGACCTTGGTCTCAGCGATCGGGGTGGTGGTGGGCCAGGTCCTCTTCGACTACGTGCCTGAGAGCATCATCACCATCGGCGCAGGAGCGCTTTTCCTGATATTCGGAATTCTCACCATCGTTCTGCCGGAGAAGGAGGACGGTATAAGGGAGAAGGAAGGCCTGATAAGGGGTGCGTTCTGGAGTACCTTCGCGTTAATGGTCATGATGGAGCTGGGGGACAAAACCCAGCTCTCGATCATTGCTCTTTCGGCGGAATACGGCGAGCCTTGGCTCATCCTCATCGGATCGATGATGGCCTTCGCGGTGGTCACCTTGGCCGGGGTCTTGCTGGGAGCAGAGATCGGGAGGCGCGTCCCGGGGCGTTATATCAAGCTTGGCAGCGCTGCCATCTTCATCGTGTTCGGCCTCATCTTCCTGGCACAGGGGCTGTCCGGCCTCGAGCTATTCTAGATCACCCTTCCAGGATCTCTTTGACCAGGCGCTCGCAGCGGTCCGCGATCTTCTTGGCCGTGGCCCTGTCCTTGCCTTCGGAATAGATCCGGAAAATCGGCTCCGTCCCCGAGGGCCGGATGAGCGTCCAACCGCCGTCGAAGTAGACCTTGACCCCGTCGGTCGTATCCACCCTGTTGGAGGCGAAGGCCTCGCAGACCTGCCTCAGGACCTGCTCCTTGCGCTCGTCGGGGCAGCGCAACTTGCGCTTGTCCAAATGGTACGAGGGAACCTTCCTGAGCAAGGAGGATAGGCTGCCTTCCACGGCGACGATCTCCAGCATCTTGGCCATGCTCATGGCCGCGTCGCGGCAGTACTGATGGCGGGGGAATATCAGGCCGCCGTTCTCCTCGCCGCCGAAGACCGCACCGATCTCCATCATCCTCCTGGCCACAATGGGCGCGCCCACGCGGGTGTAGATCACCTCTCCGCCCGCGGCCCTCACCGCGTCCTCGACGCATTGGGAGGTGGAGACGGGGGTGACCACCACTCCACCTCCGCTCTCAGCCACTATGGCGGCGGCGACGACCGCCAGGCTCCGGTCCCCGTAGACATAACGGCCCTTGTCGTCGATGAATATCGCCCTGTCGGCATCGCCGTCCTGAGCTATGCCCATGTCCGCGCCGGACTCTTTGACCAATGAGACGAGGTCGCCGAGGTTCTCCTCCACCGGCTCGGAAGGATGGCCGGGGAACGTCCCCTCTGGATTGCAGTTCAGGGTGATAGCGTTCGCCCCCATCCTCTGTAGTAAAGTAGGGGAGCACAATGATCCGGCCCCGTTGGCGCAGTCCAGCACCACGCGCAATTTCGCCTTCCTTATGACGCCCAGATCGACAAGGCTGAGGACCGCCCTTTGGTATTGGTCCATCGCCCCGGAGGTGGGCTGGACCGCACCCACCCCCTTCCAATCTTTCTGGGCGAAGGCGCGGGCGAAGTAGATGCCCTCGATGAGCTCCTCCTTGGAGCGGTGCATCTCCGTGCCATCGGCGTCCACGGCCTTGATGCCGTTGAACTCTGGCGGGTTGTGTGAGGCGGTGACCATCACCCCGCCCGAGATCTCGCTGACCTTGACGTGGTACTGCAATGCGGGGGTCGGAAGGGGCCCAAGGTCCAGGACGTCGCATCCCACGGACGTCAGACCGGCAGCCACGGCGGAGCGGATCATGTCCGCGCTGGTGCGACAGTCCGTGGCCAAGGCCACCTTGCCCTTCATGAAGGTCCCGATCGCCCTTCCCACGTCCAAGGCCAGCTGAGGGTCCATGAAGTCGTTCACCACGCCGCGCACGCCGTTGGTGCCGAAGAGCCGCTGGGACATCATCCTACCTGGCCTTGTGCCTCTGGGAGACCAGCAGGAGATGGATTATCTCCGCCGCATCGTTGCACTTGTCCGATGAGTTCTCCAGGCAGTGCAGGATGTCCCTCATCAGATAAATGGCCTTGGGGTCGATGCTGGAGAAGAATATCTCCTTCTTGGTGCTGTAGTGCAGATCATCTAGTATGTGCTCCTGGACCTTGACGGCCTTCTCGTACTTCATCACCGCCTCATCGTCCACCCCCAGGCTGTCGATGCAGCTCTTCAGCAGCTTCGCCTCCTTCTCCAGCTCCTGGGTCATGATGCAATATTTGTTCCAAAGGGTGACCGGGACGTCGACGTTGGCCTCGATCACCAGCTGGATGTTCATGCCCGCCTCCTTGGCCCAGTCCGCGGCGAAGTCCATGCGCCGGATGAGGTGCATCATGTCCTCCCGCTCCTTCGAAGCCAGATCGCCCTTGGACAGCTCCTCGGTGATGCGGTCCTCCAGGTTGTCCGCCTCCTTCTCCGACAGCGACGAACGCCTGAGGGCGTCCAGCGCCGAGTTCTGGTCGGTCTTGCACAGTGCAAGCACGGCCCTGTTCAGCTCCGTGATGGTGTCCGCCACCTTCTGGGCGTGATCGCGCAGCAGGCTCATTACCACCGATTCCCTTCTCTTGCCGAACCAGTCCAGCAAGGTCTCTTTCTCACTCAAGTTTCACCGCCTCCGTGACTCCTTCCTTCGGCCTTGGATACACCACGGCCGCATTCCTGTTGAACATAAGATAAACCTCCTGCCCGGGATGGTACAGCTTACCCTCGATCGAGGGCACGTCGAACTCCACCATGTCGTTGGATTGCGACCTGGAGCTCACCCTCCAGTACGTCCCCATATAAGTAAGGTACTCGATGCGTGACAGCAGCCCGTCAGTGAAGGGGAATACGAACTCTGGCCGAACCGAGACCACCACCGCCTCCCCCACCTGCGGGTCGCAGTTCTCCACCTCGATCAGCGAGTTGTCGCGTAGCTCGATGGTGCTCTTGCCAGGCAGCCTTTGCTTCACCCACCCTTCCAGCAGGTTCGTCTCCCCGATGAAGTTCGCGGTGAAGACGTCCCTGGGCCTGGTGTAGAGTTGTTCCGGCGTCCCTGATTCCACTATTCCCCCGGCCCTCATGACCACGATGCGGTCCGAGACGGACATCGCCTCCTCTTGGTCATGGGTCACGTGCACCACGGTCAATCCCAGGCTCTTGGCTATCCTCCTGAGCTCGTAGCGCAGGTCCACCCTCACCCTGGCGTCCAAGGCGGACAATGGCTCATCCAAGAGCAGCAATTTCGCCCCGGTCGCCAACGCCCTGGCCAAGGAGGCTTTCTGCTGCTCCCCCCCGCACAGCTCGGACGGGAACATGCTCATCTTGTCCAGGAGCTTGACCATCTCCAAGTACTTCTTCGCCACCTGCTCCCGCTCCTCCATGGGCAGGTCCTTGACCGTGGGGCCGTAGGCGGCGTTAGCCTTAACAGTCATGTGAGGGAACAGGGCGATGTTCTGGAACACGTAGCCGAGGTCCCTCTCCTCGATGGGCACCCCTCTCATGCTCTTGCCGTTGATGCGCACCTCCCCTTGGGTGGGCTCGAGGATCCCGGCCACGACGCGGATCAGGGTGGTCTTGCCGCAGCCGGATGGGCCGAGGATGGTCACATACTCCCCGTCAGCGATGGTGAGGTCCACCTCGTCCACGGCGACTACCTTGCCGAAGCGCATGGTGATATGGCTTAGAGAGACCTCAGGCATTCACTCCACCCTCAGCTCCTTCTCCAGCCCCCCTAGCGGCATGGAGAACACTATTGCCTTGTCCGCGCTCCATTTAATCTTTACCTTGTCACCGACCGCCAACCTGCCCAGCCTCCAGGACGGGATCTTGGCTGAGAACCTTCCCACGTCGGAGACGTCCACGTCCAGGAAGATGTTGCGCCCCTCGAATAGGATGCGTTCCACCGTCCCATCGAAATAGCCCTCTCCCTCCTTGTGCACCTCGGTGTTGCCGACCTTGACGCCGACCACCACCTTCTCCCCCAGCTTGTGATCGCACGGTCTGGCCATCACTACATGGCCCAGCTCTCCCCTCACCGAGGTGGATTCCGACTTCTCCTCCACCGTGCCGATGAAGAAGTTCGACTGGCCAACGAAGTTTGCCACGAACGGCGAGGCAGGGTTGTCGAACACGTCCCCAGGGGTCCCCACCTGCACCACCCTTCCCTCCCTGATGACGGCTATTCGGTCCGCCATGACCAGGGCCTCGTCCTGGTCGTGGGTAACATGGATGGTGGTGATGCCCATGGACTTGGCCAAGGAGCGGAGCTCGTGGCGCAGGCTTATGCGCAGCCTCGCGTCCAAGGCGCGTAGGGGCTCGTCCAGCAACAGGACGCTCGCCCCTGAGGCCAGGGCCCGCGCCAAGGCCGTCCTTTGCATCATCCCCCCGCTGAGCTCGCTCGGGTACGCATCTGGACGATGGGTAAGCCGGACCAGGTCCAACATCTCCGCCAGGGTGCGTTGCTTGACCTTCTGATCGTACTGACGGATGTCTGGCCCGAAAAGGATGTTGTCCGCCACGGTGAGCTGCGGGAAAAGGGCGTAGGACTGGGAGAGCATGACGGCGCGGCGGTCCTCTGGCTCGATCTTATTCATCGATATGCCGTCGAAAATCACGTTCCCTTGGTCAGGAATGGTGAGGCCTGAGATGATGCGCAGGATGGTGGTCTTGCCAGCGCCAGTCGGCCCCAGAAGGCAGAGGTACTCGCCGTTGCGCACCTCCAGGTCTATCCCATCGGCCGCCTTGATGTCCCCGTAATGCTTGACGATGCCTTTGAGCTCTATCTGGGGCGTCTAGCTCACCCCCTTCCGTCTTCTAGTAATATAGCGGAGGGCGAGCATGAGCGCATAGGAGATGATGATGAGAATAATACAGGCCAGCGCGGCAGCGTAATAGTCGTTTTCCAGCTTGATCAGGTTGACGATGTAGTTCGGAGCGGTCAGGACCGTGGTGGACACCGCCCTGGTGGCCCCGGTCTCGCCCAGGCTGCGAGTGAAGGCCATGATGGCCCCGGCCAATATCGAGGCCTTGATCATGGGGAAGAGGACGCGCTTGAACCCTTGGATCGGTTTCGCCCCCAGAGTCCTGGCAGTCTCCTCGTAGGTGGGGTCGATCTCCTCCACCGCGCCGGTGACGTTCCTCACCATCAGCGGGTAGGTGAAGGCGATGTGCGCGAGCATCACCAGGAATATCGCGAAGGGACCCGAGACCGGCGTCCCCCCTGTCCAGAACAGCTTGAGGGAGAAGCCCAAGGCGACGGTGGGGACGATGAGGGGGACGTTGACCAGGATGTCCAAGGTCTCCGGCAGCCACTTCGAGCGGTTCTTCGCTATGTACAGGGCCAGCGGTATCCCCATGGCCAGGTCGATCACCGTGACCACCCCCGCGATCAGGAACGAGTTGACCAGCGATTGTCCGAACTGGGACCAGTCTGTGGTCGTCGATGGCGATGAGGTGAAGACGAAAGTGAAAACGAAGAAAGAGGGAATGAGGACGATGAAGACCAGGAAGAGCACGGAGGTGGCATCCTTCAGGCGGGGGGCTAGGCCTCGGGAGAGTATCTTCTCGGGCCGGGGCCAGACCTTGCGGAAGGGGATGTGCAGCTTCTTGACCACGATGGCCACGACGACCAGTAGCACGAGGGCCAAGATTATCAGCACTATGCTGGTGAAGGCCAAGGCAGGGGTGCTCTTCAACGAATCGATGAGAGTGGGGGCGGTGTTGAAATCGGTGTTAGCCACGGTGGCCAGCGCGGCCACGGTGCCCCCGGTCTCGCTGAGGCTCCTGGCGAAGCAGAGGATTATACCCGTCACCAGACCGGCCCGGAACAGGGGCAGGGTAATGGTGCGGACCGCGGTTAGCTTGCTCGCGCCCAAGGTCTGGCCTGCGGTCTCGAAGGTCTGATCGATCTGCTCCAATATCGCGGAGAGGGAGCGCACCATGTAGGGGTAGGAGAAGATGATGTGGAGGAGGATGATGAGCAGGAACGGGGAGCTGACGATCTTGAGGCCCAGTGGATTGGTGAGGTCTGCGGGGGTTATCCCCCAGAAAATGGCGGCCGAGAAGCCCAGCGCGGCGGTCGGAACGGCCAAGGGCATATCGATCAGAGTGTCCAGCAGCTCCTTGCCTCGGAACTTCTTCCTCACGAGAATCCAGGCCATGGGCAGGCCGACGAGTATGTCGATGAGAGTAACAATGGCCGCGATCTCGAAGGAGTTGGCGATCGCGGTCCAGATCTGCGACATCATCTCCGGGTCCTGGATGACCTCGGTCTGGATGAGGTCCCAATTGGTGAAGGCGTACGTGAGCACGAAGAGGGTGGGGGTGATGACGAAGGCCAGGAAGAAGACGATGACGATCAGGGTCCAGAGATTTCGGATGCGGGGCTTGCTAACGAATGCTGTTGCTCTCTCCAGTCGGCTCATCAGCAACCCCGAGTGCCTATATCAAGTGGAATTGTTATGGCAATAAATAACTTTCAATCTTGTTTTCTGACTACTTGATGGCCAATATCGATTCCGTTACATGGCAGTCCTTGGCGACAACCACCTTGGGCCCGATGATGCTGTCCGTGACCAGGCACCGCGGCTCAAGGACGGCCCCCTTCATTATCAATGAATTGGAGACCTGACACCCTTCGGAGATCGCGACGCCCGCCTCTATGCAGGCGTGGGGGCCCAGCCTGGCGCCTCTGGCCGCGCCTGATCTGATAAGATTGGGCGGTTCGATCGAGCATCCTTCGCATGCGGAGGCGGATGAGGGCTGCTCCAGGTCGAGGATCATGGCTTGGGCCGCTAGGAAACTCTCCCTGGTCCCGCAGTCCATCCAATGGCCGGTGAACCTGTGGCCGAACAGCCCATAATCGAGTATGTTGGGGAACACCTCGCGCTCGATGGACACCTGGCCCTTACCGATGTAATCAAGGATCTCCGGCTCGAAGACGTAGTATCCTGCGTTGATGAGGTCCGAACGGGCATCCTCCCTCTTGGGCTTCTCCTGGAAGTTGATGACCCGGCTGGCCTTATCCAGCTCCACGACGCCGAAGGCGGTCGGATCGCCCACCTGCCATAATGCGATGGTGCCGATGCCCCCGTTCTCCCGATGCGCTTTGACCAGAGACCTGAAGTCCAGGGATGAGATGCAATCGCCGTTCATGGCGATGAACGTCTCGTCCAGATGCTGGGCGACGTTCTTGATCGCCCCGCCGGTCCCCAGCGGGCTGGCCTCGTGCACCACCACGACCTTCTTCCCACAAGGCTGGGACTGGAAATGCTCCTCCAATGCCTCTTTCATGTAGCTGACCGCCAACACGACGGTGTCCACGCTCTGGGGCAGGGACTCGATCATGCGAACGATCAGGGGCTTTCCGACCAGTGGCACTAATGGCTTGGGAATGGAATAGGTCAAAGGGCGAAGCCGAGTACCGTACCCACCTGCGAGGATGACAACCTTCATGCCAATCTTTTCTTAGGCAACAGCCTTTTTAAAGAACTATGCTTCAAATGGGGGAGATGCTCACTACGTTGTTGCCGCGAAGGATTACCACGCCCATTCGCCTGGTCTGCTCCGCGGTCCTTTCTTCGGTCTCCTCGAGCACCATGTTCATATATTCATCGTAGCCAGTGAGCTTGCCCTCTAGGACGCGGTTGTCCTTGAGGAGCAGGGAGACCTTCTTGTTCATAGACTTCTCGAGGAGGGCCAAAGGCATTACCATGCGATATCACTCTGTCTGGGAATATTGGCTAGGAGTTTAAAACCTTTCGCGCTAGATTAGTAGAAAGAACATCTCCACCTTTCGCTCCCTCTTTATTTATATGGAGGTGGGTTCGAATCATAAGCCGTGTTGATGAAAGGCCCTATCTGCCAAACAAGGATATTTAGGCAGATGGGCATCTGGGTTGCGGATGATAGGTCGGAAGTCGCTGCTGATCGTCATTAGCAAGGCAATATCGGCCGTGCTCGGGTTCGTCGGGCTTTTCCTGATGACCCGCTACTTCCCGGAGAGCGTCTATGGCCAGGTGGCCTACACCATGTCCCTGGTGGCGCTCTTCGCCTCCTTCGCTGACCTGGGGTTCGCGACGGCCTACATCAAGCGGGTGAATGAGGGAAAGGACCCGAGCGATTGCCTCTCCAGCTATCTCGTGGTCAAGTTGCTTCTCCTGGGCGCGATGATGCTGGCGATCTTCGTCAGTTTCTGGACGTGGACCGTCATTTTCGACAGGCCGCTTAACGACACTGACGTGCAGCTTATCGCCCTGTTCACGCTCTATTACGTCCTTTACAGCCTCGCGGGAGTGGCCACCGCCACCTTCGACGCCAATCTCAAGACGGCGAAGACCCAGATGGCGCTGATCGCCGAGATGCTGGTGAGGGTGCCCCTCATCTTCTTCTTCGCTATCCCCGCTGGAAGCGTTTACGTTCTCTCCTGGGCCTATGTCATCGGTGGATTGGCCGTCCTGATGGTCGGCCTCTTCTTCCTTTCGAGGGAGGGTTTGAGGCTAAAACGGCCCACGCTGGTCAGGTCCATGGCGGTTTTCGCCTTTCCTTTGGCGATATCGGTCGTACTCGGCACGGTCATTACCAACATCGACAAGGTCTCCTTAGGATTCTTCTGGAACTCCTCTGAGGTCGCCGTCTATGCCGCTGGCCAATCGGTTCTCAACATTTTGTTCGTTTTCGGGGCGGCGCTAAGCACCCTTTTGTTCCCCACTTTCTCGAGATTGTACGACAACGGAGAGAGAGGTTCGATGCGGGAGATGGTCCGGAGGGGCGAGAGATACCTCTCCTACATCGTCACGCCCATCGTTTGCGTATTACTGGTCTTCCCAACGCTCATCGCCACCGTCCTATTGAGCGCTAAGTACGCTGGCTCAGCGGCGGTGATCCAGGTCCTTTGCCTGAATGTCCTTGTCCTTTCGCTCGGCAGTGTCTATACCACGCAGATCGTGGCAGTGAATCGGGC
>JAJRAN010000082.1 GCA_028682915.1 Methanomassiliicoccales archaeon | reverse complement strand
GGTGGGCCCAAAGAGATTTGGACTCTTGACCTCCCGGTTATCAGCCGGGCGCTCCAACCAGGCTAAGCTATGGGCCCGAGTGAATCGACCAAATAGCTCGTTCCATTTTAAACCTTTCCATGCCTGAATGCCAGGCCACAATCGTCCTCCTTAGAGCTGGACCTAGGCTGGAGCAGCATAGAAAATGAGAAATGCGGTCGTCGGAAAAGGATTTGGTGCCCTTATGTCCTGAAGGATATGGAATACTCCGACTTCTTGGCGCCGAAGTATTTGGCGCAGTACTCCGCCACCGCCTTGGGCGGATACTCCTTGCAGCTGAACACGTCGATGAAGGCCCGGTTGGTGTCCTCGGCGAAATGGCCGGAGATCAAGGAGGTCTCTATCAGCTGTGCCAGCGAGTATCCCTGAACTTTCGGGTCAGCGCCGAAGCGCACCACGATCGGCTCGCCGAACCTCTTCATCTTGATGTGGTTGCAGAGGTCGATGGAGAACTTCCTGATGTAATCGCCGTCCCTGATCTTCTTCGGGTCGCAGTCGTGAAGGTCTACGGAGACCAGGAGCCCCCATTCCTTCCCTTGCTTGAATCGTTCCATCACCTGTTCGTCTGTCATGAGTGGGCCCGATTTCGGACTCATACTATACATTTTGGTCGTTCGCCGCCTGGTGAGCTAACACCTTAAGTCCGGTGGTAAAAAGTTCCACCTATATTAGCTTTGCATTACCATTGTCCGATTTGGCCTTGGTATGGCATGATATGGCGTGGCAGACCGAGATGCATATTTAGCGGGAAGGGACTAAGCGCGTCCGAGGCCGTTACATGCCGTTGCAGCACCTGTTCACCAAGCGCGAGCAGAGGATCATCGCCAATGCTACGAAGGAGGATTTGGTCCAGAGGTCCGCCGCCTATTGGGGCCAGAAGGGTTACCGAATCAATTTCTATGGGCCATACCAGATGCACGGGGAGCACGTCGAGTCCAGATTGGGGTTGAGGCAGGTCATCGACCTCAACATCGCCGACTTCAATCAGAACGTGGCCGTGGACCTCAGCCTGTCAGCCACCCTGGGGGACACCGAGGCCGTGGTCGGCGCTGTCGGACTGTTGCTGATCCCTCTGGCAGCGGTGGTCGTGGGAGGCATCTCCTACATCGATTATGACCAGAGCGCGACCGCATCCATCGCCGGATACTGGAGCTCCATCTTCAACATGGGAGGGCCGGTCCAGCCGCAGCAGGTGGTCCCGCTGAAGTGCAGGTCATGCGGGACACCCCTGGAACCGGACTCCAAGTTCTGCAAGAACTGCGGGACGAAGGTCGATTGATTTCGGCCGAGGCTCGGTCCCAACACCCAGAAATCGAACTGGGGGCAGGGGCAAGTCGCGTGCGGACGTGGAAAGAGCCCGGAAGAAAGTGGAGGGATGCAGCTAATTCTAGGCTTACTTGCGCAACTATTGCGGCTTCGATCCTGTGTTCGTCGAGAGGAACATCTGCACGGTCAGGAAGGTCGTGAAATGTACCGCTCGTTTCTAATTAAAAAGCTTAATAACCGAGAGTCAGTTACTCACTCAATCTAATCTGGCTAGTGATGGACATGGCTAAATCATCAACGATCTCAGGTTTCTATAAGCTCACGCCAAAGGAGCGACTGGCAGTCATCAAGGACCTAGCCGGTCTGACCGACGAAGAAGTCCGCTTGTTGGAGAACACGGGCTCATTCCCCATGGATGCGGCGGACCACATGGTCGAGAACGTCATCGGCGTCTTCCCAGAGCCGCTGGGGATCGGCATGAACTTCCAGATCAATCAAAAGGACTATCTGATCCCAATGGCGACCGAAGAACCAAGCGTGATCGCCGCCGCCAGCAATGCCGCCCGGATGGTACGGGAAGGCGGAGGCTTCCATACGAGCAGCACCGCGCCCATCATGATCGGGCAGATCCAAGTGGTCAAATTGGTCAACGCTGAGGAAGCGAAAAGAAAGGTCCTCAACGCCAAAGCGGACGTCCTCAAGAAGGCCAACGACCAGGACCCTGTCCTCAACTCATTCGGTGGAGGAGCCAAGGACCTCGAAGCACGAGTCATCGATACGACAATGGGGCAGATGCTCATCGTGCACTTGCTGGTGGATTGCCGAGATGCCATGGGCGCGAACGCGGTCAACACGATGGCAGAGGCCGTGGCGCCTATGATCGAGCAGCTCACGGGTGGACGAGTTTATCTTAGGATCATCTCCAACTTGGCGGTGAAACGCCTCGCCAGGGCCTGGTGCACCGTGCCCAAGGAAGCCCTCGGGGGCGAAGAAGTAGTAGATGGCATCGCCTACGCGTCGGCGTTCGCCGCCGCAGACCCCTACCGGGCGGCCACGCACAACAAGGGCGTCATGAACGGCATAATCGCGGTGGTCTTGGCGACAGGGAACGACCACAGGGCCATCGAAGCGGGGGCGCACGCGTACGCCGCGCTGAACGGACCTTACACCTCGATATCGAAATGGACCAAGGCCGACAACGGTGACCTGCAGGGCTCGATAGAGCTGCCCATGGCGGTCGGCCTGATCGGCGGCGCGGTCAAGACCCACCCGATAGCAAGGATTGCCACGAAGATCCTTGGGGTCAAGTCGGCCAGCGAATTCGGGGAGGTGCTCGCCGCCGTCGGCCTGGCTCAGAACCTGGCGGCCCTCCGAGCACTGGCAAGCGAAGGCATCCAACGCGGCCACATGTCCCTGCACGCTCGGAACATCGCCATCACCGCGGGCGCCAGGCCCGATCAGATCGACATCGTCGCCGAACGCATGGTCAAGGAGCGTAAGGTACGGGTAGATCGCGCTAAAGAGATCCTTGAGGAGCTGAAGTAGCGGATGAAGATTAAAGCCTTGAAATCCTTTTCTTAAGCGATGAGACAGGGCCTCAAGAACAAGCGAAAAGGCAGGGAGGCGGTGGATGAGCGAAGGGCCGCAGTAGAGGAATTCTCTGGCGCTAGGCTCGACACGATAGGCTCCTGCCCATTCGATCCCATCCTCGCAGAGAAGAACCTGGAGAACATGATCGGATGCGTGCATGTTCCGCTCGGGTTCGTCGGACCGATAAGGGTAAACGGCAAATGGACCTCTGGCGATTTCATCGTCCCCATGGCCACGACGGAGGGCGCTCTCATCGCGACGGTCAATCGCGGTTGTGCGGCGATCACTGAGTCTGGGGGAGCCAACCCGCACATCGTCAAGGACGAGATGACGAGAGCCCCGGTGTTCCGAGTGAAGGACATAGCGCATAGCATTGAGGTCGCCGCCTGGGTCGACGCCCACCTGGACGAGCTTAAAGCATTGGCATCCACCACCACCCGTCACGGCAAGCTCCTCTCCGCCAAAGCATCGGCGAGTGGCCGGTCCCTCTACATCAGGTTCGCGTTCGACACCGGGGACGCCATGGGTATGAACATGGTGACCATCGCCTCCGACCTCCTTGCCCGACGCATCGAGGAGGGGACGGGGGCCAAGCTGATCTCGGTCTCGGGCAACTACTGCGTCGACAAGAAGCCATCCGCTATCGATTTCATCCTGGGAAGGGGGAAGTTGGTCCTCGCCGACGCCACTATCCCCCGGGGCATCGTCGAATCCAAGCTCAAGGTGACGCCGGAGGAGCTGACGGAAATCGCGTACCGCAAGAACCTGCTCGGAAGCTCCATGGCGCTGTCCTACGGCTACAACGCCCATGCGGCCAACATACTCGCGGCCATATTCATCGCGACCGGCCAGGACCCGGCACAGGTGGTCGAAGGGAGCATGGTGACGACCACCTGCGAGCTTGTGGAAGGGGATCTATACATCTCCGTACGCATCCCGGCGCTGGAGATAGGGACGGTGGGAGGGGGAACGAAACTGCCGAGCCAGAGCGAGGCGTTGAGCGTGATGGGCTGCCTTGGGCTGGGGAAGGCCAAGAAAATGGCGGAGATCGTGGCCAGCGTCGTGCTGGCGGGGGAGCTCTCCACGCTCGCGGCCCAGGCCAAGGGACATCTGGCAAGCTCGCATAAAGCCCTCGGCAGATAATTAAAAATACCCAGGTGGCAATCGCATGCCACCATGCCAGTTATCACGTTCGGCTATCGGGACCTCATCCACCTCATCGGCAAGGAATATCCCGCCGAGGAGCTCATCGGCATCATCCCAATGATGGGCGCTGACTTCCATCACTTCGATCCCGCCACCGGCGAGATGGGGGTGGAGTTCTTCCCGGACCGGCCAGACAACTATTCCGTGGAGGGGGTGGCCCGCTCGTTGCGCACCTTCCTGGGCCTGGAGAAGGGCCTTCGCAGGTATCATGTCGCTGATTCCGGCATAATCATGAAGGTTGAGCGGAGCGTCGAGGCGGTCCGCCCTTACACCGTGGCCGGGGTCGTCCGCGATGTGAACATGACGGACGAGCTCATCCGCTCCTTGATGGAGCTGCAGGAGAAGGTCCATCTCACCGTTGGGAGGAAGAGGCAGAAGGTGTCGGTCGGCATCCATGACCTGGACATGGTCAAGCCTCCCTTCGTGTACAAGGCAGTGGACCCGGAATCCTTGAGCTTCGTGCCCTTGGCAAAGGAGGAGAGCATGAACCTGCGCGAGATCCTCCAGCGCCATGAGAAAGGTATCGATTACGCCTTCATCCTCGAAGGAAAGAGCAAGTACCCCGTGATCCTCGACGCCGAGGGCCAGGTGCTGTCCTTCCCGCCCATCATCAACGGCCGGCTGACCACCGTGACCGAGAACACCAAGAACATATTCATCGACGTCACCGGGACGGACTTCAACGCCATCTCCGGGGTGCTGAACATCGTGGCCACGGCCATGGCCGAACGTGGGGCTAGTATCGAATCGGTCAAGCTGGAGAGCCGGAGGAAAATGACCACTCCGGACCTGGAGCCCACCGCCTGGAACCTTTCCATGAAATATGCCAACCAATGGCTCGGCCTCTCCCTCTCCCCGGAGGAGATGGCCTCCTGCCTGGAGCGGATGGGCTTCGACGCCCGGCCGGAGAAGGGCAAGCTCAGAGTGCTTGCCCCGGCGACGAGGATGGACATCCTGCATCCCGTGGACCTGGTGGAGGACGTGGCCAAAGGGTACGGTTACGCCCGGTTCGGCGCCAAGATGCCCGAGGTCCATTCCATCGGCTCCGAGCGGCCGATCGAGAGGACGGCGGACCTGGTGCGCCAGATGATGGTCGGCCACGGCTACTACGAGGTCACGACGTTGACACTCTCGAGCAAGAGGGAGCAGTTCGAGGCCATGCGCCTCCCGTCCAGGGAGGTGGTGGAGATTCTCAACCCCATCACCGAGGACCACGACTGCCTGAGGGTCTCCCTGCTCCCATCGTTGATGGCGGTGCTGAGGAAGAGCAAGCACCGGGACCTGCCTCAGCGCATGTTCGAGGTCGGCGACGTGGTCGTCGACTGGAAGCGCAGGAAGCATTTGGCGGCGGTGAGCATACACTTCAAGGCCTCGTTCACGGAGGCGAAGTCGCTGGCCGAGGGGGTCATGCACGACCTGGCCACCGAATTCAAGGTCGAGCCATGCGACCTCGCCGCCTACATCCCTGGCAGGGCGGCATGCATCATGGCCGATGGGGCGAAGGTCGGGCATTTCGGCGAGCTCCATCCCCAGGTGATCCTGGACTTCGAGCTGGGCTATCCGGTAGCGGCGCTGGAGCTTGACCTGGACGCGGTCCTTAAGGGAAGGATGCTGAGGTTGATCTGAAACTCGGCGGCGAAGCAAATTATTATAGGTGCCCACGGATGCTGATTAGAATCCAGTGCCGAGGTAGCTAAGCCCGGATCACGGCGCCGGCCTTGAGAGCCGGTGGTGCTCGCACCTCGGGAGTTCGAATCTCCCCCTCGGCGCCTTATCATTCCCTATTATTCAAGTGAGAGAAAACGCCACATTTCGAATGCATCCAGAATATTTATATAATCTGAATTTAATATAGGCGTGTCTTTACAGACAGGGATGGGATCAACATTTGCCGTTACCGCTACAGGGAGCGCTATTGCGCTCATTCGGCCGTGGATGGCCGTGAGTGCCTGGGCGAGGAGGGTTGCGCGGTGCTTGGGAATGACAGGCGACGCCTGCGCCACCACGACTGCTCCACCGAGCAGTGGTTCGGGCTCTACTGCGCCAAGTACCAGCGCTTCTTCTGCGCCGGGAAGGGCAACTGCACCTCCGTCGAGCAGTACATGACCCAGCTCAACTCCTTCAAGCAAGGGCAGTGGAGGTCCTAGGATGCGATGCGACTTCCTCGACCTGGACGGCAAGTGCCGTGGGCCTTACCAGGGCTTCGGGTGCATCAAGGACAAGTGCCCCGCCGACCGCCAGGCGGACTGCGAGTTCAATGAGAAGGGCTTCTACTGCCGCAAGTACAAGCGCTTCGAGTGCGTGGGGATCGCCAACTGCGCCACCCTGGACGAGTACATGAACTTCGTCAACGAGCGCCGGAAGCGCGCTCAGGCCTCGAAATAGAGCTCCTTGCGCATCCGAGGCACCATCGCCGCCACCACCGCCTGCTCGGTGAGCTCCGACCGCTTCAGCATGCCATGTGTCAGGAAGCCTATCGCGCCGTTCCCTCGGCCCGACTTCTCCAGGTCGTAGAGCTGCTTGAACGCCTCTCCCACGGTCGCCCCCTTGCGCAGCAGCTCGGACACCTGGGACGGGTACTTGAAACCGGAGCCGTGGCCGACGGTGACCCGGTTCATCTTGTCGACCACAGCGCAGTATTGGACGTCGTAGAGGTCCCCTTTGCGCTCGAAAATACCGGCCTCGATGCCGATCCCGAAGTCGGCGCTCCCTAGGACCTTGCGGGCGCGCTCCACCGCTCCCCTCTCCACGTCTTCGCCCCAAGGCTCGGACGGCACGTTCACCGAGACCCTGTGGCCGGTTACCTCCACGTTACCATAGATGCGTGCCAGGACGTTGGTCGCCGCCTGCAGCTTGACCGGGTTGTCGGAGCCGACGCACGCCCTCATGGCGCGCAGCATCCTCCCCTCAAGGTCGATCTCGCCCTCCAGCACCCGCGAGGAGCTGATGGGGGTGCAATCGTCCGCCAGCACGTAGCCGATGCGATGCAGCCGCAGCTCGCCCAGCCCGCGCTCGGCCCTCACCTTCGAAAGGCGCTCGGCCGCGGTGAAACTCTCGGGGGAGACGACCAGGGCGTTAAGCGCCGGGTCGCTCAGGAGGTTGCCCGCCGCGTCCTCGATGACGTTGATGGTGAACGGCTTGACCTTGGAGGAGAGGTACGAGCGGAGGGCGCTAAGACGCTGGTCCAGTGGCACGAGCTGCTTCTTGCTCTTGGCGGCATACGCATCGGACATCACGCCGATGGCCACCTCGTCGCCGACCTCGAAGGCCTTGTCCAATAACGCCCTGTGCCCCCGATGCAGCACGTTGAAGGTCCCGCCCACGCCGACCTTGTTCATAGGCTCACGAAGACTAGAGCGAGTATGAGGATCACGAACGTTATAACATATAGCAGGGTGAGCTGCTTCTTCTTCCTCTTCAGGTTGGCGTCGTGGTAAGCCTTGCACTCCTGGGAGCAGAAGGGCCCGTCGCCCACGAAGGCCTTGCCGCACTTGCGGCAATGGTGATGCTGCGCTATCCTCTCGCTCATGCCAGCTCCGCTTAATCCCATCGAAGGATAAAAGCCTATGCGAAACATCCGTCGATTGCTAATTATATCCCCGGCAATGTGCTGCCATCAAGGTGATGTTCATGTATGAGACCAGGGAGATAGCGGTAGGGGTCTATTGGGTCGGGGTCAGGGACTGGGACAGGCGCCTTTTCGATGCGCTTATTCCCATGCCCGCCGGGACGACGTACAACTCCTATCTCGTCGAGGGACGGGAGAAGGTGGCGCTCATCGACACTGTCAACCCCGGCTTCGAGGGCGAGCTCAAAGGAAAGCTGGAGCAGCTAGGCTCCTGGGGAAAGATCGACTACTTGATCATGAACCACGCCGAGCCGGACCACGCCGGGGGCATACCGTTCGTCCTGGAGCATAACCCCCGGGCCAAGCTGGTCCTTAACGCGAAGGGCGCCAAGCTGGCCAAGGCCTTATTCCATGTGGGCGAGGAGCGGATGCAGCTGGTGCAGGACGGCGACCGCCTGGAGCTGGGAGGGCGCACCCTGAGGTTCATCGAGGCCCCGTTCCTGCATTGGCCCGAGACCATGTTCACGTTCCTGGAGCAGGAGAAGGTGCTGTTCCCCTGCGACTTCTTCGGCTCGCATCATGCCGGCGGGGCGTTCGCGGACGAGGTCCCCGACCTCCTCGCCTACGCCAAGAAGTACTTCGGGGAGATCATGATGCCCTTCGCCAAGAACGGGAGGAACGGATTGGCCAAGCTGGAGGGCATGGAGATCAGGATGATCGCCCCCAGCCATGGGCCGGTCCACAGGGACCCGGAGCCGATCGTCAACTCCTACCTTTCTTGGACGAGCGGCGAGACCGTTCCCAAGGTCACCATCTGCTACGCCACCATGTGGCAGGCAACCAAGGCCATGGTGGACGTGTTCGCGCAGACGCTCATGCGGGAGGGGGTGGACGCCCAGGTCTACAACCTGGCGGTCAGCGACCTGGCCTCGATCGCCGGCGACCTGGTGGACTCGAGGGGGATAGTGCTCGGAGGGCCGACGGTCCTCAACGGGCTGCACCCCCTCGCGCTCCACGCCGCCAACGTGGTGAGGGTCATCAAGCCGCCGGCCAAGTACGCGGCGCTGCTCTCCTCCTACGGCTGGGGGGGCGGGGCGGTCAAGCAGGCTCTGGAAGTGCTCGCGCCCCTCAAGCTGGAGGCGCTCGGCGCCATCGACGTCAACGGCTATCCCACCGCGGATGACCTGAAGAAGACCGAGGAGCTGGCGAGGAAGATGGCCCAGCGGGTCAAGGAGCCCTTGACTTAAATTCTCAGAGGCACGCGCCGGTCCAGCTCGTTGTTGACGATGGTGATGCAGTGATCCGCATGGTAGGACCTCGGGCCCAGGGAGATCACCCGGGGGTTGTAGGCCAATAGCGCCTCCTCCTCCTCTGGGGTCAGGTCCTGGTCGTCGCCCAGGACGAAGGTGACGTCCTCATCGAAGTCGAAGTCGCGCACGTCCTGACCGTCCTCCTTGAGGTAGACGATCTGCCCTCCCTCGGGTATAGATGTCAGCACGTCCCGGTACTTGCGGTTGGAGATGTAGATCCCCGGGGAGGAGCGCTCCTCGAATGCCACCTTCTGGATAAGGGCGTTGCGCACTAGGGCGGCGGTGGACCTCTCATCGGGGTTAAGGTACTTGAGTTCCGAGCCGACCAGCCTGATCGACTTTGGCGGGTTGGGGGCGCCTTGAAGGATGAGGGTTATCTCCGCGTCCCGGCGGATGTCGTGCGAGAGGAAGAAGGCGGAGTTGATGCAGCGCAGCAGGACGTCGAGCCTTCCCGTGCCACCGGCCAAATCGTCGAGCTTGAAGTCGCCCGAGGTTATGGCCCGGTGGCCGATGACCACGAACCTTCTCATTGCATCCCACCCATGTCCCCGGACTCGAGCTGCTTCATCATCTGCCGGCGCAGCTTCCGGTTGCCCATCAGGCCCTTGACGGCCTTCTTGGACGTGTTATATTGATGCAATAGCGCTCTGACCTCCTTGGGGTCGACGCCAGCGCCCCTGGCGATGCGCGCCACCCTCGAGGACTTGATTATCTTGGGGTCCTCCATCTCCTCCTCGGTCATCGAGTCCATGATGACCCGGAAGATAGCTAGGCGCTTCTGCGTCTCCTCGATGTTGATCTTGTCGGTCATCCCCGGCATGCCGAAGCCCGGGATCATAGAGAGGAGCTTCTTCAAAGGCCCCATGTTCGAGACCATCTCCATCTGCTCGTACATTTCTTTGAGGGTGAAGCGCCCGGACATGATCTTCTTGGTGGTCTCCATGGCCTGCTCCTCGGTCATGGTTTCCTTGGCCTTCTCCAAAAGACTCTGTATGTCCCCCATTCCTAGTAGGCG
>JAJRAN010000098.1 GCA_028682915.1 Methanomassiliicoccales archaeon | reverse complement strand
GGGCGAGGTGATCACCTGGGTGATGCTCCTATCGTCTATTTCGTTGCGGATCATCGAGGCTCCGTATATCAAGCTCATGATTGGCAGGAGGAAAGAGAGGATGAGGGCATTGATCAGGGTGCTCCCTTCATCGATTGTCCCGTTGCCTTCGCTCGCCACATACATCATCACCACAGCCACCAGCCCGACCATCAGGGCCACGATCGCCCAACGGCGATTGAGCAGCAGCTTCTTCGAGGAGAAGGAGAACAGGGAGCGGATGCCAATGAGGTCATAGTTCAGTTCCATGCTCACCACCCCGCCAGGTACTTGAAGAGGGACTCGAGGTCGTCGTCGAGGCTCCTCATGCCCTCAACCTCGCATCCCGTCTCCGCTATGAGCGCCGCCATGGAATCGAAGAGCTCGTCCGGCCTCGATACCTCGACGGTCAGGGCAGACCTGTCGCTCCACAGCTGGACCGAGACGGTGTACGGCCTATCCACCAGGCCCTTCGCCAGCCCGACGAGCCCCTTCCCTTGGACGACGATACGATGGGGATGGTTGCTCATCATGCCCCTTATCTCGGAGATGTCGCCGGTGGCCACCGCCCTCCCCTTGTAAAGCAAGGCCACGTCGTGGGTCAACCGCTCCACCTCGAAGAGGACGTGCGACGAGACAATGATGTCGTGGCCATGCTCCCGGTTCAATCCCTTAATCATATCGATGAGTTCCCTCCTCGCCACCGGGTCGGTCCCGCTCAAGGGCTCGTCCAGCAATAGGAGCTTCGGGTCGTGGAGGATGGAGCCGGCGATCTTCATGCGCTGCTTCATGCCCTTGCTGTACCCCCCCATGAACCGCTCGGACGCTTCGGTCATCCCGACCAGCTCGAGGACCTCGACCGACCTCTTCGCCAAGGCCTGGCCGCTCATCCCATGAACCCCGCCCACGAAGCGCAGGAAGTCCTTCCCGGTTAGATCCCTAGGCAGGAACTCGTAGTCAGGACAGAAGCCTATGTCCTTCAGCTGGCTCGGGTTCTTCCAAGGGGATTCGCCCATCACGAGCATGCTCCCCTTGTTGGCCTTGATGGTGCCTACGAGCAGCTTGAAGAGGGTGCTCTTGCCGGCACCGTTCGGGCCCACGATGCCCGTGATGCCCTTCCTGACCTCAAGGTTGAAGTTATTTAGGCCGATAACGTTGCCGTACCACTTGGACACATCCCTGGCGACGATAATAGGCTCGCTCATTTCCCCACCCCTTTCCTTTGTATCCGCCAGTAGACGAGGGTCAGCGGAGGTATTATGAAGGCGAAGATGGCCGCGTAGAAGAGCCAGGCATCGACTTCCGCCGGCAGGCCTAGCCCGTATATGACGTCCATGGACATTGCCAGTACGCTGCTGGGGTCCAGTAGCCGCCAGTTGTGGTCGAATTGCACGAAAAGCCCGGAGATGATCCCCGGTACGAAGAGGACCATGAAGGTGCCTACGGCCGCGTAGGTCCGCCTCGCTGTAAGCGAGGAGATCAAGAGCGCTATGGGGATGAAGAAGAAGGTGACCCAAAGCCCCGCCACCACCGTTTCCAGCATGACCTCAGCGCTGGCCAGATAGTCGGACCCAGATTGCGTGGCGGTGACCGCCATCGCCAGGATCAAAGACGGGAAGAGGCCGAAGATGGCGAGGGTGATGAACGCCCCGGTCAGCTTGCCCAGGAGATACCCCTCTGGCTTCAGGGCTCTCGAGAAGTAGAGCACAAAGGAATTACTCCGCAGGTCCTCCGACAGCAGGTCGGAGCAGACTATGGACACCAATATGACAAGGAAGATGTAGAACAGCGCGTTCTGCATCTGGCCAGCCATGAGCTCCGGCGTCAGGGACTCGTGCGGAGAGCTGGAGACCAAGTAGATATTGAGGGCGAACGCCAGGAAGGTCCCTATTATGAGGACGGCCAAGAACCATTTCGACCTCAGGTCGTGGTGGAAGATGGATTCGGCGACGACCAGGAAGCGGCGGGCTTGTCGGTTCCTCTGTCCGTTCCATGGTCGGTACTCTACGGGATTGAGGCCCATCAGCACGCCCCCTTCAATGCGTCGATGAAGACATCCTCGAGGTCGAAACGGTCAGGCAGGTAGGACCTCAGCTGCACCCCGAACTGATGGGCCAGCTCGAATACGCTTGTGCTTTCCTTGGTGTTGACGAATACTACGGTGTACTGCTTGAACTCCTCGGAAACGGACAGCACCTCGTGCTCGCTGGAGAGCATGCCCATGAATCGAGCGAAGGCATCAGGCTGCCCGCGGAGGACCACCCGCTTCCGCTCCGTGCCCTGGGAAAGCAGGGATTCGATCCCACCTTGGGTGACCGCTTTCCCATTGGAAACGATGATCACATTTTTGCAGACCATTTCCACGTCGTTCAGGATGTGGGACGAGAGCAGGATGGATTTATCGGTAGCCGCGATCCTGCCTATCAGGTCGAGCATCTCCTCCCGCCCCTGCGGGTCCATGCCGCTGGTCGGCTCGTCGAGGAAGATGATCTTAGGGTCATGGACTATGGCCTGGGCCAGCTTTATGCGTTGCTTCATACCGGTGGAGTAGGTGGATATGGGGCGGTAGCGCTGTTCGTTGAGACCAACAAAGTCCAGCACCTCGTGGCTCCGGGGTATGGAGTCCTGCTTTGCCATTCCGGATATCTGCCCCATGTATGACACGAGCTCGACCCCGGTCATGGCCTCGATCAGGCAGTCGTGCTCAGGCATGTAGCCGACCAGGTCCCTGATGGCCATCTTGTCGCTGGAGGGGTCCAAGCCCTCGACGCTTATCCTCCCTGATTCAGCGTCGAGGAGTCCGAGCACGGCCTTGATGAACGTGCTCTTGCCCGCTCCGTTGGGCCCGAGGAGGCCGACAACGCCCCTGGGCACGTCCACGCTGAAATGGTCCAGCGCCGCCGTCGCACCGAACCTCACCACTACGTCGCTCGCACAGATAGGATTGTCGCCCAGCTCTTCGCTGGCGGTCCTTGTGGATGCCGTCATAGCTCCCGTCATCCTAACCCCTCCGGGTCGGTGAAGACGTTCTTAATGAAGGCAGGAAGGTTTTTTCCGCGGGAGGTGCCTGGTCATGGCCCACGGTTATGACGACATTGCCCTTCTTGTGCCCCTGGTCTACATATCGATGAGCATCCACGATCCGCTCCATCGCATACGACCTGTCGATGACCGGCCTGATCCTCCTCGCCTCGGCCAGCTCCTTCAGGAAGACCAGGTCTCCGGGCGTCGCCGCCATCGTTCCGCCGACTAGCTTATTGCCCGTGGTAATCGCCGCCCACCGCATGCGCAAGTTCGTCGCAGGTGGGGCGACCGCCTGGAGGAGGCAGCCCCCTGCCCTCAATGACCTCATGTCCTTTCGGAGGGAGCTCTTGCCCACCGTGTCGAAGATGATGTCATAGACCCTGCCATCCTTGGAGAAGTCCTCCTTGGTGTAATCGATGACCCTATCCGCTCCCAGCGACCTGACCATGTTCTGGTTGGCAGTGCTGCATACACCGGTCACTTCCGCTCCCAGATGCTTGGCCAGCTGCACCGCATAGGTCCCGATGCTGCCCGATGCGCCATAGACCAGGACCCTCTGACCGCTGCTCACTCTCCCTTTCATCAGGAAGGACCAAGCGGTCAGTCCGCCCATGGGAATGGCGGCAGCTTCCTCGAAGGATAGGTTGATTGGTTTGCGAGCGATTAGGCCGTCCTCGGGAACGCATCTGTACTCGGCGTAGCATCCCAGCTCATGGCCAGTGAGGCCGAAGACATGCATTCCGGCTTTGAATCCCCTGACATCCTTCCCGATGGCCTCTATCACTCCCGCGAACTCCGTGCCTAGCACGGGCTTTTTCGGTCTGGTGAGCCCGAGTGCCAATCGTGCGGGGACCCAAAAGGACGGAGGGACCCGAAAGCCCCGGATCCTGATATCCGCTGGGACGACCGTCGTCGCTCTAATCCCGACCAGGACCTCGTTGTCCTGTGGGATCGGTTTTTCAACATCTCTTATCGCCAGGACCTCTGGCGGCCCATATCTCGGGCATATGATGGCTTTCATTTGCATGCGACCCCCCTCCTTCTTGCCTATCTCATCGTCTGATTTGGCCATCAGCAAGCCCCCGTCGAAGCTGGCACGTCATCCTTCACTCCCTTGACCAGAAGCCACAGGGTCATCGAGACTTCGGCGATGAGGCTCACCGCCAGACCGGGGTATGATATCACGTCGTACCCAGGGAGCAGGAAGAACTGGAGGAACCATATCATGACGCTGAAGAAGTCGACGATCAATAGAACGCCTAGCAACCGAGGAAGGAAGCCAGACCGATAGACCAGATAGCCTAGGGGCAACAGCCATGAACCGAAGAAGATCTGGGCCAATATCCTTCCGTTGGCGTACAGGTCGAGGTAGAATAGGGCCTGGGCCTGCAGCTGGTCGGCCGGGATCACCATCAGATAATCGGCACCGCCTAGGAGCAATAGGGCCGCGAACAGATTGAGCATGTTGACGCATTCGACCACGACCCCGCCCAGGTTCAGAGCCAGGAACAGCAGGGCCAGGTCTTTGTTGACCGGTCTCAGCAGCACGTACAGGGCCCAGGCCGCCAATACGAAGAACAAGGCCGAGATTATCTCGGTGACGAAGGCGAAGCGGAACAGGAGCTCGTTTGAGGTTATGTTGGAGGCAGTGGCGGCGGCGTCGCCGAACACGATGAGCTGAGATCGGATGTACGTCGCCAGAGCGAAGGTCAGTATGAAGATCAGATAGAACAGCCCGGCAAGCCTTGCGATCCTGTTCCTCGAGAGTGATTGCACATCCCCTCCCTTCGTTGAGCCATTTTTACTCCCAGGGGCGAGAAAGATCTTCATTGGTCGCTCCCCCGGTCCTTCTTGAGCTCCTCGGATTGCTTGGGGAGCTCCAGGTCCCTCATGGCCAGATCAATCCTCAGCTCGCCATTGCTCCCGATCACTTCCAGAATGAGGTCTTCCAAGAATCGAGCTCCCTTCAACGATCCAATAGAGCCTTCGATGAGGACCTTCTCACCGCCGTCCAAGGATACGTTCTTCACATCCCTCTTCGATTTGAGCTCGATGGTGAACATCCGTTCATCTCTCCCTTTCCTTGCTCGGGTCATTTCAAACCACAAATCGGGTGAGGACGAACCATTGCTGATAACCATTATTTGACTCGGATGTGTTGCCGTTAGCAGCAATGTGTAGGTGTTAGGTTTGGCGAAAACGGAAGTCGATGAGGACCGCCTTTCCGAGATTCACTTTCTGCTTTCGAGCGCGGACAGGCGCAGGATAATCGAGGAGCTCCTGACCCAGAACCTAAAGCTGAATGAGGTCGCAAAGAAGCTGGACATCACCGCCACCGAGGCCTTCAGGCAGCTGCAGCGGCTGACGGACGCCGGCCTCTTGGAGAAGACCTCCGAGGGTAAATACCGCTCAACCCCATATGCCAAGCTCATCCTAGAATCCTCTGCCACCATGGACTTTGTAAATAAGCACAGAGAGTACTTCTTGGAACATGATACGTCCCTCATTCCTCCGCAGTTCCGCGCCCGGCTCGGAGAGCTCTCGAAGACCATCCTCCTCACTGAGGCGGTCCCCAACATGAACACCGGCATCGAAGTCCTCAAGAACGCCGAGAAACGAATCGACATAATGGCCGAATTTCGCTTGGAGCAGCATAGTCAGATAATCAGACAGCGTTCGTTGGAGGGTGTGAAGGTAAGGCGGTTGGTGCAGGAGAGCCTAATCAAGAGCATAAAGGAAGACCGAATCGCTGACGACCAACCGGGAGAGTGGAGATCCATCCCCAGAGTCTGTGCCGTCATCGTCAATACCGAAAAGTCAGTGGGGATGGCGTTACGGAAGTTAGACGGAGGGATGGATTACCAAATCTTCGCCGGTACCGACCCTGATTCAATGAAATGGGCAAACGACCTGTTCGAAGATCAATGGAACAAGGCCAAGCCTTGGCACCCTTAGAAAGATGAGTAATGAATGATAGTCATTGTCTAGCACTAGAAATGCATCCAACGCAGGCATCCAAGAAAGACGTAATATTGTCTTCGAAAAATCGAGTCTTCTAAGGAAAAAAAATAAAGGGTTTTGAGTGCTCATGTGCAAAAACCCACTGATTGAAGCATCGTACGCGACATTTGACTTTGCTGGTGGTGCTATTCCCATCCCCGCGCCGTTATTCCAATCATAAAGAAGAGACAAAGCAATCAATTTTATTAAATCACATGGCCACCATTCTGCAGGATCCTCGAAAGGTGGTTCCTCATCAAATTGGGAGTCAGCGCCAGGCGCCTAACTCGCCCTTTATAGATCCGCAATCATGGCGTTCAACCGCCGTACCTGCCTCTCATTCCCCAACGCTGAATACAGTTCAATCGCTCTCTCAAATTTGTCACGGGCTTCATAGTAACGCCCCGTCTCCTCCTGGGCTTCCCCCCACCAATTATAGAGGAGTGCTCTCGTCAACATACTCAGCACAGTCCCTTCCAGCATCTCAAGAGCTCGTTTGAAAACCCGGTCACTGGCCTCAAGGAGGCCCCGCTTCGCAAAAAGCTTGCCCTGATAACCATAGACCATTCCCCTGGTCGGGGTGTTGGTTGTCCATGAGCAGGATTTCATTTGCGCTCTAAGCCGATCGCAGAATTCAGTGGCCAACTTCAGGTCATGGTTGTGAATGGCCGCGTCCATCAGCAAGCCATTGACGGCCATCGAGAGATAGATCGAGTCGAACATCCTGAGGTACTTCTCTGCCACATGAGCCTCTTCCTCCATCCGGTCATAGTCCTGGGTACTCTGGTATAGAAGGGAAACGTAAACATGGTTCCAGCACAGTCTGTTGGGATCGCCGAGCCTCTTGGCAATGGCATCGCTCCTCCGGTAGGCTTCCAAGGCTTCCTCATACGAGCCCTCATGCCATTGCAGCACTCCAAGGTCGAAGAGGGTTTGGGAGAGGCCCGATGGGTCATCCACCTCCTCGAAGATCGACTTCGCCTTGAGGATCACCTCCAAGGCCTTATCCATCTTACCCATCGAGAGATAGAGGCTGCGATGGAGGGTGTATGATTCAGCCAGCATCCTATCGTCTCCGATCTCCTCCAGCATTCCTTCCGCATCGAGTAGAAGCCTGTGCGCCTTCTCGATTTGTCCTTCGAACTTGAGTAGGGATGAGCGGACCATCTTGATCTGGATCAGGTCCTTGATATCGAGATCGGGGGTCGCCTCGGCCTCGTCCAACAATCCCTTGGACCGAACGGTGCTGCCTTTCCCAAAGCATGTCGGTCCCCAGCACCTCGATTCCAGGATCAGGATGTTCGCTTTTTCGGCATCGTCCTTGGCGATTGGCAGTGCCTTTTCGAAGCTATGGATCGCCCTCTCGAATTCGCCTAGTTCCTTGGCCGCCATTCCCTGGCCAATGAGGGCCCTCCTCCGCAGCTCTGGAGGCTCAATGTCCTTCATCTTGGACAATGCCCCTCGGAAATGCTCCTCAGCCTCCTTGAAGGCGTAGAACCGAAGAGCCACGTCCCCCGCCGCCAAGGAATTGCTAACGAATTTACCCGGTATATCTGCAAGACCGAAATGATAGGCGAGGGCAGCATAGCTGGTCTCGTGGATGGGCATCGACTCAATGATCTCAGCGACCATTTGATGCATCTCCCTCCTCCTCTGATGGGATATGCCCTCATATACGACCCTTCGCACTTTCTCATGACTGAATGAGTAGCCACTCTCGGTTTCCCTGAGAAGTTGATGCTGATCGCTCAAACTCCCCAACTCCTCGAATAGGTCTGGGCTGCTCTTTCTCAGAATTTGTGCGACAAGCTCTGGCTTGAAGGTCTCTCCGACAACAGAGGCGCACTCCAAAATCCGCCGCTTCTCCCGATCCACCAGGCCCAACCGATGGAGGATGACCTCACTCACATTGGAGGGAATGGCAATTGGGCCGTTCGCATCTCTTGTCCATAACCCCTCATGGAGAATGATCGCCTCCTTGGCCAAGAGCATTCTTACCAATTCTACCATGAATAGGGGATTGCCGGCAGTCTCTTTCGCAATATCAGATAGAAGGTCGGGGTCTACTGGTGAGCCCAACATGGCTCTGACTGCATTCCCTATATCATTGGCATCAAGGGGAGGGAGATTGATCTGCTTGTAAATGCCCTCTCGTTGCATGGCCCGGAGGCTCTCTGTGAGTGGGTGAGGAGTTCCTGAGGGATTGGGCGCGAGCTCATCGCTACGAACCGTTCCCAATACCATAACCCTTAGTCTGACGCAACTCCTGGCCAAAAAATGCATCAGCTCGATGCTTTTTGAATCGGCCCACTGGAGATCCTCCAATCGCAACACGACTGGTTCTTGCTCTGTGCGCTCACTCAGGAAATCCAGACACGAGAGTAGGACTCGCTGGCTTCTTGAGGTGGTAGACAAATCGATGCTCATCTTGCCAAAGATACCATCGAGATTTCTAGATGTAGAGGAGTAACATGCAAAGGCTTGTTGAAACGGGAGGTAAGGCAAGAGGGCACCTGGTACGCACCTTCCAGTTAGAATTTCGCAGCCAGCATTCGCGGCATACCTTGCGAATTCCTCTGCGAGGCGTGTCTTGCCCACCCCCGCCTCCCCTGCGAGAATGACGAGGCCACCGGTTCCGGAGAGGGCGTCGCTAAGGGATGCCATTAACTGTTCCAGCTCGGAATCCCTTCCGATTAATGGGGGTTTCATATCCACAAATTGCCCCAGGGTTATCATTCCAACGCGACAGATAATAACTTTGGCAGCGAATTTCTCCAATTCAAAGGAACAACACTCCTGGACTGGCTCCGATATATTGATGGCGCAAGGATAAGTCTAAACAAACTCTCTCCAAGACAACGATCATATCATTATTTGGCAGTGACTCTGGAGCCATGAGTCGGCGTCGACAAATTCGGCGCCAGATACCTCACCAATAATCATGCAAAAAACCTGGAAGAAAGGAGATATAGATGTGCGAAAGCAATTAGAATAAGGGAGGATTCGATGAGCGAACAAGAGAATATTGGGGTTGTGATAAAACTATTGGATGCTGTAGGGCAAGGGGATATGCAAGCGATTCTGGATATTTTGGCCGAAGATGTCGAATGGCAGTCCCCGGTTACCAGAGCAGAACATATTGGCATTACTTGGAATCGCCAACGCCATGGTCGCGACGAAGTAATGGATTTCTTCAAAGAGCTAAATCAGAAATCTGAACTCGAACCGTTCGAGGAGATGAAATTCATCGCACAAAACGATCGCGTCGTTCTCGAGGGGATGAATCGCGGTTCTGCAAGAAGCACGGGCAAGCCATATGAGCACAATTGGATAATGGTGTTCGATATCAAGGGCGGTAGAATCGTTAAGCACCGACATTATTACGATACCGCAGATATTGAGCCAGCGTTTCTGAAAAGCTGATAACGAGGAGCGACCTTGGGATTTGCTTCAATGATTGACTTCGCTGAGCCGAAAGCGCAACCAATCGTTGATTGAAGCATCGTACGAGACGTCTGGCTAGACTCGGGGAGCTGTTCCTAAATGGGCACGAAACCTAGCGGAAATAGTCAGACCGCAGTTTGGGAAATCATTAGGTGCTGGAGAGTGACCAGTTGCGGCCACTAGTGTCCAGCCCCCCTAAGTAGGATGACCACTGCTCTGTGGAGATGAGATAATGGCAATCGCGCATCATATGGAACTGATCGAAGCAAGGAGTATGACTGACGCATTCAGGAAGAAAGTGGAGGCGAGGCGATGACATCTAAGGACCCACACTCGATGAGAATCCTCCTCGTCATCCGCTCCTACCACCACAACAACACCGCCAAGGTCGCGGACGCGATGGCGAAGGCCCTTCGCGCGTCCATCAAGGTGCCGGAACAAGTCTTACCAGGCGAACTCGAGCAGTACGACCTAGTGGGCTTCGGCTCGGGCATATACGACGGCATGCATCACAGGGCTCTCCTCGACCTTGCTGACAAATTGCCAAAGGTCAAGGGAAGTAAGGCTTTCCTCTTCTCTACAAGCGCCATGGTCAACGGCGACAAGGTCGCAAAGGACCACTTGGCCCTACGTGGGAGGCTGCGGTCGAAAGGGTACGAGATCGTCGGCGAGTTCGCCTGCAAAGGTCTCAACACGAACAGCTTCCTCAAATATGTCGGAGGGTTGAACAAGGGCAGGCCCAACGCCGAAGACCTCGCCCATGCGGAGGAATTCGCCCGAGGCCTGGCGCCGGGCGTTCTGTGAGGGCTCGAAACGAGTTCTTAAAGGAATAAAAAAAGAAAGGGTTTGGAGTGCCCAAGTGCAAAGACCCGCTGATTGAAGCATCGTACGCGATGTCTGACCAAGCTCGAAGAGCTATTCCCCCCTCGTGCCTCAGTTTCCGATTAGTTAATGGACCGCGCGGATGTGCGATCCTGGATTATAAGCGCAAAAGCAAGTTTTGAGGCTAGGGCGAGATTTGTGCCGCAAACAATGCTGCTCTCTCCTTCCAGCCGTCAAGGAGGTGACCTTTCATCTCATCTGCAGAGACCTCAAATATCATCTCTGCAATCTTTACCATCCCCTTTTCATTTAGGATCTCATCCAGAATTGGTATTGTCTTCCGCATTTTATTGATCTCATCTTGAGTCGGCATTATTCCTGTTTTCTTGTTGGGCAAGATCTCGCCATGTGTCGCGAAAACGGCATACTTTGCGCCCGAGGGTAACTCAGCCTTCTTCAGAAACCGCTTCATCTCACCGATCGGTCCACCGAAACGCGTTGGAGAACCGAATATGTATATATCTGCCGAGGGCAGCTCCTTTGGCTTTGCATCATCTATGTGATGCGCTTTGACCTCATGTCCCTTTGCTCCCAACAATATTCGAAGCTCCTCAGCGACCTTTGCACCATTGCCGTATTTTGAGGCATGAAATATTTCGATTTTCATAATATCCCTGGAAGAATGGGTAGTAACTTATCAAAAAACTTGTGTAACCTAAAATCAGGCCACCGCCGGTATCGTCTCTCTGTTTCTCGGTTTCTGGCCTTCTTGGCGCTCCATAAAGGTCTCTCAATGTAGGTTGGATCAGAGCCCTAGCGATCGCTGTCTTGGCTTTGATATTCACCGCGATTATAACCGTTATCATTGGCGCCATCATCGCCGAGTCAGTATTCTCGGTGGTTTGATTCAAGTATTTGGTTGGTCCCGAACATGCCAAGACGCCATTCGACCTGGCCTAGGTCGGGTCTGGCAGGTATCGAGTTCTAACTCTTTCTCTTGCGCCATAGCTAAAAGGGTCCAGTATAGAGTTCCAAATCCTTGACTTTGCGCCAGTAATATTCAATCCCCAACCTCGCAGAAATTGGACATTCCAATGTTGGGAAAGCTTCATTGTCCATACTTCCATTGTCGTTATAGGCTGATCATATGGTAGCTTTGCCAGATGAGGTCATGAAAGTGCTCAACGATCCCTCGAGCGTGAAGATGCTAGCTACGAAGAGCCCGGAAGGAGTATTGCACGCGATAGCAGTGGGGAGCCTGACAGCCTTGGACCCGAACACCATCATCTGCGGTGTGGTGTTCATGAAGCAGACGCACAACAATATGGAGAAGATGAGGAAGAGCAGCGAGCGCCCTGCGATTCTCGTCGTGAACGGTAACAGCGCATACCAAATCCATGCAGCGATCAAGAACTTCATGACTAAAGGCCCGGCCCTGGACATGATGAACGAGAAGCTCAAGGCAAGAGGCATCACCGTGACCGGCGTTTGGTTCATGGAGCCCGAGAGCGTTTTCAACCAGAGCCCAGGCCCGAACGTAGGCAAGAGGATCGCCTAATGGGCATAGCGACTGCCAGTTCGCTCTCGATCAGATCACGCCTTCCTCGCCCTTTCCCGCACGATCCTGTCCCGCCATGACTCGACATGATGCCCTGAGATCATGAGATGCATCTCCACGCCGCAGACCGATTCGTTCGCGGATATCTCATCCACGCACCTCTTCTGCTCCATGGTCGTGGGGCACCAGGCCCAGAGCAGGAGCTGGGAGGGCAAGTTGCTGAAGCTGACGGTCATGAGGATGCGGTCCCCAAACTTTTCCGACAATAGCTGGCGGTTAGGAACAGGTCCCCCGTGCGATCGGAATGGGTGAGAGTGTAGCGCCTGGGGAGGGAGAAGTCTTCGATGGCCGCTCCATCATACCTGATATGAAGGGCATCGGGGTTGAGCTCTCTCATGTCGGCGGGCCCTTCCTACGGACTTCCCACAGATATCCGTTTGCCTAGTCCTTACGTCACCGACGAAGCGTCTGTGAGGGACCATACCTCTCGGGACAGATGTGTAGAATCAATGGAAATTTGGAGAAGGTTGAAGGTCAATCATGCGCCCCCAGTGTCATCGCTTTCCCTGCCTAGGGTTGCACAGGTCATGTA
>JAJRAN010000021.1 GCA_028682915.1 Methanomassiliicoccales archaeon | reverse complement strand
CATGCGGCCGTGCTCAAAGCCTTCGGAAACCCCAAGGCCACCGATGCCCAGGTCAAGAAGGTCATCGGGCTCTTTGAGGGCACGGGTTCCATCAAGCACGCCAAGGACATAGCCCTGGACTACGCCGCCAGGGCCAAGGCCAAGCTCGACTGCCTGCCCGAGAGCAAGGACAAACGGTTCCTCGGCGCGCTGGTGGACTTCTCAGTGGGAAGGGAGTCCTGAGCCGCGTCAGCACTGGATGCCTTCGCGCACCAGGAGGAATTCCGCGCTCCTCCCTTCTTCGATGTGGCGGTGCTTCATCAGCACCGCTCGCCTCCTGCCCATCGACACCTTCTCCAATTTCAAGAGGGTCTTGGCGTTGTGCAGAAGGGAATGGCCGCCCAACGGCTCGAAGGTGCCCTTCTCCACGTCGGTGTAGACCTGGGAGGTGATGAGAACCGGGATGTCGCGGCCCCTCGCTACCCCGAGTAGCTTGAGGCTCTGGGAGGTGAGGGATTTTCGTTCCCCTTTGTCCTCCCTACTTGTCAGTCGATAATACATGGAGATGGAGTCGACCACGATCATTCCCACGTCCACGTTCCCCTCGGCCAGCTTGATGGCGCGGTCCACCATCCTCTCCTGGTCGTCGAAGGAGTGCGCCTCGAAAACCAGGGTCGCTTTGAGGACGGACTCATAGTCGTTCCCGCACACCTGACGGTAGCGCTCCAGGCTCAGCCCTTCCGTGTCCAGATACACGACCTTCTTCCCGCTTCGGGCCACGTTCCTCGCCAGAACCAGGCAGAGGTTGGTCTTGCCCGTCCCAGCCTCGCCATAGATCAGGGTGACGCTGCCCGACTCCGCCCCTCCTTCCAGTAGCTCATCCAAGGAACCGCAGCCGAAGGGGAGCTTGTCCACGGACAGGAAACCCTATGGGGAATGATAATCTTTGCATCTCTAGTAAGTGTCAAATCCCTCGTTATTTTATCGAAATCGGATCGGATTGTGAATCATGTGGATATCGTGAGGCTCAAGGGGAACCGAGGATAGCATTGGCGAAGGCTTTGACCTTCTCCTGCCAACCAACCTCCAGGGGGCCTTTTAGGCCGGTCACATACACTTTCGTCTGGGCCACCTTGACCAGTCCCTTTCCCAGCAGTATCTCGTTCATGATAGAGATGAGGTGCTGATAGCGGTCCACTTCCTCATCGGTAGGCATCTTACCAGTCTTCTTGTCTGGTTTTGGTGACGGTTCAGTCGTAAGGATGGCGTACCTCGTCCCTTTAGGCAAGTTTACCTTCTCCAGGAAGCGACGCATCTCCTTGATCGGTTTACCGAAGCGCCCCGGCGAGCTGAAAACATATAGGTCCGCGGGCGGCATCGAATCCGGCCTCATGCCATCGATGTGGTGGACATCAACTTCCACCCCTTTGCCAGCCATCAATTTCTTGCACTCCTCCGCGACCATGGCCCCGTTTCCATAAACTGACGCATGCAAGTACTCGATTTTCATGATGATTCCTCCATTTCAGATGCATCCGACTGGTAATCCTTCTTTCGTCTGGAGATAGGACGTGGCCCCTTTACCGTTTGTGGTATGTATGTCCACTCCAAAGCCCATTCCAATCCCGGTGCCTCGCTATCTCTTCATCCATACCCGTTCCTTGGAATTCTTCACGAACGGAATGATGATGGACCTTATGCTCACTATTACGAATATGGCCCAGAGTAAGCCAGAGGCCAATGCGAGACCTAAGAGGTCGAATAGAAGGAACATCATCACAACGGCCGTTCCGAAGAGGTAAAAGACTAGGACCAGCCTAAAAAAGGGAGCCACCCTCAGGGTCAACGGCGGGATGTCCTTGATGTAGTGGAAACCCATCTCCAGGTTGTCGATGAGCGTATATAGCGAGATATAGAAAATGAAGGTCAGGAAAAAGAGCGTCGCTTGGGCAAAGACCTCTCCCGTGTCAGGATAGGCGGTCAGGAGGATTATGATGGATGTGAATAGGAAACCGCAGAATAGGGAGAGGACCGAGGAGATGGTCCTATTGTGCCCGAAGTAATCGGAATAATCCTCCTCCTTGTCCACGATGGAGCCGGCCTCCCTAGCGTCCGTAATCGCGCCCAGACCTTTTCTTCTGCTTCGGGCGCTCCGTGCAGTCGCATACACCTTTGCGAGGATAATAAATAAGAGGATAAGCCGGTGATGATGACAGATGGTTACTATATCCTCTTTCTTCGGAATTTAGATCGGCTTGGACCTGCCCTTGAGCTTGCATGATCTTGCGAAGCAGATGAGCAATATCGCGGACAGCACCTGCATAATCGCCATGATTATGAAACCTGCGCTGTAGCTTCCCGTAGCGGCCACGGCCATGCCCAGGATTATGGGACCGAAGACGCCCATCCCCACCGCGATCCCGTTCATCAGGCCGGTGGCGCTACCCATCAGCTCCGGCGGCGCGATCCCCTGCAGCAGGGTGAAAGCGTTCGGTGGGAAGAGCGCGATGAAGAAGAACAGGAAGGCGAGCACCATCATGATCGCCGCCGCGGTGGTCGTGCCAATGAGCAGAAGAACGGCCAGCGCGCCCACCATCTGGAAGGCGAAGGTTATCCAGATCACCTTGCCGGTGCGGTCGCTGAGGAAGGAGCCTATCAGAAGGCCGGCGATGCCTCCCAGATAAGGCAGCGAGGCGACCCAAATGACCTCGGTCTGCGTCAGGCCGATGGCGAAGAGATAGCTCGGCAGCCAGAGGGAGATGCCCCACCATACCAGATTGCCGGCGGCGTCCGCCGCGGACAGGATGAATATTCCCTTGATCTTCGTCGCGGCCCTCAGGTCCTTCATCGCCTTTCCCATCAGCTGTCGCAGCGTCTGGTCGTGCTCATGCCTACGGATGCGCTCACACTCCGGGCAATCCCGCAGGTACAGGAACACCGGGACGAGCACCAGGGCGCAGAGGATGGCGACGGCGAAGAACGCGTACCTCCAGTCGGTGAGGATGATGATGGGGATGAGGAAGATCGGGACGAGGAGGTTAGACCACTCCATGGCGCTGAGGTGCAGGGCGTTGACCTTGGAGCGCTGCCGGGGCTGGAACCAGGCCTGGGTCACCTTACTGGCGCTCGGGTAGACGATGCCTTGCGCGAAGCCGAGCAGGATGCGGGCGATGATGAGGAACGCGAAAACCAGGCCCACCAGCCCGGTGAGGAAGGTAAGGACGCTGAAAACGGCCACTGCCACCAGCAGGCTCTTGCGCGGGCCGAAGTGGTCCACCAAGGGGCTTAGGAAGATGTTGGAGATGCCATAGCCAGCGAGGAATATGCCCAGGAGCAGACCTCCGTACAAGGCAGCCTCCACCTGGTCCCAGCCGAAGTCCTGGCTGATGTAGGGAAGGGCGACGCTCACGTTCACTCTCGCGATGTACGCGGCGAGGGTGACGGTGAACACGATCGTCGCCATGCCCCAGGCTGTCCGTTTCTCATTGGTCGGCTGTTGGGCATCGGCCATGTCCGTCGGGCCGATTAGGGTAGGGCAATATGTTCTTTTGCAGGAAGCCTACGCTTAGCCCCAAGCTATTCCCCGCCGAGGGTAGGATGCCATGGCGCATGGAAGCGACCGAGCCGGCCTGCACTTCGAAGGCGGAGGACCTCTTCCCCTTCGAGAGAGCGCGCAAGGGCCAGGACCAGTTCCTGGAGGAGGCGCGCAACTGCTTCGCCAGTCGGACGCATCTACTCGCGCACGCCCCCACCGGCATGGGCAAGACCGCGGTCTCCCTCGCCTCGGGGCTGGAATGCTCCCTGGCCCAGAAAGGCTTCCTGTTCTTCCTTACGGCGAAGCAGTCGCAGCACGCGGCGGCCATCGAATGCCTGCGCCAGATCTGGCGGAGGCGGAAGCTGGCGGCGGTGGACATCGTGGCGAGGGAGAGCATGTGCCTGGCGCAGAGGAGGGGAGGGCGATCGCCCTGCCTCGAGGGCACCCCCTGCTACTTCAGGAACTCCCGGGTCGAGGCGGCGGCGGAGCGCCTGCTCGACTACCCACTGCATGTCCAGGAGGCGGTGGGGCTCTGCCTGAGGATGGGCGCATGCCCCTACCTCGCGTCCTTGAAAGCGCTGAGGACGGCGGACGTGGCCGTCTGCGACTTCAATCAGGTGTTCACAATGGAGGAGGGTCTCCTCGGACGAACCGGGAACGAAGCGTCCTCGACCTGCCTGGTGGTGGACGAGGCCCACAACCTGACCACCAGGATCATGGACAACCACAGCGCCGAGCTGGACGAGCGCCGCATCGCGCAGGCCTCGACCGACCCCCGCCTGAGGCGCTTGAAGGGCGATATCGAGGCGGTGCGGGAGGTCTTCCGCGCCGTGTCCAAGCCAAACCCCAGGAAAAACGTCGACCCATGGGAGCTGGAAGAGAGGCTGGCGGAGCTTTGCGGGACTGGGTCCTCCGGTCTCGCCAAGGAGCTGACCGACGCCATGGGGGAGGACGCTCGGGGTGGTGTTCAGGACCTGGCCAGGTTCCTCGCCCTCTGGTCGGCGTTCGGAAAGGGCAGCGCCCGCTTCGTTCGTGGCACGCCTCCCGCGCTCCACTGCCGGCTGCTGGACCCGTCCTTGGTGGGCGCGCCGGTCCTGGAGAGGGTGAGGTGCGCCCTGCTCATGAGCGGCACCCTGCACCCGCCGGAGATGTTCGCGGAGATGCTCGGCATCCAGGAGCGCTCCGCCTGCCGCCGCTATCCCTCCCCGTTCCCTGTAGAGAACCGGATGGTCCTGGCCGTGCCGGGCGTGAGCTC
>JAJRAN010000010.1 GCA_028682915.1 Methanomassiliicoccales archaeon | reverse complement strand
CGCCAAGGGGATATCCAAGCTCCTCAAGGTGCCCCTGGGCCAGGACGGCTTCTTCCTCGAGGCGCACGTCAAGCTCAGGCCGGTGGACTTCGCCACCGACGGCATCTACGTCTGCGGGACCTGCAAGGGCCCGGCGGACATCCCGGAGGCAGTGGAGCAGGGGATGGCGGCGGCATCGCGCGCGGCCATCCCGTTGGCCCGCGGGTACGTGCAACCCGAGTCGCTGGTGGCCTTCGTGGACAGCAGCGTGTGCTCCGGCTGCGGGACCTGCATAGAGGTCTGCCCCTACAACGCCATCAGGAAGAACGACCAAGGCTTCGCCGAGGTGACCATCGCCGCCTGCAAGGGCTGCGGCAACTGCGGCGCGACCTGCCCGGAGAACGCCATCATAATGAACCACTACACGGACGACCAGCTCCTCGCTGAGGCCAAGGCGGCCCTGCAGGAGGTGAAAGGATGAGCGACTTCGAACCCAAGGTCATCGTCTTCCTTTGCAACTGGTGCTCCTACGCCGGAGCGGATTTGGCCGGCGTTAGCCGGTACCAGTACCCGACCAACATCCGGACGGTCCGGGTGATGTGCAGCACCAGGGTCAGCCCGCACATCGTGCTGGAGCTGCTGAAGGACGGGGCGGACGGGGTCATCGTGACCGGCTGCCACCCTGGCGACTGCCACTACATCAACGGCAACTACTACACGGAGAAGAGGATGGACCTGGCGCAGCGGTTGTTAAAGATGACCGGCATGGAGCCGGAGCGCCTGAAGCTGGACTGGGTCTCGGCCTCGGAAGGGGAGAAGTTCTCCCACCTGATCCAGGAGTTCGTGACCAAGCTCAAGGAGATCGGCCCCAACCCGGTCTCCAAGGACAAGAAACTGGTGACCAGGCTGGAGGCCGCGGTGGACGCGTCCAAGTACTTCCGCCTGAAGGTCCTGACCGGCAAGGACATCAACCTGACCAGCAAGGGCAACGTCTACGGCGAGACCCTGAAGCTGGAGAGCCTCGATGAGATAATGGCCAAGGCCACCGAGGACGAGTACCGCAACAGCCTCATCCTGCAGCTCACCAACCACAAGGCGTACTCCGTGAAGGAGCTCGCGACCGAGATCGGGGAGCCGACGGACAAGACCCTGGAGCACGTGGTCAGCTTGCGTGCCAAGAACATGCTGGCGCTGGACCATATCGAAGGGACGACCCCCAAGTACAAGGCGATCACAATCGGAGGTGCTTAGATGACAAACAAGGTAGGAGCAGTGATGGTAGTCGGAGGGGGCATCTCCGGCGTTCAAGCGGCATTGGACATGGCTGATTCTGGCTTCAAGGTCTACCTGGTGGAGAAGAAGGCCAGCATCGGGGGCACCATGGCCCAGCTGGACAAGACCTTCCCCACCAACGATTGCTCCATGTGCATCATGGCGCCGAAGCTGGTGGCGGCAGGAAGGCACCAGAACATCGAACTCATCACCAACGCCGAGGTCGAGATGATCCAAGGCGTCCCCGGGGACTTCATGGTCACCCTGAAGAAGAACACTCTCAGGGTGGACGAGGAGAAGTGCACTGGCTGCGGCGAGTGCGCGATCAAGTGCCCCATCGAGACCAGCGACGAGTACAACGAGGGGATGAAGAAGCGCAAGGCCATCTACGTGATGTACCCCCAGGCCGTGCCCCTGGTCTTCTGCATCGACAAGAACAAGTGCATCGGCTGCGGCATCTGCCACGAGGAGTGCAAGGCCAAGGCGATCGTGTACGACAAGAAGAGCGAGGCCCTCGAGATCCCGGTTGGGGCGGTCATCCTCTGCCCCGGGTTCGAGGAGTTCGACGCCAGGCTCAAGAAGGAGTACGGCTACGGCAGCTACAAGAACGTCGTCACGAGCATCGAGTTCGAGAGGATACTGAGCGCCACCGGCCCCTTCTTCGGCATGGTCCTACGACCCTCGGACGGGGAGGTCCCTAAGAAGGTAGCCTTCATCCAATGTGTTGGCTCCAGGGACGAGAAGGTGGGCAACACCTACTGCTCCAGCGTCTGCTGCATGTACGCCATCAAGGAGGCGATCATCGCCGGCGAGCACACCGAGGGCCTCAAACCCTACATCTTCTTCATGGACATACGTGCCGTCGGCAAGGAGTTCGAGGACTACAGGGAGAGGGCCGAGAAGGAGTACGGCATCACCATGTACCGCGGCGCCAGGGTCGCCTCCGTGGAGGAGGACCCGCTGACCAAGAACCTCACCCTCCGCTACAGCTACGAGGGCGAGAGCAGGAGCGAGGACTTCGACATGGTAGTGCTCTCCGTGGGATTGAAGCCCCCAGAGGACGCGGACAAGCTGGCGAAGCGGCTGGGCATCAAGCTCAACAAGCACGGGTTCTGCGACACATCCATCTACGACCCGCTGAGCACCTCCCGCCCCGGCATCTTCGTGAGCGGGGCCTTCGCCGCCCCCAAGGACATACCCAC
Source organism: Methanomassiliicoccales archaeon (assembly GCA_028682915.1). Lineage (GTDB taxonomy): Archaea > Thermoplasmatota > Thermoplasmata > Methanomassiliicoccales > UBA472 > JAJRAN01. The sequence continues at coordinate 3,661 of JAJRAN010000010.1, read as the reverse complement.
CTCCGTCGCGGAAGCCTCGGGAGTGGCGTCCAAGGCCGGCGCCATCATAGCCCCGGCCAGGAACACCCTGGTGGTGAAGCAGTCCTTTCCGGAGGAGATAGCGGTCGAAGGCCAGGAGCCGAGGATCGGCGTCTTCGTCTGCCACTGCGGCATCAACATCGGAGGGACGGTGAAGGTGCCCAAGGTGGTGGAGTACGCCAAGACCTTGCCCAGCGTGGTCTACGCCGAGGAGAACCTCTACACCTGCTCGTCCGACGCGCAGGAGAGGATCAAGGAGAAGATCAAGGAGAACAACCTCAACCGCGTGGTGGTCGCGAGCTGCACCCCGCGCACCCACGAGCCCTTGTTCCAGAACACCATCAAGGAGGCGGGCCTGAACACCTTCCTCTTCGAGATGGCCAACATCCGCGACCAGTGCTCGTGGATCCATATGCACGAGCCGGAGAAGGCCACGGAGAAGGCCAAGGACCTCGTCCGCATGGCCGTGGCCAAGAGCAGGCTGCTGGAGCCGTTGAAGACCTCCAGGCTGGAGGTCAACCACGCCGCCGTGGTCATCGGAGGTGGCCTCGCCGGCATGACGGCCGCGCTGGACATCGCGGACCAGGGCTTCAGCGTGCACCTGGTCGAGAAGACCGGGCATCTCGGCGGCTATCTGGCCAAGCTCCCCCTCGTGGAAGGGGGAATGAAGCCGAAGGACCACATGGACCACCTGATCAAGAGGATCAGGGAGTCCAAGAACATTACCGTGCACCTGAACAACGAGGTGAAGGACGTCACGGGCTTCATCGGCAACTTCAAGGTGAAGCTGAAGGACGTGGAGCTGGACGCGGGGACGATCATCGCCGCCACCGGAGGCCTGGAGTACAAGCCCACCGAGTACCTCTACGGCCAGGACCCGAGGGTCATGACCCAGCTGGAGCTCGAGGACAAGCTTGCCCACAAAACCTTCCACGGCAAGAACGTGGTGATGATCCAGTGCGTGGGCTCGAGGAACGAGCAGGTGAAGTACTGCAGCCGGATATGCTGCGCCCACGCCATCAAGAACGCCATCGAGATCAAGAAGCAGTCCCCCACGACCAACGTCTACGTCCTGCACAAGGACATCAGGACCTATGGCTTCCGCGAGGACCTGTACCGGGAGGCCGGCCAACTGGGGGTCAACTTCCTCCGCTTCCCCGAGGGCACCATGCCCAAGCTGGAGAAGAAGGGAGACAACCTCGAGATCGTGGTGCCGGACGTGATGCTGCGCGAGGACGTCCTGCTCAAGCCCGACGCCCTGGTGCTCAGCACGGGGGTGAGGCCCAACCCGGACAACGTGGAGATCGCCAAGCTGATGAAGGTCTGCGGCAGCAAGGACGGCTACTTCCTGGAGGCGCACATGAAGCTGCGTCCGGTGGACTTCGCCACCGAGGGAATATTCCTGGCCGGGCTGGCGCACTGGCCGAAGTTCATCGACGAGGTGATCGCCCAGGCCTCCGGCGCGGCGGCCAGGGCCATGACCATAATCTCCAAGGACCAGCTGGAGACCGAGGGCATAATCGCCGCGGTCAACGATGACGTGTGCAACGGCTGCGGCATCTGCGATCCGGTCTGCGAGTACAAGGCCATCGTCATCGTCCAGGACCCGTCCAACCCGGATAAGCGCAAGGCCGTCATCAACGAGGGCCTGTGCAAGGGCTGCGGCGCCTGCGTGGCCGCCTGCCCGTCCGGCGCCATGGAGCAGAAGGGATTCAAGAATGACCAGATGTACGCCATCATCGACGCCGCCTTCACGGGGGGGAAGTAAATGAGCACGACCACGGTGCAGAAGACCGCCACCAAGGAGGGCGAGGACTGGCAGCCCTTGATAATCACCTTCTGCTGCAACTGGTGCTCCTACGCCGGGGCGGATCTGGCCGGCGTGAGCAGGCTGCAGATGCCCACCAACTTCCGCGTCATCCGAACGATGTGCTCGGCGCGGGTCGACCCGGAGTTCGTCCTCCGGGCCTTCTCCAAGGGTGCCGACGGCGTCCTGGTGCTGGGATGCCACCCCGCCGATTGCCATTACATCGGCGGAAACTATCGTACGAGGCGCAGGATAGCCCTGCTGCGGATGCTCCTGGAGCAATACGGCTTCGACCCGGACCGCCTGAAGTTGGAATGGGTCTCGGCCTCGGAGGGCCCGAAGTTCCAGCAGACCATCACCGACTTCGTCAAGGAGATCAAGGAGATCGGGCCCAATCCTCTGAAGGAGGATCAAGTGGAGGAACACTGAGGAGCGTGAAACCAATGGCCAAAATAAAGATAGCACAATATTGGGGCGCGGGCTGCGGAGGCTGCGACGTCGCCCTCTTGGACATAGATGAGAAGATCCTCGGTGTGGCCGAGATCGCGGACATCGCCTTCTGGCCCATCGCCGTCGACACCAAGCTTAAGGACGTCGAGGCCATGCCGGACGGGTACATCACCGCGACCCTCTACAACGGCGCCATCAGGAACTCGGAGAACGAGCACGTCGCCAAGCTTCTCAGGAAGAAGTCGGCGATCATCGTCTCCTTCGGCTCCTGCGCCTGCTACGGCGGGGTGCCCGGGCTCGCCAACCTGACCAGCGCCAAGGAGGTGTTGGAGTACGTGTACACCAAGACGCCCTCCTCGGACCAGCAGGGCGCCAAGGACCCGGTCTTCCCGCAGCACGAGACGCACACCAAGTACGGGGACCTGGAGCTACCAGTGCTTTACAACACCGTGAAGACCCTCGACCAGGTCATCGATGTCGATTACTACATGCCGGGCTGCCCGCCCACCACCAACCTGATCAACCAGTTCCTGGGGATCGTCGAGAACCACGTCAAGAACGGAGCGCCCCTCCCGCCCAAGGGAGCGATGATCGCCTCCAACAAGACCCTCTGCGACGAGTGCACCAGGAAGAAGACGGTGAAGCAGATCGACGCCGTACACAGCGCCTTCGAGGTGGACATCGACCCCCAGAAGTGCATGCTCGAGCAGGGCGTCATTTGCCTGGGGCCGGCGACCCGCGCCGGCTGCGGGGCCAAGTGCCTCGAGGGCAACCAGCCCTGCCGCGGCTGCATGGGCCCGACCGACCAGGTCCAGGACCAGGGCGGCTCGATGCTCAGCGCGCTGGCGTCCATCTACAAGGTCCAGGACAAGGAGACCCAGATGTCCGAGGAGGACATCCTTAAGATCATGACCCAGGTCAAGGACCCGATGGGCACGTTCTATTGCTACACCATGCCCAAGAGCATCATCAAGAGGTCCGTCAAGGAAAGACCGAGGGTCAAGAAGGAGGCCGCACCATGAGCCCAGAGATATTCGACAAGACCGCGAAATCGGAATCCAAGCGCATAACCATCGACCCCATCACCAGGCTGGAGGGCCATGGCAAGATCGAGATATTCCTGGATGACAACGGCAACGTGGCCAACGCCTACTGGCAGGTGCCGGAGCTGCGCGGCTTCGAGCGCTTCTGCATCGGCCGGGCCGCCGAGGACATGAACAAGCTGACCTCCAGGCTGTGCGGCGTATGCCCGGGAGCGCACCACCTGTGCTCCACCAAGGCATTGGATGGAGTGTACAAGGTGGATCCACCGGAAACGGCGAAGAAGCTCAGGGAGCTGTTCTATGCGGCGCACTACGTGCACTCCCACATCGCCCACTTCTACGC
>JAJRAN010000005.1 GCA_028682915.1 Methanomassiliicoccales archaeon | reverse complement strand
CATGGTGAAGCCGCGATAGGTGAACTCCTTCTTGCGCCTCGCCGTGATCGCTCCCTTCTTCTTCCTCTGCTTCCTCCTCGAGGCCTTGGTCCCCGTGAGCGGTTTCTCCTCAGCCATTAGGATCACTTCTCCTTTTTCTTCTTCTGCGGCGACAGACGGCCGACCTTCCTCCCGGGCGGGGCGTTGCGGCTCACGGTGCTGGGCTTACCAACATGCGGGTGGCCGCCACCGCCGTGCGGGTGGTTGACCGCGTTCATCGCGATACCTTTCACCTTGAAGTACGCCTTGCTCCTGGAGCGGTAGGCGTGGAACTTGTTGCCTGCCTTGCCGAAAGGCTTCTCCCCGTGCCCCCCGCCCGCCACCGTTCCGATGGAGGCGCGGCACCTGGGGTCGAAGGTCTTGAAGGCTCCGGAAGGCATGAGCACCACGACCTTCTCGCCCCTGCTGACCACGGTGGCGGAGCAGCCGGAGGTCCTGATGAACCTTCCCCCGTCCCCGGGGCGGCCCTCGATGTTGTGCACCAAGGTGCCTTCTGGCAGCACTGCCAAGGGAAGCACGTTGCCTGAGGCCACGGGGGCGCTGGCGCCCACCATGATCTCCTGACCGACCATCATGCCCTCCGCTGCGAGGACGTTCTGCACGTTGCCCGAGAACTCTACCAGGGCCAAGGGGCCCATGCGGCCGGGGGCGTGCACTATGTCCAGTATCTTGCCGGAGACGTTAGCCCCCTCGGGATGCTTGACGGCGCCGATGTGCCTGTGGCTGGGGGACCTATAGACCGGTCCGCCCTTCCCGCGCCTTTGCTGTCTGAGTTGTTTTCCCATTCATCCCACCTCAGAACACCCCGATCCTCATGCCGACGTCCTCGGCTGAGTATCCTTCCGCCAGCTTGATGATGGCATGCTTTCCTTCCTCGTCGATTCTGGTCCACACGCGGGCGACCTTGACGTCGAAGCGCCTCTCGAAGGCGGCCTTGATCTCCGACTTGCTCGCGTCTCGCCTCACTATGAACTCCAGGCGGTTGCCGTCCCTGAAGTCCAGGGTGGGCGTCCCGGTCATGTGGTTCATCGTCTTTTCCGTCACGTACGGGTGCAATAGGATCTTGTCTAGGTTGGACACGCTCACCACTCTCCTACCTTCTTCAGGGCGGCCTCGGAGAACACCGCCAATCGGCCGGCGTCCCCTCCTGGGGCCAGGGTCCCGGGGTTGAGCTGCTCCGGGGCCACTACCTCCACTCCCGCCAGGTTCTTCGCCCCCTTGAAGATCGGCGCGTCCTTGTTGGAGACGACGATGAGCAAGGACCGAGAGGACTTGTACCTGCGGCCGCGCATCTTCCCCTTGCCAGGGCGGACCTTCTTGCTGTCCTTGGCGCGGGCGATATCATCCTGGACCCCTACGGACTCCAGGGCCTTCATCACCGCGGCGGTGCTCTCCAGGCCCTCCACCGAGTCCTCGAAGACTATGGGCAGGGTGAGCCCCTCCTTGAACTGGTGCCCACGTCCCTTCACCATGGCGTCGTTGGACATGGCTGCCAGGGCGGACCAGCGGGCCAAGGTCCTCTCCTTGCGGTTGACCTTGAGCTCCCAGGACTTCTCCGGCTTGGGCGGGAAGGCGCGCCTGCCGCCCACGTTGTTGGGCGACTCCGCTCCCTTCGACCCTTGGGACAGGCGCTGCACGCGGGCCGCGCCCCTCCCCTTGCCCCAGGTGGACACGGCGTGCCTCATGCCCGCCTCGAACATCGCACCGTAGGGCTGCCTCTTGTTCGACTCCTCGGCGACTACCGCCTTCCTTATGACGTCCGGGCGGTAGCTGGTCCTGAAGGCGGAGGGAAGCTCGGCCTCCTTGACCACCTCGCCGCTCAGCGAGTACACGTTGACATTCTTTCCGGTCATGGATTACGCCCCCTGCTTGCTCTCGGTGGAGACGTAGACGATGTTCGGCGCCTCCTTGAGCGGAGCGGTCTTCCTAACGGGGTCGCGCAGCCGGACCAAGCGCTTGGTCGGGCCGGGCACGGACCCGTGTATTAGAACGTAAGGGTTGACGACCTGCCCGTAATGGAGGAAGCCGCCCTTGGGGTTGACCTCCTCTCCGGTCTGGCCGATCTTGATGATGCGCTTGTTCATCTCCGTCCTCTGATGGTAGCCGACCTGGCCGGCCTGGGGGACGGTGGGGCGCACGTACCCGGGGCGCTTGGGCGCCAGGGTGCCTATCATGCGGCGGTGCTTGCTGTTCTTGTGGTGCAGCAGCTTGAGGCCCCAGCGCTTGATGGCTCCCTGGAAGCCCTTGCCCTTGGTTATGGCCGCCACGTCGATCATGGCGCCGTCCTTGGTGAAATCGGTGATGCTGATCTCCTTGCCCAGCAGGCCCTTGGCGTATTCCAGCCGGGAGTCCATGCTGCCGCCGCCGATGCGCAGCTCCATGAGCTCGGGCTTCTTCTTGGGCACGCCCTTGACCAGCTTGGGCTGGGTGTAGGCCAGGACGCGTATGTCCTCGATGTCCACATCCTGCAGCTTCTCCCAGGCGGCCTCCGCCTTGACCTCCTTGGGTATGGGCAGAAGTCGGCTAAGCGTGTCGTCCACTCCCGAGGACCATACCTCTCCCGCGGTCCTGAGCCCGTAGCGGGTGTTCTCGTAGATCCTTACGGCCGCGACCTTCATGGGCGGCACCTCGAGCACAGTGACCGGGACCTTGATCTCCTGTCCTGCGGTCGTGCTCTGTGATCGGAAGTCGACGATGAAGGCGTGGGTCATCCCGGCCTTGTAGCCGGCGAACCCTTGCACCTTCGGGCCTTCGCTGATCTCTGGCCAGGCATCTAGCCTGGGGAATTGGCGCTTCGCCCTTACTCGGGGCGAGTACCCGTGCGATCCTTTCTTGGGACGTCTCTTGTTTGACATGGTTCCCCCTCTTCGCTGTTTGCGAGAGAGTACACTCTCTGTTCGCTAACGCATGCAAGAGTGCATTTTTCCTGAACCTTCGACCGTGACACCGTTTCAGCCAGCCAGAATGGTAGGTTGGCGGTAGAGGGGTGCTGACGCATTGCCCATGGGGTCTGGTCGAACGTCCTCAGCGCGTTGAGCAATCTCGCATAATGGTTTTCATATATAAGCTGTTCGGTAGGGCGGTTTCATCAGGTAAGCGCATCTGGGTCCTCTCCGCCGTGCCCATCAACGATCCTCTCCGACATCCGCGACAGGACGGAGCTAACCAGCCCGGCAATAGGGTCTGCTCAAATCTTCCCGAGAATCTCATCCCTCTTCTGCTGGTATTCCTGCTGGGATATGAGCCCCTTGGTGCTCAGATCGCTCAGCTGCCTGAGCCTGACCTCGGCATCACTGATGCCCGAGGACGCCGTCCTTCCTTCGCTCTGCGTCCTACTCCCCGAGTGCGTGATGTCGTTCACCTTGTGCACGACCTCGAAGGGCTTGCTCACGTCCTCCCAGGTCACCGCGCCGCCGCTCATGAGCTTGATCCCAGGCTTCTGATAGTCGATGCCGCCCTGCTCTCCGGCGGTGGCGAAGAACACGTCCCCGTACCCGAGCAGCCGTTCGTACCAAGGCTGGAGGACCGTGATGTTCTGGATCCGCTCGATGTCCAGCTCGGCATATCTTAGGCTGAAGATACCGTACCGGGTGATGATGCGCCGGTCAGTGATGATGAAGAGCACCCTTCCCAAATAGATGATGTTCGCTAGCAGATAGATCAAGGAGAAGATCAGAGGGAAGAGGATCAGCCAAACCCATAGGCCGTCCGTTCCCATCGCCCACATGATCAGGATGATTACGATCCCCACAGCTCCAGCGATGAGGCCGTACCGCGTGTCCGTGATCATCATGAGGACGCAGGCCACCAGGGCGATGGCGATAGCCGCCAGGTCCTTGGGCCCGAGCCATAGGCAGAGCGCGAAAACAAGGGCAAGAGCGGTGAGCAGGACCCCCCGTCCCACGATCACGATGGTCGCGGGCTTACCTTGCCAGTGGAGGTTCTCCCCCTCCACCAGATACCTCTTTGCCACGCCGCTTGGCTGAGCGGTAACCACGTCACCTGAGCTCGCTTTGTCCATGCTTGTTTCCTCAACCTGCGCTGCATGAATGCATTATCGGGCCGTACATTAAGGGTGATGCAACACTACAATTTGCCCGTCCGTCCTCAGAGCTTGCCTTCCTTGGCCTTCTTCTGCAGGCGTTTGGACCTCTCTTTCGACGTGAATCCGGTGGCTTGCTCCAGGAAGGTGTTCCAGCGCTTGATGGTGTCCGCCTGAACGTCCAAGGGCCGAGTCTTGTCCGTCTCCGATGCCACTTCCAAGGCGGTCTTGCTCAGCACCTTCACCTCGACCTTGGTTATCGCTCCGTATGAGGAGACGAGCTTGTTTCCCTCCACCTTGACGCCGCCGAAGGTCATGCCCATGATGTCCTTCAGCCCATCCCCCTCTATCTTAGGATAGTGACCCTTCTTCACTTCGTACTCCATGCGATCCCTTCCGATGCTGCCATTATCGCCATCGAAGATAAAAAATCAATCGAGGCCGAGGCCGTCGGCGAGATGGCGGTCGACGTCCACCGAGGTGCCCATGGCGTCCTGGAGCTCGAGCTGCGCCCTCCATCTGGCCTTGCACTCGCAGTCCAGGCCTTCGAACTCCTTCTGGTCCTGGCTGAAGGCGAACCGCTCGACCGCGGCCATGACCGCCGCGTCGCACTTGCCGCAGTTGTGCACCCCCCTGGGCGTGCCGGCCCCGCTAGGCGAGGAGAAAACCCTCACCCCCGTTGCCGACCTCCCTTCCCGGAGCACCTCCACCAACGACCAGAGCCAGGGCGGGCGATAGTCGCCCCGTCTGAACAGCGATTCCACCAAGGTGTCCCTCTGGACGTTGACCGGATTGACGGAGATGCTGTCCGAGAACCTGGACGAGAATCGTATGGAGGATTGTGTGTCCAGCATCGCCTGTCTCTCCGTCAGGTAGGGAGGTTTCAGGAGCAGGTAGGTGCGGACCCGCATGCCCTTGCCCTTGATCAACCTGGCCGCCCTCTCGTAGTCGGAGACCCCGAACCCCTTGTTTATGCATTTCCCAAGGACGAGGTCGTCCGCGCTCTCCAGGCCCAGGGCGACCTCCACTTTTTCAACAGGAAGGTCGGAAAGGCTTCGCTCGGTCACGAACTCGGGGCGGCTCTCAAAAAGGATGCGCTGGCAGGAGGAGAATGCCTCCAGGATGAGCTTCCGCGTGCTTTGGGGGACCTCCCTGTCGTCCAGGAAGCTTCCGGAGGTGTAGATCTTGACCATCTCCTCCCCTTGGAACTTGAGCTTGGCGGCTTCCAACTGGCTGAGCAGCTGCTCCTCCCCGATGCCTGATTCGCTGGCAGCCTGGTTGTAGCCGCACATGAGGCAGCCCTGCTTACGGGACCACCAGCAGCCGACGGTCCTGAGGATGATGACCATGGCGTTGGCCCTGCGCCCGTCGACTATGTCCCACTCCTTCCATATGGCCTGTGGGGACCCCCTCCTATCTCTCGCCTCGGTCCTCATGCTCATCTCAGTGGAATGCCCCTACCGACATAAAGCCTATGTAAGAAGGACCCAATCATGCAAAGGGGAAGATGAGAGGAGCCCTCGCAACGTTCGGAATCAAGGCGCTGGTGGCCATCGGCTCGCTCATATTGAGCGTGATGATAGTCTACTCCATCTTTTGGGCGTTCCTCCCAAGCAAGGATGGGATAGAGGCGATGGGATTGACCCTGGTCTTCGGTCTGATTCCTGTGATCCTGTTAACGCTGCTCATTGGCGCTTTGATACTCAAGTTCCTTGAACAAAATGAGCTCGATCAGCCGATCGAGGAACAGGAGGTCGATCTGTCGCTCAGAGAGGAGGGCGGTGGGCCAGGCTCCGCTAATGATAAGGAAGGCCCGACCGATTACTACGGGATGATGCGATATAATCGGGGCATAGACCATCGAGACGGTCGGAGGAAGTGAGCCTGGTCCCTATTGATCGGGCAGCATCTTCTTCACCTGCGCGTAGGTGAACACCGGGCCGTCCACGCATACGTAGACGCCGCCGATGTTGCACCTACCGCACTTGCCTATGCCGCACTTCATCTTGTTCTCCAGGGTGGTGTAGATCTGCTCGTCCTTCCAGCCCAGCTTGGCAAGGCTGCCGATGCAGGTCTTGATCATGATTGGTGGGCCGCAGATCACCGCCAGCGCGTTCTCGGGGTTGCATTTCATCGCCGTGACGATGGTGGCCACGAACCCGGTGAACTTCCTGGTCGAAGGATCGAACTTGGTGTTGTCCGGGTTGGCGTTGTCGACTGGCAGCCATCCAGGCTCAGCGACATCGATGGTCCTGCGGACGTCGATCGCCCCGCCCTGCTCCAGCGCGTCGATCTCCGCCTTGTAGGAGAGGTCGCGCGAGCTCCTGGCGCCATAGAGCAGGTGCAGCTCGCCGTAGTCCTTCTTGTTGTCCACGACGTAGTTCATGACCGCCCGGACCGGGGCCATTCCCACGCCGCCCGCTATGAAGTAGATGTTCTTGCCCTTCCACTGCTCCACCGGGAAGCCGTTGCCGTAAGGCCCGCGGATGCCCAGCTCGTCCCCCACCTGCATCTGGTGCAACCTCTCGGTCACTCGGCCCATGCGCTGCACGCTGAACTCGATGTAGCCCTTCGTCGGAGAGGAGGAGATGGCGAACATCGACTCGCCCTTGCCGAACACCGACACCATGCAGGTCTGGCCCGCCCTCCATTCCATCTTGTAGTTCTTATCCTTGAAGGCGACCCTGAAGGTCTTGACCGCCCTCTCACCCGTCGTCTCCTGAGTGATGCTGACGATCTCGGCGATCTGCGGGAGGTAGTCGTTCTTGGTCATCACTTCACCTCGCTGATGGCCTTGGTGATGTCCAGGCTGGCCGGGCAGAGCGCTATGCATCTGCCGCAGCCGACGCACAGGTAGCGGCCGATGTTGTCCTTGGAGTACTTGAACTTGTGATAGTACCGGTTCCTAAGCTTCTGGGCCCTCACCGCCCTGGGGTTATGGCCCGAGGTGTGCATGGTGAAGATCCCGAACTGGCAGGAGTCCCAGGTCCGCACCCTCTCCCCTCCCTTCTCGTCGTTGATGTCGAAGCAGTGGCAGGTCGGGCAATAGTAGGTGCAGGCGCCGCAGCTCAGGCATCTCCTGGCCACGTCGTCCCAGTACTTGCTGTCGAAGGAGTTGTCCAGCTTGGCTATCGACTCGGCGGAGATCTTCCGAGTGAATCCTTCCCCGGATTTGGCCTTCTCCACGATGGCCTCCTTCCTCCCCTCCTGCTCCGGGGACGGCTTGCCGAGCTGCCCCTTCAGCGCCTCGAGGGCCTTCTTCCCCTTTTCGGTCACGCCTTCGACGTAGTAGGAGTCGCCGACGTCGTACATCATCACGTCGCTTCCCTCCGTCGCCGCCGGGCTGCCGCCGGTCGAAGGGCAGAAGCAGTAAGAGTCCATGGGGCCGTCGCAGGCGATGCTGAAGATGGTGACCTTCTCGCGCCTCGCCTTGTAGTAGGGGTCGGTGAACTTGCCACCGCAGAACACCTTGTCCATGACCGCGATGCCGATGGCGTCGCAGGGCCTCACCCCGAATATGACCTTCTCCCTCTCGTCCGGCCTGGCCGGGGTGACCTCGAACTTGCCGTCCTTGTCCTTCCTGTAGGTCAGGAGGACCTCGGTCTGCGGGAAGATTATGGCCTTGGGCGGAGTGTCCGGCTTTCCGTCGAGCTCGATCTCGGCTGCGGACGCGCTCTTCCCCAGCTCCCTGTACTCCACGATGCCTCGCTTGTTCTTGACGGGGGCGTAGACCACGCTTTGCTTGCCGAGAGCGCTGAGCGCCTCGGCCACCTTGTCCTTCCTCAGAATGCTCTTGCTCATCTCATCCCCCCGTCACATGATGAACCCGTTCTCGTCCTCCATGCAGGACATGGCGATCAGCGGCTTCTGGCCCTCCTCTTTGGCCGCCTCGTAGTCGAATATCTCCTTGACGTCCTTCTCCAGCTTGGTGGTCAGCAGCCTCAGGGGCAGCCTCCTCGGGCAGACCCGTTCGCACTCGCCGCAGTCGACGCATCGCCCGACCAGGTGGGGTAATCTCGCAAGATGGTACACCAGGTTCTCCGGGACGTTGACGGACCTCTCCACCCACAACGGCCTGTGGGCCTTCTCCTCGGCGGTGGTGTCCGGCTTGATGGCGACGTCCGTCGGATCGAGCAGGCACTCGTCGCAATAGCAGACAGGGCAGGAGCGCTTGCAGGCGTGGCACCGGATGCAGTCCCCGAGGATCTCCTCCCAGAGCGCCCAGCGCTCCTCCTGGGACATCCTCTCGATGGCCTCGACCTCGCTGTAGTCCTTCTCGTCCTCCTGGACCGTCTCCGAGGCCAGCACGTCGAAGACCACGGGGTTGCGCATGGCGCACTTCACGCACTTCCTGAACAGGGCGCCTCCCGCGCGAGGGTCCACCACCCCGCTGCACGGCACCCCGATGATGAAGACCTCGTTGCGGGCGAGTATCTTCTCGTTCAGCAGCAGGAGTAGGGCCTTGGAGTCGCAGCCCCTGACCACCACCCCGACCGGCACGACAACCTTGTCCTTGCCATCGCGCGTCTTTCCCCGCTGGCTGCGTATCTCGTACGTGAGATAGGGCACCAGGTTGTTGACGCAGGACCGGTTGAAAGAGAGCCTGTCGATCTCCTCCTCCGTCGATGCGAAGGTGGGCGTTCCCTCCGCGCTCCAGCCGATCACGCACTTCAGCCCCTTCTCCCGCAGGGCCTTCTTCGCCTCCTCGCGGATCCTCTCATCGCTCAGGTCACTCACCCCCCTCTCGCTCTTCCTTGACCTTGAATTTCGTGTTCGGCCCCAGCTTCCTTACCTTCTCCACGGTGGTCTTGACCACGTCCGCGAACTTCCCCCCCTCGCTGGCCGAGACCCAGCTCATCTGGAAGCGGTCCGGCTCGATCCCCATGTACTCGATCATGCTCCTCAGGAGCTGCAGGTTCCGCCTCGTGTACAGGTTGCCCTTGAGGTAGTGGCAGTCGCCTGGATGGCAACCGGATACGAGCACGCCGTCGGCGCCGTCCTTCAGGGCGCGGAGCACGAGCATGGGCGATATCCTTCCCGAGCACATCACCCGCACGATCCTGATGTTGGTCGGGTACTGCAGGCGCGATACGCCCGCCAGGTCCGCCCCGGCGTAGGAGCACCAATTGCAGAGGAAGGCGACGATCTTCGGCTCGAACTGCTCGCCCTCCGCGCATGGTATCTCGCCCGTTCCTTTCTCGGCATGAGTCGCGCTCATTCGTACCCCTCCTCGCAGAGTAGGGCGTCGATCACTTCGATGATCTGCTCGTCCCGGAACCCTTTCTGCCTTATGGCGCCGGACTTACAGACCGCGTTGCAGGTGCCGCAGCCCTTGCACAGCGCCTCGTTGACCTTCGCCTTGCCGTCGACCTTGTCTATGGCGCCGAACGGACAGACCTGGATGCAGAGCTCGCAGCCGGTGCACCGGTTCGGGTTCACCGCCGCTGTGATCCCCTCCGTCTCCACGAACTCCTTGGAGATGACCATGGTGGCCCGCGTAGCCGCACCGGAGGCCTGCGCGATGACCTCGTCGACGAACTTGGGCCAATGGGCCGCCCCGGCCAGGAATATTCCCTCGGTGGCGAAGTCCACCGGCCTGAGCTTCATGTGCGCCTCCAGGAAGAAGCCGTCCTTGCTCAGGGGCACCTTGAGCATCTTGGCCAGTTCCTCGTTCCCTTCGTTGGGTCGGATCCCGGTGGAGAGCACCACCAGGTCCGGATGGACCTCTATCGGGGCGTCCAAGGCGGTGTCGAAGGCGCTCATCCTCAGGGCCTCGCCCTCCTTGGACATCTCGGGCATCGTGCCCTCGCTCATCCTGATGAAGTTGACGCCGAGCTGTCCGGCCTCCTTGTAAAGCTGCTCCCTGAAGCCATATGTCCGGATGTCCTTGTG
>JAJRAN010000015.1 GCA_028682915.1 Methanomassiliicoccales archaeon | reverse complement strand
CCTGGCCAGGCCGTCCCTCTTCAGTAGCTCGAGCATCGTGCGAAGGAAGGTCGGCCCGTTTATTAATCCTTCGACGCCCTCCATCGAAAAGAATAAAGAAGCGGGCCAGCGATGCACACTGGAGCCGGATGCAGAAGTTCGAGAACAAGATGGTCATAGTGGTGAGGAAGGACCTCAAGCTCTCCTCGGGGAAGCTGGCGGTCCAGGTGGCCCACGCCGCGGTCAACTGCGCCCTCGCCTCCAAGAGGAGGAAGCCGGAATGGTTCGAGCGCTGGTACTCGGAGGGTCAGAAGAAGGTCGTGGTCAAGGTCGCCTCGCTGGGCGAGCTGCTGCGCCTGAAGGTGGAGGCGGAGGACGCTGGCCTGGTGACGTCGCTGATAACCGATGCTGGATTGACGGAGCTGCCCCCCAACACCACCACCTGCCTGGGCATAGGCCCCGCCCCGGACGACGTCATCGACAAGGTAACGGGGCACCTGGGGCTGATGTAGGTGAAGGCGCAGGTGCGCGTTCTGGCGGTGGACGACGCGCCCTTCAGGTTCGATAGCGGGAGGGCCATGGTCGTGGGGGTGGTCATGCGCCTGCCCAATTACCTCGAGGGGGTGCTGCGCTCGGAGTGCGCGGTGGACGGCGATGACGCCAATCGCGCGCTGGAGGGTATGGTCCAAAGGTCCCGTTTCAAGCGCCAGCTCAAGGCGGTCATGATCGACGGGGTGGCGCTGGGCGGCTTCAACGTGGTGGACATCGACTCCCTCCATCAGGCGACGGGCGTCCCGGTCATCACCGTCACCCGCGACCCTCCAGACCTGGCGAGGATGGGCTCGGCCCTGCGGAAGCACTTCCCCGACTGGGAGCGGAGGCTAGAGGTGCTGAGTAGGAAGGAGCTGCTGGAGGTCGATACTGGCCACAAGCCGATCTACGTCTCGCTCGCGGGCGTGGGCTATCCCGAAGCGGTGGAAATGATCAAGAAAGGAATGGTCAGGGGCGCGGTGCCCGAGCCGTTGCGCGTCGCCCACATCATCGCCAGCGGGCTGGCCAAGGGCGAGTCCAGGGGAAGGGCCTAGGCGCCCTCGATGCAGGTCTTGATTCTCTCCAGGTGCTCGCGGTTCGAGTCGTTGATGTTGCAGACCAGGACCTCGGAGTGGGTCTTGCGCAGCCTGCGGACATGGACGCGGAGGTCCGTGCCCTCGATCTCGAACTCGGTCCCGGCCGAGCCCTGGTTCCTCTTGTGCCTGTGGCCCTGCCTCTCCAACCTCATGGCGATCCGCTCCTCGATAGCCTCCACCGGGTGGGGGAAGAAGCGCTTCTCCCGCGTGAGGTACTTGTCCTTGGTCTGCGAGCTGTAGCCCATGACCACGATCAGCGAGAGCAACAGGCCGCCGATGGTCGCGAAGGTGGTGGGCCGCTCCGGGTTGAGACCCTCGAAGAGCGACATCATCGAGATGGCGAATACCGCGACCACGAGGATGTATATCATCCCCACCAGCGAGGTCATGAGCTTGGGCATCAAGGAGTCCACGCTCCAGGTGCGGTAGTGCAGCCTCATCATGCTGTTGGCGGGGACGAGCATGAACGCGGACACCGCGACGGCCAGCACGAACAGGAAAGGCAGGAGGTCGGGGATGAGGAAGTAGGAATAGAGCATCATGGCGATTATGCCCGGCACCACCGCCGCCAAGGTCAGCTGTATCAGGTCCTCGGAGCGTTCCAGCCTGGCCCTCTCCGAGTTGACCGTCGCCAGGGAGACCTCCGTTGTGCTGCTCTGCGCCAGCTTGTTCTTCTCTAAGCTCTGCTCGACCGCCATGATCCCATCCGGGTTGTATACTGTCGCTCCCTCTATAAAAATGTCTGCCCTTTGTCTGACGAAATGCGCTCATTCGTCAGCTCAAGTTTTACCTTCATCCGGCACCGAACCGAGCATAAGGAAAAATAGCGATGATGCCCTCGCGGCGAGCGGTCGAAAGGCGCTCTGACTGGAGCGGGCAAAAGGTTCTAATAACCGAGGGGCTTAGGACAGTCTGCTGAAGCCCCCATCTGGACCCTTAACGCTTAAATACGACTAGCGTAATAGGGCGTCGCTTCCCATTGAAAGGTGAATATATGGCACGAGGTATGTACACGGCCAGAAAATTGAAGAAGGACCGGCAGAAGTACCGGTGGAGCGACAGCTCCTATAAGAAGCGCATCCTTAAGCTCAAGGAGAAGTCCGACCCCCTGGAGGGCGCGCCCCAGGGCAGGGGCATCGTCCTCGAGAAGGTGGGGATCGAAGCCAAGCAGCCCAACTCCGCCATCAGGAAGTGCGTCAAGATCCAACTCATCAAGAACGGGCGCCAGATCACCGCCTTCGCGGTCGGCGACGGCGCCATCAACTTCATCGACGAGCACGACGAGGTCATGGTCGAAGGCATCGGTGGCAGGATGGGCCGTTCCTACGGCGATATCCCCGGCGTGCGATACAAGGTCATCCAGGTCAACAACGTGTCCCTGAACGAGCTCGTCCGGGGACGTAAGGAGAAGCCGGTGAGGTGAGCAAGATGGAAGGAAACCCTCAAGAAAGCTCGCCCGCTCCCGCCGCTCCGCAGAAGGACCTGTTGCTCTTCGGGAAGTACAGTTGCTCGGACGTCGTCGTCAGAGACGGCGGACTGGCCAAGTACATCAACCTGGACCCCACGGTCGTCCCTCACTCCGACGGCAGGCACTCCGGACGCTGGTTCGGCAAGGCCAAGCTCAACATCGTCGAGCGCCTCATCAACAACATGATGCGCACCGAGGTCTTCACCGGCAAGAAGATGAAGGCCTACCGGACCACGCAGAAGGCCTTCGACGTCATCGCCAAGAAGACCAACAAGAACCCGATACAGGTTCTGGTCGAGGCGCTGGAGAACGCCGCACCGCGCGAGGAGATCACCCGGCTGCAGTTCGGCGGCATCTCCGTGCCTAAGGCGGTGGACGTGGCGCCGTCCCGCAGGCTGGACATCGCGTTGCGCAATGTCACCAAGGGAGCCATCCAATCCAGCTTCAAGAACACCAAGCCCATCCACGAGTGCCTGGCGGACGAGCTGATCCTGGCCTCGAAGAACGACATGAACTCCTTCTCCATTACCAAGAAGGAAGAGGCCGAGAGGGTAGCGTCCTCGGCGCGCTGAGCCAACAGAACCAAGGTGGTATCATGGGACGTAAAGAGGACAACATCAAGAAGGCTCAGGCCATCATGC
>JAJRAN010000062.1 GCA_028682915.1 Methanomassiliicoccales archaeon | reverse complement strand
AAAATAGGCAGAACGGAGTAGATATTTCAGGTGGATTGCCTCAATGGGCAAGAAATTCGGAATAGGTGGGAATTCTATAATGCTCATGCTTCTGCTTCTACTTGGTGCGTTCTTAGTCGCTGTTCCCGGTACAGCGATTCCTCCTATCTGGGGACTTACAATCCAATCCGGAGACTGGACCTACACAAGCGGTAGCCCTGGCGTGGCCACCATCACAGGATACACTGGCAATGGCGGAGCGATAACGATCCCCTCCAATTTGGACGGGAATACTGTGACGGTCATCGGGCAACATGCATTCAATACTGATAATGGCGCTTTGATCACGTCAGTCATAATACCAAGTAGCGTCACCTACATTGATGAAATGGCGTTCGGCTTCTGCACCTCCCTTACCTCCGTGACCATCCCTGACAGTGTCACGACAATTGGGGTTTCAGCGTTCTTCTATTGTACCCACCTGACCTCTGTGAGCATACCTAACAGTGTCACGACAATAGGGGAAAATGCGTTCGGCTATTGCACTCTCCTGACCTCCATCACCATCCCTGACAGTGTCACGAGAATTGGGAATTTAGCGTTCACCCTCTGTACCCACCTGACCTCCGTGACCATACCTAATGGCGTCACGACACTAGAGTATGATACGTTCAGCTACTGCAAAGCCCTGACTTCCGTTATCATACCCAACAGTATCATCTCGATTGGTGATAGGGCTTTCTTTGAATGCACCAACCTTACCTCCGTGACCATACCCAACAGTGTCACCACCCTCGGGAACTATGCATTCTCAACATGCACCTCCCTTACCTCCGCGACCATCCCTGACAGTGTCACGACAATCGGGGAAAGTGCGTTCTCCTTATGTACCAAATTGACCTCCGTGAACATCGGAAGCGGCGTCACCGCCATCGACGTGTATGCATTCAACGGCTGCACATCCTTGACTTCGATAACATTTTTAGGACCTACTGCTCCAATAGTTGTCGGCGATCATTGGATCGACAATACGAACTCGGCGCTAGCGGGTCACGCATACGCTGACTCGAACTTCCCTGCTACAGGGGAGGATTGGTATGGATTGACGATGGGCGATGTCTTACCTGAACCAACCATTCTATCCGACGTTAGCACCATGCTCTACTTGGCGGTCGGGATCGTTGCAGTGGCAGTGGTCATAGCTGTGGTCGTGGTACTCATTCGCAAGAAGAAGTGACGCAAACCTCCCCTATCGCTTTCTTCTCTATTGCAGAGCGATCGCTAGATATTCGGGGATGCCGTGTGCTTCGGGCTGTGAGGCGGTCCGGACCCTCCTACTCATCAAGCGCAAAGGCTAACCCCTTCGTTGTCAGGAATTCGCTGGGCATGGCGAGCGACGCCTGGAGCTACAACGCCGCAAGGTCCGCCCTAGCAGCTTCTTTAGAGGCGTTATGATGAATGACAGTGGAATTATTGTTAATCAACAAGGAAGCTGGCCGCGAGCCAGAGCAGGATATAAGCCTAACTCTTTCTGGATCGATACTCTCCCCGACCATGTTGCCGTCTGGATGGCGCGGCCCGCCGCTCCTTCTTCGGCGCTTCCGGGTACTTCTCCTTGATCTCATTGATTCTCTTCTCCATGCCCTCCACCAGCTTGTCCCCGATGAACTCCCCCTTGTAGAAGTCCACCCTGGCCGCGATGGAGGCCTTGGAGGCCAAAGACCGAGAGACCTTCCCCCTCTGCCAATATGGCGCCTTGTAGATGGCTGGGTGCTGGAAGATGATGCCGTGCTTGGGAGGCGCCTTCCCTGACCGGAGGTGCAAGAACATGGCCTTCTCCGCGCCGAGCAGCTGGACCGTGGAGGAGGGCAGCCTGGCTAGGCGGCCCAGGCCTCCCGCGAGCGAGATCAGCCTCGCCCCCAGGTTCGCCGAGAGCAGCCTGGTCAGGTTCGGAGCATGCTCCTCCATGGTCCTCTGCACGTAGGCGTCCAGGCGGCCCTTGGTCTCGTATAGCTCGCTGACGATCAAGGCCAGGTCCTGAATGGCGGCGATGTCCTCGTCCAGCATCTCCGCCCCCACCGATTCGAGCTGTACCTCGATGGCCTTCAGTATCTGCTCCCGGTATCCATGGCGTCCGATGAGCTCGGCATACCTCTCGTCCTTGGCATAATCGCCAAGCTCCGGGAAGTGCAGGCCATACCACTCGTGGAGCCGCTCTGACATGACGTTGACGGTCTCGATCAGGTCGTCGATGGCCCTGATGGCCTGGACCAGGCTGCGGTCCGAGGACAGGGGCTCCCGGGTCCTCATCTTCCCCAACTGCACCATCACCGCTTGCATCAGCGCCATGTCGTAGCCGTAGTCCTCTGCCTTGATGAAGGAAGAATCGTACACCTCTGGCTTTCCAATCTTGGAAAGGCGGGCGTCGGCCACCCTTAGGCGCTTGTAGCCCGAGGCGATGTGCTCCTCCTCTTCAAGGATCCCGCCTCTTTGCGCTATGGCCAGCTTCTCCGCGATTCCCTTTGCGTCCTTCTCGAAGAGAAGCTGCTTGCGCACGCTCTCCTTGTCGCACAGGAAGACCCCGAACCACTTCGTAACCACGATCATCAAGTCACCTCTTCGTCCCTTCGGCCATGCCAAGGATCTTCTGGACCTCGCCATCCTCCAGGCCCTTCAACCTGCCCACCCCTTCGGCCATCACCTGGATCTCCGCCAGGTATTCCAAGGTCTCCATGCGGTAATAGGCTTCCGCCACGTCCTTTCCCACCGTTATGGCCCCGTGGTTCTCCATGATGAAGGCATCGTGTCCCTTCATCTCCGCCCGCAGGTTCTCGGCGAGCTCGTTGGACCCGGGCGTGGCGTAGGGAATGAAGGCCACCTTGCCCAAGTATAGAAGTCCCTCGGGGGTGAGGTCGGTCCGCACCGTCCTGCCGGAACAGGCGAGTATGGTGCAATGCAGAGGATGGGCGTGGACCACTCCGCCAATCTCCTTCCCCTCCTTGTAGAGGGCGAGGTGGAAAGGAGTCTCCATCGAAGGCTTCCCTCCCGCCGTGACCTTCCCGCTATCTATGAGCATCCGGACCAGGTCGAAGCCCTTCAAATGCCCCTTGCAATATCCAGAAGGGGTGATGATGATGGCGTTGTCGTCTATCCTGCCGGAGATGTTTCCCGACATGCCGGTGACGAGGCGCCTGGCATATAACGCCTTTCCGAAGTCCACCACATCCTTCCTGACCTCTCCTTCGACGCGCTTCACATCCTGTCCCCCTTGATTTTGCCGATGTCCCTCGGCGGTAGAATGCCAGCCTCGGTAATGAAACCCCGCACGTATTTCGACGGGGTCATATCGAACGAGGGGTTAAGGGCCGAGCTCCCTTCGGGCGCTATCCTCCTTCCCTCCATGAATGTTACTTCGTCCTCCCCCCTATCCTCGATGACAATCCCCCGCCCGGACTCAAGGGCGAAGTCGAAGGTGGATAGGGGCGCGGCCACGTAGAAAGGCACATCCAGCTCCTTGGCCAGCACCGCCTTCTCGAACGTGCCGACCTTGTTGGCGAAGTCCCCGTTCGCCGCAATCCTGTCGGCGCCGACTATCACCAGATCGACGCCTTGACGCATGAAGTGCCCCGAGGCCCCATCCACGATTATGGAATGGGGTATGCCCTCGTTCCTGAGCTCGTAGGCCGTGAGCTTCATCCCCTGGAGCCTGGGACGGGTCTCGGAGACGTAGACGAAGAAGCGCCTGCCCGACCTCCAGGCCACCCTGATGGGGGCAAGAGCGGTGCCATAATCGACCGTAGCTAGCGCTCCCGCGTTGCAATGCGTCATTACCTTAGCGCCTTCGGCGATGAGCCTCTCGCCCCGCTCACCGATGCGCCTGCAACGGCCGACGATCGAGTCAGCGTAATCGCTCGCTGCCTTGACAGGCTCCTCCCCTTTCGACAGCATTTCAAGCATGTGGTCGACGGCGAAGAAGAGGTCGAAGGCGGTGGGACGCTGCGCCTTCAGCAAATGAGCGGAGGATGCCAAATCCTGGCCATTGATGGCCGCCAAGGCCATGCCGTAGGCGGCCGCGGCGCCGATGGCAGGGGCTCCCCTCACGGTCATGTTCTTAATCGCTCTGGCAACCTCCTCCACCAAGGAGAACTCCACAAGCTGGAACCGCTCTGGGATCAGGCGTTGGTCGATCATCACCAACTTCCCCCCCTGCATCCATAAAGCTCGGTAATCCCTCGGTCCCTGCTCGGTCAGAATGCGCAAGCAATCACCGCCTGTAATTTCGACCCCACATAGAAAAAGATTGGTCTGCCCTGTCCCTATTCCTATTGGAATCACCCGCCCCTGAAGATGATTTATATATGGAGCACTGCATTCTTTAGCCGCGCGGGGGGAGAGCGTGACTGAGAAGAAGACCGACGCCTTCGACGTCTATTCCACCACCACCGGTCTTAGGCAGATATCGAACCCAGTGAGGCAGAAGATCCTCAGCGAGCTGCAGCGCCGCGACCTCAGCCTCAGCGAGATCGCCCAACTCACCGGAAAGGCCCAGTCCACCCTATCCGTGCACTTGGACAAGATGGTCAAGGAAGGCCTGATCGGCTATCGCGACGACCCTGACGACAATCGCCGCAAGATATTCTATCTGGTCTCAAGGCCGGTCGGCTCATCGGTGGTGCCCCGCGAGGACCTCATGAAGCACGTGGAGAACACGATCTCCAAGAGCGTCGGCACGCCGTCGACCTTCCTCAAGGGCGTTATCCGCTCGATAGTCATCGGCATGGAGGCCATTGGCTTCAACATGGATCCAGTGCTGAAGGACATCGGGCGGCAGATCGGCAAGGAGATATCCAAGCGGATGAAGTCGGACACGGTAGAGGGCATCATCGGCGAGGTAAAGGAGTTCTTCAAGATCCACGAGCTAGGCGAGGTCAACGTCTACGCCCTGCACCCGGTCACGCTGATAATCAAGGACGAGTACGACTGCTCCAAGGCACCAGACGTGGGCAAGACGCTGTGCCTTATGAACGAGGGCATCCTGGAAGCGATATTCGAGACGCGAATGGGCATGCCTGCGCGCGTCACCAAGGCCGAGACCTTCGGCTCCAGCTATAACTTCTGCAAGTATGTGATTGAGCCTGGACTTTAAATTTCACGATCTCCGTCAAAGGCCGAGACACTCCTCGCGCACCCAAGCTTTTTGAACTCGAAGCCCCAATCGCAATCCTAAGGTGCTGAACATGGCCAGCCTCTACGAGATGTTCGAGGAGATCGATGACGAGATGCTCTTCATCATGGACTGCGTCAGTGCGATCCGGGAGATGGTGGAGAAAGGGCAGAAGAAGAAGGCCCTAGAGGCTCTGATACAATTGGAGGAAGAGATCGACGAGTTCCTATCCATGCCAGTGGATGAGGAAGAGCCCGAAGAAGAAGAGACCGAGGACGAGGAGTAGAGCGCTTCAATTCTTCTGCTTTCTAAGTCTGTAGGTCTCCTTCTTCTTACCCGTTACCCGTTCGATCTCACCCCTGGCCTCGAGGTCCAGCTTGACGTTCTCCGCATACCATTTCATGGATCCTTCGAACTTGCTCTGGAGCCTCTTGGTCACGCAGTTCATCAGCTCGTCTTGCGTCAATGGCTTGGCCTTGAGGCAATCGATGAGGCCCATCTTGATCAGATCATATTTCGCCTTGCTGATGCTGACCCCCGTCTTCCCCTGCGGATGCTTAGTGAGGATGCGCTCCTCGTCCTTCGACATATGTATGATTAGACCAAGCGAAGGCATCAATCTTATCATTGTTACCTCAACATCTGCCGAGCTCGACCCGATAGGTGGTCCCCGAACAATTCACATATGTTAAGAAAATCATTACTGGTTAATTCATTTAGTAAAGCAAATTGGTCGTTCATAATACATTAATTTACTAAAATATAATTTTCATTAAATATTACTAAGTAAGTAACGGCGTGAACTCAGGTGAGACGGTGAAGTTAGGCCTAGGAATAGACACAGGCGGGACATATACTGACGCGGTGATCGTGGACCTCGAATCAAACCGCGTCATCGCCAAAGCGAAGTCCCCCACCACGTACCAGGACCTGGCGATCGGCATCACGGGCGCATTGGACGGCGTGCTCGCCCAAGGTGGCTTCTCGAAGGAGGACGTGAGCTTGGTCGGCTTGTCGACGACATTGGCCACAAACTCCATCCTCCAGGGCAGGGGCGGGGAGGTCGGCCTGATAGGCATCGGTTGGCGCCCGGAGAAGGACTGGGACCTCGGGTGCAAGAAATCACGCTTCATCAAAGGAGGCTTCGATTCCATCGGACGGACGGTAGAGCCTCTGGACAAGGAGGAGCTGAAAGACGCCATCAGGGAGGTAAGCCAGGGCGTGGATGCTATGGTCGTATCTTGCATCTTTGGCGTCTACAATTCCTGGCAGGAGAGCGAGGCGGCAGACATGATCAGAGAGATGACGGTCCTGCCAGTGGTGATGGGCCATACCCTGACCGGAGAACTCGGCATCAAGGAAAGGACGGTGACCGCCACCCTCAACGCCAAGCTCCTCCCTATCATAAACGATTTCCTGGCGTCCGTCAAATCCTCGTTGATGAACAGGGGGATCCAGGCACGCATCCTGGTCTTCAAGGGGGACGGCGGGCTGATGACCATCGAGACCGCCATGCAACGACCTGTCGAGACCATTCTGTCCGGTCCGGCAGCCAGCCTGATGGGGGGGAAGGTGCTGGCCGGCCTTGACACCTGCATCCTTATCGATGTGGGTGGGACATCTACGGACATCGCGTATCTGGACGATGGATTCCCGCGCATCAACTTCGACGGGGCCATGGTCGGCCACTGGAGGACCCGGGTCAAGGCCTTGGACATGTGGACCTGCGGACTCGGTGGGGACTCGGCGGTGCGCATGGGAGCCAACGGGGACCTGACCATCGGCCCAGACCGGGTCGTCCCCCTCGCTATAGCCGCTTCGATGCGGAAGGATTTGAAGCTAGCCATGCTGGCAGACGGGGAGACCACGTTCTATGTCGCCGGGAAGGGCAATTTGAGGAACCTCTCTCAGAGCGAATCGATCGTCTATGATTACATCGCGCGCGAAGGGCCTCGCAGCCTGTTCGAGACCATGGACGGGGTAAAGGACGTCGTATTGATCAAGGATACGCTGATGGCACTGATGGCCCGTGGCAACATGCTCTGCACCGGCCTTACACCCACGGACATCATGCATCTCAATGGCGACTTCGTGGTCGGAGATAAGGAAGCCTCCCAGATAGGGTTGCAGCTCCTCGCGGCCAAGATGGACGACACGCCAGAGAACCTCGCGAAGCGGATAATGGAACGGGTGGTGACGCGCGTGGGGGAGGAGGTCCTGATTAAGACCATGGCGGACGAGGCGGGTCTGATGGCATCATCCCAAGCCGCCGACAAGATGCTCCATGCCGCCGCCGGGGAGAGGGTGTTCGCGCACATGGCCTTGAAAGCGTCGCTGGACCGCCCCCTCATAGGGGTCGGGGCGCCGGCGATGATAGTGGTGAAGCCCCTCGAGGACCGGATGGACGCCAAGGTCATCATCCCCCCCCATTTCGATGTCGGGAACGCCGTCGGAGCGGTCTGCAGCCTGATATCGGAATCGATCACGGTCGAGGTCTATCCGCGCGATGACAAGTTCATCGTGTTCACGCAATTCGGGTCTCCCTCGGAATATCGACGCCTGGAAGAGGCCTTGCAGTCCGCCAGGAGCACGGCAGAGCGGTATGTGAGGGAGAAGTTGGAGACATCCAGAGCGGAGGACATCAAGGTCAAGATCGACCGGATCGATCGCAAGTTCTCGGACGGATATGGCAAGGAGATGAAGTTCATCAGCTCCATCTTGGTGCGCGCCACCGCGACGGGTCGGCCGTTGCTCGAAAAATAGGTGGGCAACATGACTTCCAAGGTGAAGGTCAACATGAGGGTATGCGACAAGACCCATCTCATCGAGGTGGAGATGTCGCCAGAGATGGAGTTCACGGTCCGCGCCGAAACGGACTGCAAGAACGTCAGGGAGTTCATCGATAAGCTCGGGACGCTGACGATGAGCGATCTCACTGACAAGAAGGAGGGCAGGGTGTGGGTGTGCTTCAGGAACGTGAGCATGAGCCCCAACTGCCTCGTTCCGGCAGCGGTCCTCGATGCTGCCTGGATGGAGGCGGGTATGCTCTCCAAGAACCGGGCCCAGGCCTGCGGTTTCAAGTCCATCGAATATCCCAAGGACTGATCCTGAACAAGACCAGGCCGAATTCGCTCGGCGGTCCTGACCTGCTCGATCAGCTCGACCATTGCTGGCAGCGTGCTACTGGTCGAAGACCATGCCCCCGATCAAGCGGTGGCTCTTCAGGATGGCACCGCACCTGGGGCATTGATGGTCGGATCGAGTGACATCAATCTTCATGGTGCTCGCGGCCACATAATCGTAGAACTGAAGGTTCCCCGGTTTCTCTACCAGCTCCTCCTCCTTCCCCTCCCATTCGCACCTGAAGCATTTCAACATGATTCTCGCTCAGACCCTAACGTCCCTTACAGCAAATAGTTTTCCAGAATTCAATCAGACAAGGCCGTCCCAAGGGCTCAGCTCCAAGTGACTGGATGATGTCTTCTCACCTTTCCTTTATCCCCAAGGCGGTGAGCCGCTCAAGGGCATAGATGGCGCTCTTACGCGCATTCAAGCTATTATCCTGAAGCATGTGGCGCAGGGGTGGGATGGAGGTGTAATGGCCTATCTTCAAACGCTCCGCCAGCCGACCGAGCGTCCACGCCGCCATACCTCGGACCTGTGGATAAGGGTCCTCGAGGAGAAGGTTCAGCGATCTTATCTCGCTCTCCTCGCCCTTACCTGAGCTGGTGAGCTCCCCCAAAGCCCAAGCGGCGTTCTCGCGGACCTCCTCGTCCTCGTCCGTCAACAGGTCGATGAGCCTGTGCAGCGGATACTCTCCCCTCACCTTGTTCTGGGCGAACTTGCCTATGGCCCAAGAGGCCATGCGGCGCTCCACAGGGTCCGGGGTTCCGAGCAGCGGCGCCAGCAGGGGCAAGGGCGATGGGTCCACTTCCTTCTCGCGCAACATGATGTGGAGGCGTTCGAGGGCAGCCAGCCTCTCTTCCTTTTTAGATGATCTCAATCCGGACTGCAGCTCCTGCACGTCTACTTTACCCATGGTTCCGAAGATTCAAAGGCTTGTCAGATAAAAAAAGTGTCCGGCCCTATCTCTTCAAGGGGACTTCCGGCTTCTCTTTGTAGAAATCGCAGGAGACGTAGTCCTCCTGACCGCGGCACATCTCGTAGTCCTTGAGATGCAGGATATCATTCCGGATGCGCCTCGCCTTGCAGCTGGCACACCTTCCATCATAGGCATGCCATAGGCACTGCTTTTTCTCAGGGGGGCTGATCATCCGGCCTCCGTAGGACAACAATTTAATTAAGGTTATTGGAAAAGTCCGATCGCATCATAGGAACAACATCGGTCAATATCGAGCGTGAAGAAAGTGAGTGGGCTCAGCCAGATTCGAACTGGCGAACTTCTGCGTGTCAAGCAGACGTCATAACCACTAGACCATGAGCCCTTGTGGGTTCTGCTGTAATACCTTCGATACTATATGCCTTTCGCCCAG
>JAJRAN010000058.1 GCA_028682915.1 Methanomassiliicoccales archaeon | reverse complement strand
TAACAGCGGCACGAACCGCACCCGTTTCTTCGTTGACGCCTACGCTCCCGTTCTGACCATCACGCTCCCGGCCGTCGGCTCGGCCCAGAACCAGAGCGGCGTCCAGGTGGCTTGGACCGCGACCGACAACGGCACGGGGATCAAGGGATTCCAGGTCCGGGTGGACCTCGGCGCATGGTCCGCTCTGCAGACCGAGACCACCGCCACCGTGACCGTCACGTCCGGAAACCACCTGATCTACGTCCGGGCCTGGGACCTGGTGGACCTTGTGCAGACCAGCTCCGTCGGGATCACGATCGACCCCTATGCCCCGGTGGTCACGATAACCTCCCCTGCCAAGACCGACCTGAGCAACGAGAACGTCCACCTGGCCTGGACCGGGACGGACAACCTGACCAGCGTCGTCTACTATGAGGTCCAGGCGGACGCCTCCCCGTGGATACCGGTGGGCCTCAACCTCAGCCATGACCTGGTCCTGGGGGAGGGCGTGCACACGTTGCGGGTAAGGGCGAGGGACCAGGCCGGGAACACCGGCTCGGCCTCGTTGGAGATAACCATCGACCTCACCGGGCCATCGGTGCGCGTGGTCCGCCCCGCCTACGGCAATTACGTCAACCAGCGCAACGTGCTGGTGGAGTGGAACGCCACCTCCAGCGGCTCGCCCTTGGCCTGGTCGGAGGTCAGAGTGGACGGCGCGTTGCCCTGGATCAACGTGTCCACGTCCCTCAACTATACCACGCCCTCGCTGTCCGAAGGCCTGCACCTAGTGGAGGTTCGCTGCTACGACCTGGCTGGGAACAGCGGCCTCAACTCCACCTCCTTCAACGTGGACACCACAGCTCCGACCGTGGTATGGAATTATCCGACCTACGGGTCCAAGACCAATCGCGATTATATCCTGATGAGCTGGAACGCCAGCGATGATAACTCAGGATTGAACACCACTTACGTCCTGGTCGACTCCTCGGCCTATCCCGAGATAGGACTGGTGAACGATTACAACGTCACCGGTTTGGCACATGGCGCGCACATGATTGGCGTGCGGGTCTACGATATCGCTGGCAACTATCGCGATATCACGGTCAGCGTCTATGTGGACCTGATCCCCCCCACCTTGACCATAACCTACCCATTGGAGGGCCAGGTGGTCCAGGCCAGGGACATCAACGTGCAGTGGACGGCCTCGGACGTCGGCGTAGGCCTTGCCCACTTCTGGGGATCGGTCGACAATGGCGGTTGGATCGAGCTTAGCTACACCTATCATTATGTCTTCACTGGCTTCACCGATGGGCGCCATAACATACGGGTCATGGCCT
This sequence comes from Methanomassiliicoccales archaeon, assembly GCA_028682915.1. Classification (GTDB taxonomy): domain Archaea; phylum Thermoplasmatota; class Thermoplasmata; order Methanomassiliicoccales; family UBA472; genus JAJRAN01. The sequence continues at coordinate 7,500 of JAJRAN010000058.1, read as the reverse complement.
GGGACCACGCCAATAACAACAACTACACCGGCGTCAACATCACCGTCGATTTCAGCCTTCCCGTGCTCACCATCCAATACCCCGCTTCAGGGGGATGGGTCAACTCCAGCGATTTCGTGGCCAGGTGGACGGGGAGCGACTCCCCCTTGGGGATGAACCACTACGAGGTGAGTTTGGATGGGAGTAATTGGACCGACGTCGGCATGAACACCACCTACCGCTTCACCGGGGTCAACATGAGCGCGCACCTCCTGGAGATCAAGGGCGTGAGCAACTCCTCGCAGGTGGTGGTGGTCAGCATGACCTTCAACATCGACCTCTACCCACCTTCCATGCCCGCGGTGGTCCAGCCCCCGCTGTACACGAACGGCGGGCGCGTCGCCGTGACCTGGGGCGCGTCCACCGACAACGTCTCGGGAGTGGCCGGCTACCAGGTGAGGGTGATCCGGACCTACTTCAACGGCAGCGCCTACGTCAACGACACCGGCCCCTGGACCGACGTCGGGATCGCCTACTCCTACACCACCATCGGCAACCTGGACGGCTGGTACAACGTCAGCGTCCGGGCCCGGGACCGGGGAGGGAACATCGGGCCAGAGGGCACGGTGCAGCTCATCCTCGACTCCGTTCCCCCGCGCGCCCTCAGCTACGAGCCGCTGGGAACGTCGGTGAGCGTGGACGCCATCCTAGTGATCAGGTTCTCCGAGCCCATGGTCCAGAGCAGCGTCGGCGTGTACCTGGGCTATCCAGGGAACATCACCTGGGAGGGCGACACCGTGGTGTACTTCACCCCGAGATACGCCTTCCCCTACAACGCCACCTATCGGGTGACCGCGAGCGGCCGCGACCTGGCGGGCAACCAGATGACCTCCCTGCTCTGGCAGTTCACCACCCAGCCCAACTACGGCGAGCTCACCGGAAAAGTGCTCGACCAGCTGAGCGCCCCGATCCAAGGCGCGCTCGTCTCCCTGGAGAACGGCCAGACCGCGGCCACCGACCGCGACGGGGTGTTCAGCATCACCGCGCCCTCGGGGACGCATACCCTGACCATCAGCTACGAGGGCTACGGCGACATCACCATGAACGTCACTTTGGCCGTCGGGGAGACCACGGACATAGGCTCGACCTCCATGTCCAAGGAAGGGAACGACTACTCCTGGGTGATCATACTGACCTTCGTGCTGCTGGTGGCGGTGGCCATCGAGCTCATCTACCTGCAGAAGAAGAGGAAGAAGTGAGCTCTATCGCTCAATGCGAATGCCCGTCGCCTTGTCCGCGGCAGCAGTAGTTGTGGCGCAGGATGTCGAGCGCCTCCTCCACCGTCGCTGGGGGCTCGAACCTCTTCCCCGTCTCCGCGGCCCAGGACTGCATCAGCCTGGAGAACGAAGGAAGCTCCAGCCTCGCCTCCTGAAGTATGCCGGGATCGCGCAGCAGGCCGGGTATCTCGCCGTCGTAGAGCACAGCGTTCTTCAGCACCACGATCCTGTCGGCCAGATGGAAGGCGGCGGACATGTCGTGCGTGGCGATCAGGATGGTCTCCCTCCTGCTATCGAGTATGTTCACCAGCTCCCTTCGGCTCTGCGGGTCGAGGTTGGCGGTCGGCTCATCGAGCAGCAGGATGCTCGGGGACATGGCCAGCAGGCCGGCCATTGCCACCCGCTTCTTCTCCCCCAGGCTGAGATGGTGCGGCGCCCGGTCCCGGTAGCTGGATATGGAGGTCAGCCCCATCGCCCGCTCCACCCTGGACTCCACCTCCTCCTTGGAGAGGCCGAGGTTCATCGGCCCGAAGGCCACGTCCTCCCGGACCGTGGGCATGAAGATCTGGTCGTCAGGGTCCTGGAAGAGTAGGCCGACATGCTTCCTCGCCGCGGCCACGTCCTTCTTGCTCAGGGCGGCGCCCATTATCGAGACCTTCCCCCGGCTGGGGATGAAAAGGCCGGCCAGGATGTGCATGAGAGTGCTCTTGCCCGCCCCGTTGGGGCCGACCAGGGCCACGCGCTCCCCCTCCTTGACCTTAAGGTTCACGTCGCGCAGCGCGGCGTGGCCGTCCTCGTACTCGTATCCCAATGACTCCAGCGCTATCACATCCAAATTACCACACCCCTCTGAATCAAAATGGAAATCGCGACCACCAGGGCGAACGCCGACGCCAGGACCGCATCCCTTCCCCCCAGCCTAAGCCTCTCGAACCCTCCCGCCTCGCCAGTATAGCCGCGCGAGAGCAGTGCGTCGTAGATCCTCGAACCCCGCGAGCTCGCCCTGACGAAGGCCATGCCGATGGTGTTGGAGAGCGTGGTGAACGCCGCGCGATCCCTTAGGCTCTTCCCCCCCATGAACCCCCTCGCCTTCCTTGCCGTGTGCATCTTGCCCATCTCGTCGAGGAGGAGGAAGATGAAGCGGTAGCTGAAGAGGAGGATGTTGACCAGCACCTTGGGCACCCTCAGCGACCTCAGCCCCGCCAGCAGCATGAAGAATGGGGTGGTGGTCACCAGGACGACGAGCGCCAGCAACGATGCCAGTATCCTGAGGAACATCAGCAGCGCCCCCTCGGGGCCTGAGAAGAACAGCATCATCAGCGAGGCGAAGAGGGCGAAGGGAAGCCCCACGAGCATGATCGCGAGGTCGTGCTTGATCGGCACACGCGAAATAGCTATCAGGATGAGAACGAAGCCGAGCACCAAGACCACCGCCCCCAGCTCCGTGAGGAGGGCCAGCGCGACGACCAGGGCCACGGTGCAGACGATCTTTACACGGGGGTCGAAACCGACCAACCGCGAGCCGAGGGCGAAGCGGTCGACCTCGGTCATGCCTGAGAACGAGCCCGAGGACCCCCTCCGCATCGTCTTGAGGAGGGTGTAGAGCATGAGGATGATGGCCGCGAACCCGATCAGGCCGGCCATGAGCATCGTCAGGTAGTCCTCGCCGTAGCCTAGCGGGGACTGGAATATCGGCGTGCCTTCCTCGAAGCCCACGCTCTCGAGCAGCCTCTCCAGACCGTCGGGGTAGGCCGAGGCGAAGAGGAAGAAGCCCACCAGCCCGACCGCGAAGACGGCCAAGGTGATCGAGCCCGCTTTCATGTAGTCCCTTCTGCTGAACGAGGGGACGGCCGCGGGTCCTTCCTCGTGGAGGCGGAGCAAGCTCGGCGAGACCTTAGCGAGGTAGATGACCACCCCAGTGGTGATTATTGCCTCTCCGATGCCGATGAGCGCATGGCTCGCGAGCATGGTGGGGAAGGCGATCCAGGGCGCCACGCCGTACTCGCCGGGCACGTAGCTCAGGGAGAGCTCGAGGGCGCAGGCGGTGGCGGCGCAGAACACCGAGGCCCAGGCCGCGAACGGAAGCGCCAGGGCTCTCTTTTCCTTGGGGGCCGCCCTGAGCACCAGCCACGCGGACAGTGATCCTATCACGGCCATGTTGAGGACGTTCAGGCCGTAGGCGGTGATGCCCCCGTCCCCGAACATCAGCTGCATGGTCAGGACCACGGTGATCAGGACGATGGAGAGCATCGGGCCAACAAGGAAGGTGGCCAAGGCGGCGCCGATGAGATGCCCGCTCGTGCCGCCCAGGATGGGGAAGTTCAGCATCTGGGCCACGAAGATAGCGGCGGCGAGGAGCGCCACGAAGGGAATTATGCGCTCGTCGATGGAGCGGTTGACCTTGTACAGAGCGTATGCCAAGATCGGAAGGATCAGCACCCATCCCGCGATCCAGACGGGCGGGCTCATCAGGCCGTCCATTATGTGCAAGGAGCTCTCTCTCCACCTACGTTAATTATTTTCGTGTTACTCTGGATGTGGGTCATTCATTAAAAAACTTTGGTAACACCTTTTAGGAACGCGTCATAAATGCAGCGTGTGGATGGACTCTCGACCTTTCTGCGAAGCAATCGATTTATACTGCAAATGATAATCATTACTAATATGTCCGCGTCCCCGACCCGGTGGACCAAGCAGCTCAAGACTATCGTAGACATCGTCTACGGGAGCGAGAGCCCACTGACCGCGGACGAGGTGTACTCGAAGGCGCGAAAGAGGCTTCCCAACATCAGCCTCGGCACCGTCTACCGCAACCTTAACAAGCTCGTGGACGAGGGCCTGCTCTCCGAGACCAAGCTGGGCAACGTCAGCGCCTTCATCCGGCATCCGTTCACCAACGCCACCTTCGAGTGCGAGAGGTGCAGGCGGCTCTTCTGCGTCCCCTACGACATCCGCAACCCGGACATGGAGAAGGCGGTGGGGATGAGGGTGAACAGATGGTCCTTGCGCATCATCGGGATCTGCAAGGAGTGTGATGCCAAGTGCACATAATGGAGGGCTACCTGCCCCTCGTATGGTGCATATTCTGGTGGCTGGCGGCGCTGCCCTTCGTCATCTACGGCGCCTGGAAGGTCAAGCAGCTCTCCCAGAAGCATCCGGAGCAGAAGCTGACCATGGCCTTGGCCGGGGCGTTCATCTTCGTTTTCAGCGCCTTGAAGATCCCTTCCGTCACGGGCTCCTCCTCGCACCCCACCGGCACCGGCCTCTCCTCGATCCTCTACGGGCCGGGGGTGACCGCCCTCCTCTCCTTCATCGTTCTCATCTTCCAAGCCCTCCTGATCGCGCACGGCGGCTTCACCACCTTGGGCGCGAACGTCTTCTCCATGGGCGTTGCCGGGCCTTTCATCGCCTACTTCGCCTTCCGCGCGTTGCAGAAGGCCAGGGTCTCCATGGCCGCCTCCGTGTTCTCCGCCGCCTTCCTGGCGGACTTCGTCACCTATGTGGTCACCTCCTTTCAGCTCGCTCTGGCGTTCCCCTCCAACGGCAGCGTCCTCGCCTCATTCTACGCCTTCTTCGTCATCTTCGCCATCACCCAGGTGCCCTTGGCATTGGCCGAGGCGGTGCTGATGGTGATCTTCTTCGACTTCTTGGCCAGGACCAGGCCGGATACCCTGAAGGGGAAGGTCCGCAACATCAAGGGGAGCACCAATTACAAGGGGCTATACGTCCTGGGCGCGGCCTTCGTGCTCGGGGTGATAGGCATGGCTTACGTCCTCAACCCCAGCTCAGGGTTCGTCGGCACCGACGACCAGGGAAGCCAGGCCATCGAGGACATCACCGGGGGGTTCGAGCGCTGGACCGATACCCTCTGGTCCCCGACCGAGGCGCAGGTCTACGCCCTCCTGGCCTTCCAGGCGGCGATAGGGATGGTGCTGGTGTTCTACTTCCTCAGGAGGACCAAGAAGCCTGGTGAGAGGAAGAGGGCCCGCCCTCAGAAAGGGTGCGACGTGTCCATCGGGGACATGGCCTATTGCTCTCCCGCTTACAACTGGCCTCCGTTGGGCAAGCTGGCCCTGGCCATCGCCTTGCTCATCGCCTCGCTCGCCTCCTCGACCATATTGGTGCCGCTGCTGGTCCTGGGGATCGGCGCCTCCCTGCTCTTCTACTCCACCCGCTTCAAGTTCCCGCGGGCCATCGCCCTCGCGCTCCTGGACGCCATGGTAATAATCCTGATCAGCACCGTCATACTGGCCTTCGTCACCCAGGGCTCGGGGGAGCCGTTGTTCACCTTGGACCTGGGCTTCATGCAGCTGAGCCTCTATCCTGAGGGCGTCGAGCTGGCCGCCCTGGTCTTCGTTCGCGCCCTGGCCGGGGTCACGGTCATGCTGTTCTTCGCCACCTCCACCCCCATCCCCCATTTCGCTCGGGCGCTGCGCTCCCTGCACATCCCCAGCTACCTGGCGGAGCTGGTGGTACTCGTCTACCGCTACTCCTTCCTTCTGCTCGAGCAGCTGGACGTGATGTACACCGCCGCCCAGTGCCGCATCGGGTTCCGCGGAACCAAGAACAAGTTCCGCACCTCGGGCAAGCTGGCGGTCGGATTGTTCATCCGCTCCCTGGAGGTCGCGGAACGCTCTCAGAACGCGCTCTCCTGCCGCAACTTCCACGGCGACTTCCCCTCCTTCCGGCCGCCGGCGAAGATGACCGTGGCCTGGGCCCTGTTGCCGGTCTTCGTGATCGGAAGCCTGCTCGGTCTGAACTTCCTCATCGTGAACGGCCTGGCCTTGGGGGGGTGATGCTATGGATCCCCCGATATTGGAGACCAAGAACCTCTCCTACGAGTACTCGAACCGCACCTTGGCTCTGGACGACGTCAGCATGACCATACCCACGGGGAAGAAGACGATCATCCTCGGCTCCAACGGCTCGGGCAAGAGCACGCTCTTCCTGCAGTTCAATGGCGTGCTGAGGCCGAAGAAGGGGGACGTGTACTTCGCCGGCGCCAGGATCGATTACGGCTCCAAGGCCTTGACCAAGCTGAGGGAGCAGGTGTCGGTGGTGCTGCAGAACCCCGACGATCAGATATTCTCGACCACCGTGGAGGAGGACGTGGCCTTCGGGCCGATGAACCTCGGCCTGGATAGGGAGGAGGTCAACCGCCGCGTCGACGAGGCCCTGTTCCTCGTCGACCTGGAGTCGATCAGGGAGAGGCCGACGCAGCAGCTCTCCTTCGGGCAGAGGAAGCGGGTGGCCCTCGCCGGCGCCTTGGCCATGAAGCCCAAGGTGCTGATGATGGACGAGCCGACGGCGGGACTGGACTCGAGGATGGTGCACGAGCTGCTGGAGCTCGCGGACGAGCTGAACCAGAAGGGGCTGACGGTGCTCATGTCCACTCACGACGTAGAGACGTCCTACGAATGGGCGGACGAGCTGCGCGTCCTGCACCGCGGGAGACTGATGTACTCCGGCCTGCCAGAGGGGTTCTTCGAGGACCAGCGCCGGGTGCACTCCCTGGACCTGACCCGGCCGATGCTGTTCGACATGAACGTGAGGCTGCGCTCCATCCGAGGGGACGCGGAGGCGCCCTTCCCCCATACCTCCGAGGAGATGCTTCAGAAGGTGTTCCCCGACGCCACCAGGAAGGTGGGCACCGTGTACCTGGTGAAGGTGGTCGTGCAGCCGTACCAGCATCCACAGATCCCCCCGGCGCCGAACGGGGAGGGGTCGAAGATGGCCGTGGGCGTGTATGGCACCATGGCGCGGAGATGGGCGCACGACAACGGCATGAAGGTCGACTATGGCTTCAACGCCCTCGAGCACTGCGCACGGGAGGTCTCGATGGGCAAGGACTTCGTCATCCTGGTGGACGATGCCCTCGTTCCTCTGGTAAAAGAGAAGCTGGCCAAGCTGGGCCAGGATTTCGGCCTCCGCGTCCCCCTAAGCACGGTTTGAAAGAAGTTCCTGGAGGACGCGGGCCCCTTTTCTCCTGCGATTCTTGGAAAGGGGGACTCCTTTACGGCTGAAGACGAAGAGTGAGGAGCCCCTGTCCTCCGCTATGATCGTCAATCGAGCTGCCGGCTGATCAGCTCCGCCGCTTTTCTCGCCCCGGCCGTTGGGACCGGCGGATAGCTCACCTGCCGGTAGAGATGGTCGAGGATCGCCCGAGCGAGCGAATCAGGCGTAGTGGTGGCGTAGTCCATCCTGGTGCCTGCCTTCAACCGCGCGTTCCTCTCCGCCACGTCGT
>JAJRAN010000041.1 GCA_028682915.1 Methanomassiliicoccales archaeon | reverse complement strand
AGGAAAGCTTCTCCTCCAGCGGCACCTTGGAGGGATGCAGCTTGACCTTCGCCTTGAAGCTGCCGCGCTGGCCTTTGATCTCCGGGATGCGTTTCCCCTTCGCCGTCCCTAGCCTGGCATTCTTGGCGGCCATGGAGGCGGCCTCGAGTATCGTACCTTGCTCCGACGAGGTGGTCGAGGCATAGCCCCATGAGCCGAGCCTCCTGGCGCGGAGGCACACCCCTCCGATGGTGTCCTCGGTGAGGGAGCGCACCTGGCCGTCGACCATCGTCACGTTCAGCCTCCGCAGGCTCTGGAACCTGGCATCGCAGAACTCCGCCTTCTCGGAGAGCATGCGGCCGACCGCCCTCTCCAGGACGTCCTGCATCACACCACCCTCAGTTCCTTGGCGGCGGAGGTGAGGACCTCGCACCCTCCCTTGGTGATCCTGACATCGTCCTCGATACGGACGCCACCCTCTCCCCGGACATAGACGCCGGGCTCCACCGTAAGCACCATGTTCTCCCTCAGCTCCAGGTCAAGGTCGGGGGCCATGCGACCGCCGTCATGGACGGAGAGCCCGATGCCGTGCCCCAGAGAATGGATGAACAGCCCCTTGAACTCCGAGGAGTCGATGATCTTGCGGGCGGCGTCGTCCACATCCTTGCCGTTGGCCCCGGCCTTGATTGCATCAATCCCGGCCAACTGCGCCTCCAGCACCACCTCGTACATGCGCCTCTGCTTCTTGCTGGCCTTGCCGAAGAAGAAGGTCCGGGTGACGTCCGACCCGTACCTCCGGAACAGCGCACCGTAGTCGAAGAGCACCGCGTCCCCCGCCTTCAGCCTGTCCTCCCCTGGGGAATGATGTGGCTCGGCGGAGTTGGGGCCGAAGGACGCGTTGGTGATGAACGAGGGGGCGCTCGCTCCCTTCCGCTGCATGAGGTAGTTGACCTCGGCGGCGGCCTCGGCCTCGGTCATCCCCTTCTTGAGGATGGACGGCAGCAGCTCTCCGACCTCGGAGGCGATGCGGCAGGCCTCGCGCAGGCTTTCCAGCTCCGCCTGGTCCTTGATCATCCGGGCGGCCTCCACGGCCTTGTGCACGTCCACGACCTCGGCGGCGGTCCACTTGCGCATCTCCTGCAGCATGCGGTAGGTGAGGCCTGATCCGCATATGCCCACCCGCTTCACCCCTTTCAGGGTGGCTTTTAGCATCTGGTCCCTCTCCGCGCTCTTTCGATAGGTCCTGATCTCCGATCCCGAGGTCAGGGCGCTGGTCTCCTCCAAGAACGAGGTGAAGAGCTCTGACCTGCCATCGGGCCAGAGGACCACGGCGCACTGCTCGAAGAGCCCTGACTGCACGCCCGTGGCATAGTAGAAGGACATGTCGATGTTCGGCTCGACATCGTTGGCGATGACAATCGCATCGAGCGGCTCTGGCGCGTTCTTGAATATGTGAAGGACCCTCTCTTTCATCTTAGCACTGGTCGGGAGAGAGGCTCCTGGTGCATTAATACTATCCAGCCTGTCTGCTCAGACCCCGACCCAAACGTTGGTGGCGATGCTCTTGAGGGCCGAGACCGCGGAGAGGGCGGCCAAATAGCTCGTTGCCGGATTCTCGGGCGACGGTACGTTCTGGATCTCCGCCTTGAGCTCCCCGAACGCGCCCTTCGCGATGAGCTGGTGGGAGTTCACCGTTGATCTGGGGTCGCAGATGATGGTAACCTTCGTCTTGTCAAACCCTAGGCCCATCAGGCTAACGGTGGCGGCGACGTTGACGTTCTTGGGGAACAAGCGGACCGCCTCCCTCGCCGAGCCTTCGAAAAGGATCGTGGGCTCAGTGAGCTTGGTCACGTCCATGCCCTTCTCCTTTAGATAGGCGACATCATGGAAGCCATTGGGCCCCTTGGTGGTGATGAGATGGACCTGATCGACCCTTCCCTGGGCGGACCGTAGGCCGTCGGTGCCGCACACCGCGCCAGAGGGAATGTAAAGTCGGGCTCGGTTCTTTATCGCCAGGTCGAAGCAGTGGCCGCGGAAGACGTCGTCGTGGAACACGCCCACGCTCATGACCATTATGTCCCTTCCTCGGTCCAAGCACATGGGGGTGAACCGCCTGGCCGCTTCCTGGCTGGCGGCCTCGATGACCAGGTCGACCTGGTTGATGGACGAGATTATCGAGGCGTCATCGTAGCCGGTCAGCCTCCCCTTGGAGTACTCCGACGCCCGGGCCTTGGCTCGCTGCTCGCTCCGGTCCGTGAAGTAGATGCCGTCGATCTCCGGCATGGCCTGAGCCGCCTTGGCAAGAACGTTGCCAATGGATCCACAGCCTATGATTAGGATGCGCATGTCCTCCCGTCGAACACGAATGGTGCATATAGATTTTCTTGCAGGCTCCGAACGCCCCCCTGTCACCGATATGGTTCGGAGGATGACCGGAGCCCGCAACATCACGTATTAAGGTGTGGCGCGCATTCCTTCGGTCGATGAGGTACGAGCTACTGGAGCACACCGCGGACGTCATGGTGAGGGCTCGAGGGAGGGACCTGGAGGGGTGCTTCGCCAACGCCGCATACGCGCTCTTCGACCAGATGGTCGATGCTGCCAAGATAGAGCCTAGAACGGAGGTCAGCTTCGAGGTGGAGGGCCACGACCTGGAATCCATGCTTTACAATTTCCTCTCCGAGTTCCTTTACCTCCACGACGCGAAACAGCTGGTGCTCGGCGAGTTCGAAGTCCGCATCCAGGGCAACAAGGTGCTATGCAAAGCCAGAGGAGAGCGCCTTTCGCCCAGCAAGCACGGCCAAAGGCACGAGGTTAAGGCCATAACCTACCATATGCTCTCCGTGGACCCAGAAGAGCCTTCGGTAACGGTGATCTTCGACATATGAGGCGCGCATGAAAGCTTCAGCCATCGCCTACCCTATCCAGGGTCTGATCAAATATCACGGATTGAGGGACGAGGAGCTCCGCCTACCTTACCATGATTCGATCTCAGTTTGCACGGCTCCTATCAGGACGCTGACCACCATCGAGTTCGGATACAGGGAGGACAGCGCGGCCTTCGATGGCAAGGTGGCGAGGAGCCGGGAGATGGAGCGCATACTCAGGGTGGTGGACCCCCTCCGGGCTCTGGCCAAGGAGAGGAGCGGCTTCAAGATGGTCTCGGAGAACTCATTCCCCTCCAACATCGGCCTCGGGGCCAGCGCCTCGGGCTTCGCCGCCTTGGCGGTGGCGGCCTCGGCCGCGCTTGACCTTGAGCTGGGCCTGGAGGAGATCTCGCGGTTCGCACGGCGCGGTGCTGGTTCCGCCTCCAGGGCCGTCACCGGAGGCTTCTCCCGATGGTACGCGGGGAAGGGTGACGAGGACTCCTACTCGCACAAGCTGGCTGGGCCGGCGGAGCTGGACATGGGGATCGTGTGCGCCCTGGTGCCAGCGCATAAGTTCACCGACACGGCGCACAAGGATGTGGTCACCTCACCCTTCTTCAAGGCCAGATTGGAATATGTGGTGGAGGCCTTGGATAAAATGGAGCGGGCCATCTTCGCCCGGGACATCGACCGCGTCTGCTCCCTGGCGGAGACGGACACTTTGTTGCTACACGGCATTACCATGACGGGGATCGATGAGCTGATCCTCTGGCGGCCCGACACCGTGAGGGTCATCCTCGAGGTGAAGAAGATGCGCCAAGAGGGCCTGATGGCCTATTTCTCCATCGACACTGGTGCCACGGTCTACATAAACTCCCGTTTCCAGGACGTAAAGGAGGTCAGGTCGAGGGTCGAGGCCTTGGGGATCGAGACCATAGAATGCTCGGTGGGCGGGGAGGCCAAATTAGTAAAAGAGGAGCTCTTCTGACTCGGGACATCAGGACATACTCTATATTCGTATGAAGGATATGCTCTTCTAGGGGATTGGGAAACGACCCTTGAAGGGCTGGAGGGATAGATGACCCTTAGGTTGGGATGGTTTTCCAGCGGCCGCGAGGAGGCCGATTGCGACATCTTCCGCTCGGTGATGAGCGCCAGTGAAAAGGGCGGGCTGGATGTCTCGGTGTCCTTCGTCTTCTGCGACTATGATGAGGGGGAGGCTCCCTCGGAACCGGATTACCCCGAACGCCGACGATTCTTGGACCTGGTACGCTCCTATGACGTCCCAGTGGCCAACCTCTCATGGCGGAGGGTGCAGGAGTCCTGGTCTCATGACCCGAAGTTGGATTGGCGCACCTGCTTCGGCAAGAAGATGCGGAAGATGATCTATGAGAGGCCGTTCGAGCTCGGCCTGGTAGTCGGCCTCACCACCCCCATGGACGCGGACTCATGCACCCGCTTCGACCTGGTCGGCCTATATCCCTCACTGCCGTCTGGTCCCCGCGGCGACCGCAGGGCGATCGTGGGCCAGCTCATCAGACGCCGCATGGATAGGCATGGCGCAATGATCCGATTGTGCCGGCCGAACGACGGTGAGGGCGTGCCAGTGACCTATTGCTCCTTCCCATTGAGCTCACCCGAGCTCAGGGCTCTTTGGGACGAGGTCGGAGGGCTGGTCGTTGGAGGAGGCTGGGAGCGTCTGGAAGATGAGAGGCTGGCCTCGACCTCGCTCTTCAAGCGCATCCGCTTCGAGGAGGAACGGCGGGAGCTTCCGCTCGTTACTTATACAATCAAACTCTTCGCTGATGGCGACTTGGACATAGTCAATGGCAGGCTCCTGACCGAAGGGATGGCCTTGGCAACGGCCTCCGATCTGAGCCTGACCGTGGATGGATGGTTGCAGCAGTCCTGAGGCGGATCAATGGACTTCGAGGGTTTGGAGGAGCTATCGGCCTACGAGGGGAAGCAGTTCATCACCGACCTCGATGGCCCGGTCACGCGCAACGACAATCCACGGGAGATCTGCGAGCATTTCATAGAGAGGGGCGGTAGGCTCTTCTCCGTGCTCTCCAGGTATGACCTGGTGCTTGCTCAGGTCCTGCGCCGACAAGGATACAAATCGGGGGACCACCTCCGCTTGATCCTTCCTTTCCTTAAGGCCTACGGCGTCACCGACAACAAGATGCAGGAGTTCTCGAGGAAGCACATATCCATCCTCCCTGGTGCTGACAAGGCCATGCGCTTCGCGCAAGAGCTGATGGCTCCATTCGTGATAAGCTCGAACTACGAGCACTTCGTGAGCGCTGTGTGCGAGGAAATCGGCTTCCCGTTCGATAACGCATATTGCACCAGGGTGTCATTGGACTCGGCCCGCATAGACGATTGGGAGTCCCAGATCCTGAAGAATTTCGCCCAGGAGATCGCCCTCATGCCCCTGCTGGAGGTGCCAGTGGGCGCTAGGTCCATGCGTGAATTCTCCCCTCGGGACCAGCAGACGATCGCTCGCCTGGACGAGATAATCTGGCAGGAGATGAGCGACCTTTCCGCCTATCGGCTTCTGAACGATGTCAGCATCATCGGGGGCGACGAGAAAGCCGCTTCCATCGTAGATATCTGTAAGAAGACCGGGGCGGGCATGGAGGATACCTGCTATGTCGGGGATGACCTTAGCGACGTCCAAGCCCTGGCCTTGGTCAAGAGGGGCGGTGGGCTGCCCATCGCATTCAACGCCAACGAATCCGCGATCAGGGAGGCGGAGGTGCTAGTGCTCTCGGAGAATGCCGTCATCACCTCCATACTCGTCGAGGCCTTCCATCGCGCGGGACGGGATGGGGCCATGAGCCTGGTGGACAATTGGAATGCCTCCAGCATTCGCCAATCTGGTCTGGTCCATGATTATCTGATCAGGGAGCTGGAGAGGACCTTTCCCAAGCGCCTTCCCCGAGTGACCCGGATCACCCACGACAACGTCGAGCCATTGGCGAAGGAGAGCCTCAAGTTCCGAAAATTCGTCAATGGAGAGGCGGAGCGCGGACTGACTTGAATAGGAGCTTAAGCCTTTCGGGGCGATTGGAATTGCCTCCGTTTGCCATCGTTGATGCTTATTGGTAAATTGAAATATTATTTTTAATCATTTTTAATATATATGTTTACTAAAATTTAATTAAGATTATATGATAAAATTCTTATCACGGAGGACGTTTAAAGGCGAAGGAGGGATTTTTTGAGCTTAGGATTGGGGATAGACACAGGCGGCACTTATACCGATTCTGCGATAATCGATTTGGTAAAGGGGGAGGTCATATCCAAGGCCAAGGCGTTGACCACCAGGAATGACCTTTCTATTGGGATATCCAACTCGATCAGCAAGCTCGACCAAAAGCTGTACCGAAAGGTGGAGCTCGTCTCCGTGTCTTCCACTCTTGCCACCAATTCCGTGGTCGAGGGCAAGGGCTGCCGCGTAGCTTTGATCGTGGCTGGGTATGAATTCAACAAGGCCATTCCCGTGAACGAGCTCGTCGAGATCGTCGGCGGCCACAATCTTATGGGCGACGAGAAGGATATGCTGGATATTGACGCCGCCCGAGATTTTGTCGAACGGGTCAAAGATAAAGTGGACGGCATCGCAATCTCCAGCTATCTTAGCGTCAGGAACCCAGAGCATGAGATAGCGCTGAAGGAGATGGCCAAGTCTGCGACAGACCTGCCAATAGTCTGCGGACACGAGCTGTCATCCCAGTTGGGATTCCATGAACGGACCTTGACCGCGGTGCTGAACGCAAGACTCATCCCCATCATCGCCGACCTCGTTGCTTCGGTGAAGAAAGTCCTCAAGGAGCATCAGATAGAAGCCCCGCTCATGATTGTCAAGGGAGACGGTTCGTTAATGGGAGAGGCGGTTGCCAGGGAGAGGCCCGTTGAGACCATACTGTCCGGACCAGCCGCGAGCCTGACTGGAGCTAGATTCTTGACCAACGAGGACGAGGCAGTGGTCATTGACGTGGGAGGCACCACCACCGACATCGGAATTCTCAGGAAGGGCAGGCCGCGCCTGGACCCAGAGGGGGCTTTGATCGGCGGCTGGAGGACTAGGGTGCGGGCCGCGGACATTTCGACCTCTGGCATAGGCGGTGACAGCCGTATCCTGATCCACAATGGTCAAATCCATCTCACCGCTCTCCGCGTCATACCGCTTTGCATCGCCGAGTCCATGTGGCCTGGGGTGATCAAGACCAAGCTGATTAAGGCCAAGGAGGTCAAGCCCCGCCCTCAAGCCGCTCATACCGACCTGCAGAGCGTAAACCAGGTGGTGGAGTTCTTCGTCTTCAGCAAGGACGTCAAGGGATTCGGGCTGAGCAACGAGGAAGCAAGATTCATTGAACTGGTGAAGCAGGAGCCGCGATCTGTGTTCGAGGTCAGCGATCTGACCGGCATCCACGCCTATTCATTTAACGTCCGTCGGTTGGAGGAACTCGGGCTAATCCAGCGCATCGGCTTGACGCCGACCGATGTGCTGCACACCATGGGCACGTACGTCGAGTACGACCCTGAGCCATCACGCATCGGTATCGAGATACAGGCCAATGCTTTGGATTGGAGCGTGGAAGACCTCTGCGCCACCTTGAAGCAAATGGTGATAGACAAGATCGCCACCGAATTGCTGAGGAAGCTGGTTTACGAGGAGACGGGCAAGACGGACCTCAACGACGTCACCATGGACTTCTTCAACAAGTTCGTCACAATGAAACCTGGCCTTGACTATTCCTGCCGCCTCTACCTGCATAAGAAGCTCATTGGCATCGGCGCACCGGTGGAGGCCTATCTGCCGGCGGTGGCGGAGAAGTTCAAAACCGAATTGCTGCTCCCTCAGCACATGGAGGTTGGGAACGCCGTCGGCGCCATCACGGGCAGCATCATGGAGGTGGTGGAGATCCTCATCCGCCCCAAGCCAGGATTAGGGGTCATGGAGGACCCGCCTTGCACCATGCACTCCCCCATAGAGAAGATGGAGTTCGAGAGGTACAGCGAGGCGGTGGAATACGCCACGAAGCAAGGCTCGGAGATGGCGAGCAAGATGGCATTGGACTCCGGGGCGGATTCGGTCGAGGTGTTGGTCGAGACCGCAGCCATGCGGGCGTCCATGGGCAAAGAGTGGGGAGGCGACGTGCTCATCGAGACCAAACTGATTATCACCGCCGTCGGCAAGCCGAGGCAGTTCTTCGAGCAGAGGTTGTAGATGCTGAACGTGGTGATATGCGGGGGATATAGTCCGCAGGCCAGGATCCTGAGGCAGGCCATGCGTAACGTGGTGCGGTGTGGAGAGGTCCGGGTAATCACCATGTGTCCGGCCTTGGCAGGCTTCGAGAAGGCAATGGAGGAGATCTCCTCTTTGGACCCCGCCTCCACGGTGGTGGTGGATGCCTGCGAGGGCGGATGCGGTAACCAGGGCCTGGCCAAGCTTGGTGTCAAACCCAAAGCGGTGGCCATAATGGATAAGTACCCGCTCGTCACCGAGAGGAACATCAAGGCGGCCGAGGAGCGCATCCTCTCCTTCATCAAGGAGGTACAGGGATGAGGAAGGGCGTGGTGGTCTGCGGGGCCAATGGCGAGAGGAGCGTCATCCTGGACAGGGCGGTGGACGCCTTCTCCAAGAAGAACCAGTCCAGGATACTGCAGTTCTCAGCCTGCTCCATAGGGGTGTCCCCCCTGATGCTTAGCATGAGCGGGGCCGACACGACCATGATGGTGACGATCAACGGCTGCCGGAACCGGTGCGCAGACCGCATCCTGGAGAAGATGAATGTCAAGCCGGAAAGGTCGGTGGTTCTGGACGACGCCCTGGAGAGGGAGGTTGGTGCCTGCAAGACCACCTGCTCCTATGATTTTCCAGGGATAAACGAGGACGAGATCAAGCGATTCGTGACGATGATGACCGCGGCCTTGGACTGAATGGCCCAACCGCTTTATTCTTCACCAAGCGAATCGTTCAGGCTCAGCGGGTCTTCTTAATTCCCCTTTCCTTATAATAATCGTCGATGACCTCGCCCATGTGATCGGCCAATGAGCGCTCACGGTATTGGTCCCCCACCTCGTTCATATTGCTCAATGGGAACTCGAAGTCGCACTTCGCGCAGCGGACCTTAGGGCAACTGTAGACCGCCTGAGCACATCCGCGGCAGGCGAAGGTGCGGGCATAGGTGAGAGAGAAGACAAACCCGCATTGAGGGCACTTTATAGTGCTCCTTACTGACCTCATCGTATTGGGCGTGAACCCCTTGGACTTCATCGTTTCCCAGTAACCATCCATCTTCATCCCTCATTTCTTGATGTGATGCTGAATGCTCTTCTCCGTCTCGAAATAGTCCTGCAGTACCTCAAGGTCGAGGTTGAATTTCTTTATTGTCTTCTGAATGCCCCTGCGTGAGGCTTCCTTCACCTTGTCGTCCCAGATCCCGTGGACGATCACATGCAGGGTGATCTCGGCCTCTTTGATGGATTTATCCTCCAGACCGGAGGTGAGCTGTACTCCGATCTTCAGATCGACCAGGCTGGCCATCAGCGTGCCGGTCTCGGTGTGCATGAAAGCCTTGACATGACCGATGAGGTCCGCCCCATCAGAGAAACATTCTTTGGTGACATTGACCAGGAGCGCATCCATGAACTCCTTCGCCTTGGTCGGCGACATGCCCCTGGATTTACGGATCTTCAGGCGGGCGGCGAACTTGCCTAGCTCGTCAGCGGCCCGGTGCATCTCCAGATGCAATGCGTCGTCCTCGTCGTCTGCGCTCATGTTGGTGACCTCACTGTTGGCCCCCGCCATACTGCTTCCTTAGCAGCTCCTTTTCCACCGCCTCGTCGTAGCGGGGCGAGATTCTTTTTTCGATGATGTCCGCGACCTCTTTCAGGCCTTTCCCGCCCCTACCTGAGGCGAGCAATATCTCGGCCGATGGGTTGATGGAGCGTATCAGCTGTCTGGATTTTTCGATCTGCTCCTCGCTGGCCGCGTCCACCTTGTTGATGAGGACCACGTCCGCCTCACGTATCTGCGTCTCCACCAGGCGCTTCACCGCGTCCATGAGGAGGTCGATGCGAATCGCGTCCACCAATGTGATCACCGGGGCGTGCTCTATAATCACGTCGCATTCCGCCTCGGAATACTCCGCGGCTCGCTTCAGACCCCATGGAATAGCCACCCCAGACGGCTCGACTATCACTATATCGGGCTTGAAGGTGTTGTGCAAAATGGCGATGGTATTGGCGAAGGAGCCGGCAATCTGGCAGCATATGCATCCGCCTGAAATCTCTTTTGCTTTAAGCCCGTAGGTCTCGATGAACTTGGCATCGACGTTTATCTCGCCGACATCGTTAACAATGATAGCCAACCTGTGCCCTCTTGAAACCAGTTCCCTTGAGATCTCGATCAACAGAGTGGTCTTCCCACTACCTAGGAAACCGGCAATCTGGGCTAATTTCATGAGCGACTCACCTTGCCGCCTAACCACATCGAGCAATGTCAATGTTTCGGTAAATAAAGGAAAAATAGTAAAAGGGAAGTGGTTTCGAGCTCAGTTGCACTCGATCTGGCCGTACTTCTTGGTGGTGTCCACCACCGCCTTGATGTTCTCCAGCTTGGTCGCCAATGCCGGAGGCACCTCGCAGCCCGACGCCAC
>JAJRAN010000094.1 GCA_028682915.1 Methanomassiliicoccales archaeon | reverse complement strand
GGGTGCACCAGTTCAAGAAGGACGGCTTCATCCACGCCAAGGTGGTGATAGTCGACGACATCATGGCCTCGGTCGGCAGCGCCAACCTGGACCGGAGGAGCTTCGAGCTCAACTTCGAGACCAACGCGATGGTGTACGACCACGAGCTCGTTGGCAAGGTCAAGTCCGCATTCATCGATGATATAGCCAAGAACTGCACCGAGCTTACCGCGGACGCTTATTCGAAGCGGTCCAGGAAGGTCAGGATGAAGGAATCCATCGGGCGCCTTTACACCCCCATTGCCTAGGGCCCCTATGCAAAAAACAGTGGAAGGGGGCCAGAAATCGAACCCGCCCACCCCCTATGAAAAAGAATTGGATTTAATCCTTCTTCTCTTCTTTCTTATCCCTTCTGTTCTTTATGACCGCTGCCTTTGCAATCGCTCCCATTATGAATACCTCCCTGCATCTAGTACTGTTTTAAGTATTATAATACCTTTTTGATTACTCGCCCCTTTGTGGACGATGATGCCGCACCCCATTCGCCCATCTCAGCAGGGTCCAACGTCCTTGTTTGAAGGTGGGAGCGATAGGTGTCCGTCATCCAGACCTATCATGATGATTCATCAGGGGTTTTCGCCTCAGGTGTCGACAAATAGTAAGATTGAAATGGACCTTGCCAATCCCCAACAATGAACGGTCCGCGCGCGCTCATCGTGCTTGCTGTTATCGCCATCATCATAGTCGTGGTGGCTGCAGGGGTCGCCCTCCCTATGCTTCTAAGGAATGAGGGGGAGACCGACCACGTGGGCGAGATGCGCGTTTTTTTCCTGGACGTCGATCAAGGGGACGCCATCCTCATCCAGACCCCTGATGGTAAGAACATCATGGTGGACTGCGGATACGTCGACTACGCCTCAGAGGTAATCGAATTCCTAAGGGGGCATGATGTCCAGGTCATCGACGCCTTCATTGCCACCCATCCAGACCCGGACCACATCGGGTCGGTCCCGACATTGTTCGATGAGTTCCGGGTCCTGAGCGTCTACCATTCTGGCTTCGTCAAGACGACCCAGACATACGAGAATTTCATCGCCGCGATCGAGGCCGAAGACTGCCCGATCTATGATGATAACGATATCGACGCCGGGGATCTGCTGCCGCTGAGCTCGAACGTGACCTTCGAGGTGCTCAGCATAGATTCCACGGCCGAGGACTCCAACGATGCCAGCATCGTGCTGAAGGTGACGCATGGCGATGTCGACCTCATCCTGGAGGGGGACGCTTCCTGGAGCACGGAGCTGGACATGGTCGAGCGCTTCGGAGAGGAGCTGGACGTGGAGGTCCTTAAGGTATCCCACCACGGGAGCAGCAGCGCCTCCTCGTATGATTGGCTTGATGCGACCTCCCCTGAGACCGCCATTGTCTGCATCGGGCCGAACGATTGGGGGCTGCCAGCCCAATCTATCATGGACAGGCTAGAAACGTACGCAGGAGAAGTCTATACGACCGACGGAGAGGGCGGGATTCTCGTCCTATCGAACGGGCTCAGTTGTACGGCCACCGGCCTCGCCTAGTTGGGCTGGATTTAGTTGGTCAACGCGCGGCCCCATGGCAATCGCAGCCTAAGAAAATACTCTGAAGAGCGCACCTTCTAGAAGTCGATGAGGAATTAAAAGATTCCAACGTTCATGGTTTTATTCCTGGGCATTGCCCTCTCGGAAAACCATCCCAGAGCAGTCCGAGATCGTTACGGGTTTCTTCCTGCTTGCTATTGTCTCCAATTTCGGTATGGAGGCAAGGGAAGTTATGGCGAGTTCGTTATTCGGAGGGCTGCTTTCGTTTCTATTTTGGACCGATGCCATTGTTTACCATCTCTCGACGTGATGAGGAAGGGGCTTAGGATTTAAATAACTTATCATAATAATTCATATTATTGCATATACACTCATACAATACCCTAGCTGGATAACGCCCGATATGTGAGGAGGAGTCAAGGAAATCTCACCTCCAGCATCGATGGATGAGCATGGCCTCGAAGCCATGGAGAGCGCGCCCTCCTTATGGACAACGTTAATAGTTCAAGAGAGGTGTAACTGATTGAATGGAAATCGCTGATCTTGTTAAATGGGTCCTATGCGTCGACCGGCGTGTCCTGGTCATGAGAGAGGTCCATCAGAACGATGTCATCAAACCATCGGAGATCGCCGAGAGATCGGGCCGGTCCATCCAGAACATCAGCAGGGCCATCCACGAGCTGGAGGAACACGAGCTGATCGAGTGCCTCACACCGGAGAAGAGGACCTGGAAGCGGTACATCCTGACTGACAAGGGAAAGAGGGTCTTCGAAGAGCTGCGG
The DNA here is from genome assembly GCA_028682915.1 of Methanomassiliicoccales archaeon. Classification (GTDB taxonomy): domain Archaea; phylum Thermoplasmatota; class Thermoplasmata; order Methanomassiliicoccales; family UBA472; genus JAJRAN01. The sequence continues at coordinate 27,777 of JAJRAN010000094.1, read as the reverse complement.
GAATCGAAGTTGATCGAAACCTGATCCGCTACGGCCCCTCATTTGTTTTCCATCAGCAGTTCCAGGAGCTGGCGGTATTGCTCGGGGGTGATCTCGCCCTCGACCAAGCGCGATTTGAGCCTTCGCAGCAGCTCTTCATCCGGATCCTTTCGGGAAGGACTGCCAGGCACTGTCCTCTTCCTCCTTATCGCCCAATGGCAGATCTCGTCGCCGTCCGTCATCATCCGATCGTAGGAGAACTCGTAGCTTGGATCGATGGCCTCGCAGATCCCGTTGAAGAAGGCCTCGTACTGCAGGCAGGTCTCCGGCGGCGCCTGGGAGAATGGGCACTCGCGGACCTCCTCGTCGACCATGTCGGTGGTCGCCCTCCTCGACCCTTTCCTCATGTGGCCGTCGTTCAACGCACCGATAATCCTTCCCAGAAGCTCTATCCCCTTCTCCCCGCCCCTCAAGTGATTGGTGAGCGCAATGCCGTACGAAAGCCCGGAATGCCTCATATACGAACGAAGATTATCGGCTGCCGACCGCGCCCCGAGCTGGTCGATGAGAGCCCGAGTGGTGAAGACCCAGGACTCGCTCAGGTATTGCACCTGGAAGCTCCTGAACTCCCATTCGCTGACCTCTGGATGCTTGATAGTTCGCATGCCCTCGCATGAATATTCGGCCATGCCTTCCTTGGCGCCGATTAGGATGCGGCAGTGGTCGTCCCCACGGCAAAGGCTCTTCTCCAGCACGGCGAACGCCTCCGGGTTGACGCGCTGGGCCTGATTGTCCATGAGCTCCTTGCATGTCAGATGGCAGAGCTCCTTGCACTCCCCGTTGGTCTTGCACCCGTGATTGTCGAGTACCCAAAGCCGGTCGGAGGCCCTCATCTGGCTCTGGCACCCGAACCAGGCCTCGCTGCTGAAGATGCCCATCATGGAGACGAAATCCGGGTCCTTCGCCATCTCCTTGAAGTAGTCGCCACATATCTGGGAAGCGGCGCTGTTGGCGTTCAGGTAATAGGGGCGAAGGGCCTTCAGCGCCTCCTCGGACCCAATGTTGTCCACCAAAGCCTGGGTGGACGCGACCCACCACTCCCAGAATAGGTCCATCGACGAGCTGGCCAATCGCTCCTCAAATGAGTCCTTGCCTTCCCGCTTGGTCATGGCATCAAGGCAATATGCCGTGAGCTCGATATATTAACTCATCCAGAATGCCTCAAGGACGATCTCGGGCTTCCCATACGATCATCGGTGCTCATCCCTTCTCACTTCCTCTCCCTCTCCTAGTCTCCAAGGCCTTCTCGTAAACGGCGAGGGTCTGCTTGGCGCTGCGCTCCCAGGTAAACTCGGGCGGCACCCTCACCTCCGCCAGACCCGATCTCCCTGGACTGGCCAGCGCGTCGGTGATCGCCCTCGCCATGGGCTCCGGGGATGCGGACGGCACCACCGTTTCGATCCTGTCCCTGAGCTCGGACGCCACCCCGACCTCCGTGGATATCACCTTGCATCCAGCGCAGAGGCTTTCTAGAATGGTGATCCCGAACCCCTCCTGCAAGGAAGCGCAGACGTAGGCGTCCGCCACCAGGTACGTGCTCCAGAGATCCTCGGGGCTGACGCGACCGCGGAAGAACAGGCGGTCGTGGACCCCCAGTTCCTTGGCCAAGCGCTCGGCCCTGGTCGAGAGGCCGCCTCCGACCGCTACGAGGCTTGCCCTTTGCTCCCTTTGGACCAGCGCCATTGCCCGCACCAAGGTCAGGAGGTCCTTGCGCGGGTCGTCAACCCGGCCGACGAAGAGGATCATCGGGCCGGGAGGAAGCCCTAACCTCGCCCTGAGGGCCTCGCGGTCCTGTGGTCCTGCCGGAGCGCCCCTGGGATCGACGCCGTTCCAGACCACGTCCACGAGCCGCTCGGGGACGTGATAGATCGAACGAAGCGACCGCTTGGTCTCCTGGCTGACGGCGATGAAGCGGTCTGGGAAACGTGCGCCGGACCGTTCCATCATGGATGAGAGATGACCGCTCTCGCCCCGGAAGTCCAGGATCCTGTCCACGATCCGAGGCCTTACCTTCCTCACCGTCTCCGCAGAGAGATGGTGCCCGGTCGAGACGTACGCAGGCCCCTTGACGCGGTCCCTGAAGGCGAAGAAGCCTATGCTGTTGACATGGACGACGTCGGGCATCTCCCCGCCCTTGGCCCTTTCCAACCTCTTGGTGACGCGGAGGCAGAATGGCAGGAACCCTGGCAACCTGTCAAGCGAAGAGCCGATGCGATTGACCACGACGCCTGGTGCACGATCCTCAACGACGGACCTCCCACCAGGTGTCGGGACGTAGACCTGGAGCTCATGGCCCAGCCTCGCCAAGGAGGTGACCAGGTTCTCCGCGTAGACGCCGGCCCCGCCCCAGAGCCTGGGCGGGTACTCGAAGGTGATGAAGGCGATGCGCATCAGGGGTCATGGCAACAGCACCCAGGCATATGATATGCTTTGCTATGCGAGGCATCCCGTCTCCCCATCCAGACGTAGGTCCTGCTAGCTGCCGAGGACTCAGATGACGATGTCGCCTTTCCTCATTACCTGCTTCCCATCTACCCATAGGTCAGGCGCCTTCACCAGGCAGTCCTGGTGGATGAAGGCGTTGGCATCGTTCTCCAGGTTGGCGCCGATGGCGAAGTGGACCGTCCTCCACACCTTCTCGTCCTCCAGCATGTTGCAGGTCATCCTGGCGGCGGGATTGATCCCTATCCCCAGCTCCCCCAGGGCCCGGGCGTTGCGCTCCTCCTCCTTCTTCCCCACGTCCCTGGCCATCTGCTCCCCCTTCCTGACGACCTCGAGCAGGAGGTCGGCCTCCTTCCCGCCGGTGATCTCGGTGACGAAGCCGCCCTTGTAGACCACCTTGACCGGGGTCTTGGGGATGACCGCGTCCGGGACCAGGTCGATCGTGCCATCGAACACGATCACGCCCTCCGCTGTCTGGTTCTTCGGCGAGACGTAGGCTTCCCCGCAGGGCAGGTTTCCTCCCGACCCGGGGAGCTGGAAGTTGCCGTCGTCCACCTTGCCCTTCCTGCCGTCGATGGAGAAGATCAGGTCCGTGCCCCCGGGAGAGGTGACCCTTACCTCGCTGCCGTCGTCCAGCACCGCCTTGAGCTTGGCCGCGAGCGCACGCAATGCCTTGTAATCAATGGCCACGGTCCGCTCGAACATGTCCACTGTCGCGCCCGGCGACCAGAAGCTGCGGCTGCGCTTGTCCCCGTCCATGACGAGGTCGAAGGCGTGGTCGTACTTCTTGCCGTCCCGGCCCATGTAGCCGATGTTCATCCCATAGGGGTCCTTGCCCACCTTGTGCGCGCACATGGAGATGATGACCTCGGGACCGCTCTTCACCGCGTCGAGGACCAGCCTCTCGGCGAAGTCGTATTGCGTCTTCCGAGGCTGGACCATCACCACCGGCTTGGCCTTGGCCTTGGCCGAGGCCTCGTACAGCTCCCTGGCTATGGGGAGCACGTCGCCCTCGAAGTTGGTGATGATGATCACCTCCTCGCCCTCCCTCACTCCCAGTACCTCATGCACCGCGATCTCCGCTGCCTTGCTCAGCTTGGACATGGTTGCCCCTCCGGCCTAGAAGCCCCTCCCCCGGTTAAAAAAGCTCGGGCATGGTGGAACCCATTTAAGGGAGGAGGTGCCTTCCTCGACGGATGAAGGAGTCCACGACGCTCCGCGAGGGCTCGACCGTCCCGGACTTCGAGATCCCGGACGATGTGAACGTTCCATTCCGATTGAGCCAGAAGGTTCGCTCCGGGCCATTGGTCATAATCTTCTTCCCCTCCGTCTGGGGGATGATGTGCGCCGTGGAGATGGCCACCTTCCGGGACATGAAGCCGAGCTTCGACGAGGCCGGGGTGCAGCTCTGCGCCTGCGACACCAACAGCGTGATGTCCAACGCCGCCTGGAAGGAGCAGATGCGCATCCCCTTCCCCATGCTCAGCGATTTCGACGCCGGAGTGGCGGCGAAGTACGGCATCCTATGCGGAGAGGAGGGCTACATGAGAGGGCGATGCAATCGCGCCATCTTCATCATCGACCTTGAAATGAGGGCGCGTTTCGTCTGGGTCGCCGACGATCCTTCATACGAGCCGGACTACGACGAGGTCCTCAGGGTCGCGGTCAAGGTCGCCTCCGAGAGGCGGTCATAGGCGGACGAATTCGTATTGGTAGAACTCCTCGAAGCTCCAGAGGCTGGCGACCCGCATGCTGGGGAAGTGCCCGGGCACCTCGTCCTCTTGGATCCTCTCCTGTAGCGGCGGGCCGAAGGTGGTCTCCTTCTTCTGGAAGTCCACCAGGGTGCACCTGCCGCCGGGACGCAGGACCCGCTCGACCTCCGCGGCGAACGACCCCCGGTCCTCGACCTCGTGCATCATGTTCACGGCCAGGACGCGGTCCAGGCTCCCCCCCGAGAACGGCAGCCTCGTCGCCTCCGCCTGGACAGGGACCAGCTTGAGGCGCTCGAACTCGCCTGCGGAGGATATAAGGTCCTCGAGCATCTCGCGCTGCGCATCCACCGCCAGCACCACCCGGCAGCGGATGGAGAAGGGCAAGGCGAGGTAGCCGTTGCCGCAGCCCAGGTCGGCGCAGACCTCGTCCGGCGTCGGCGCCGCCCTATCGAGGATGCCCTGCGCAGGCTGCATCTTCATACGGCGCTCGTTCCTCAGCTGGTCCCTGTGCCCGGCCTCGAACCTGTGCGGTTTCATATCTTATCCCTCAGCTCCACCTTTCTCACGATCAGGCGGCCGTGGTCGCGGGCGACGTCGCGCTCCACGTCCAAAAGCTCCATTCGCTTCGAGTGCAGGGGCGAGTCGGTGACCAGGCTCTCGTACTCGCCGCCCTCGCCGGAAGGGTTCACGCCCTTGGTCCGCCGAAGCTCGAGCAGCTCGTCCAAGGCCTCCTCGTCCAGCGCGCGCCCGAGCCATCGCGGGCCCAGCCCCTCGGCCATCACCGCCACCACCACCGCCCTCGTCCCCGAGGCGATGATATCTCGCATCAATACCTCCTGCTCCTTCCTCCACAGGGGGGAGAAGACCCTAAGGCCGAGGCGCTCGCAGACCCAGTTGATGCGGTCCCATTGGTAGTCGGAGGCAATGGCCCCGGTCACCACCCCGTCCACCCGGATCAGGCTCAGGACCCTGGCCAGGGCCTCCAGGTCCCCCTCCTCGGTCCCGTCCGAGCTGACCGTCACCATGCCCTTGCGCATCGCCTCGGCCATGGTGGGGAGCAGGTGCAGGTTGGGGGTGTGGAACACCATCGAATGCGGGTCGCGGGGAAGGACGCTGACGAGCGTGCTGATGGAATGCCCCTGCTGCTCCATCAGGTACGCGGCGTAGGTCGAGTCCTTGCCGCCGGAGAATAGGGCCGCCAGCCTCATTGCCCTTGAAGCAAGGCGCTGCAGGTATTTGCGGGTTGGCACCGGAGGTTAGGGTTTTATCCCAGCATCGCCGTCCAGGGGCATCATGTACTGCGCCAAGTGCGACAAGAGCATCAAGAAGGAGAAGCTGGAGTCCATCCGGAAGGAGCTCGTTGACAGGTACCATCGCGACCCTTTGGGGGAGGGGCTCTGCCCGGTGTGCGGTACGCCCTTGGTGGACGTGGAGGAGGCTAGGAGGAAGAAGGATGCGCGTTGAGGAGCTCTCGTCGGCGGAGTTCGCCAAGTTCATGAGGAAAGGCCCGATCGTCTTCCTGCCGCTGGGGGCCACGGAGGCTCACGGCACACATCTGCCGCTTGGCACCGACTCCTTCCAGCCCGAGGCGCTGTGCGAGGCGCTCGCCGACCGCCTGGACGGCCTGGTCATGCCTCCGCTGCGCTACGGCCATCATTCCTCCACGCGCAACATGCCCGGGACCATGACCCTCAGGTTTGACACTCTCAGGGCGCTGATCGCCGACATCCTCGACTCCATGGACAGGAACGGGGTCCGCAGGGCGGTGATCATCAGCGGGCACGCCGGGTCGCTGCACTTGGCGGCTGTGAGGGACGCGACGGAGGAATTCGTGCGCCGGTCCACCATGAAGCTGATGGTGCTGACGGACTACGACATCGCCTACAAATTCCCGCTCCCCGAGGACAAGGAATGGCCGGACGGGCACGGCGGCCTGATCGAGACCTCGCGCATCCTGGCGCTTAGGCCTGACCTGGTAAAGAAGGAGCGGCCCCGGGGCAAGTTCTTGGACAAGGGATACATGATCGTGGCAGACCCCGAGACCTGCATGCCAGAGATGATGGCCGGGGACGCCAGCAAGGCCTCGACGAAGCTGGGCGAGCAGATCAACGGGTTCATCCTCGACCGCCTGGTCGAGCTCATCGAGAGGAACATGATGGGGTGATGGGATGGAGAAGAAGAAGAAGGCGGCCGCGGAGGCGGCGATCGAGCTGGTGAAGGACGGGATGGTCGTCGGCCTGGGGACGGGCTCGACCGCCAATTTCGCCATCGAAGGCTTGGGGAAGAGGGTCGGCGAGGGGCTGCGGATAAGGGGGGTGGCCACATCCAAAGCCACCGAGGAGCTGGCCAGGAGGGTTGGGGTTCCCGTCGTCACATTGGAGGAGGTCGGCCGACTCGACCTGACCATCGACGGCGCGGACGAGGTCGACCCCCAGTTCAACCTCATCAAGGGGATGGGCGGGGCGCTGCTGAGGGAGAAGATCGTGGCCTTCGCCTCCAGGCAGGAGGTCATAATCGTCGACGATTCGAAGCTGGTGGACGTCCTGGGGACCAAGTCCCCTTTGCCAGTCGAGGTCGTGCCCTTCGGCCACCTCAGGACCAAGGACGCGCTGGAATCGCTGGGATGCAAAGCGTCGCTGAAGGGTGGCAGCAGCCCTTTCCTCACCGACAATGGTAACCTCATCTACGAGTGCAAATTCGCCAAGATCGAGGAACCGGAGATCCTGGAAGCGGAGATCGACCTGATCCCCGGAGTGGTGGAGAGCGGTCTCTTCATAGACCTGGCCACCAAGGTGGTGGTGGCATCGGGAAGGGGGATCGAGGTTAGGAGCAAGAGGTGAACGGGCTCAGACCTGAGCTGTCAGGATTGCCGTCTTGAGGGCCTCTATGTTGGCCTCGATGCGCTCGATCCTCTTCCTTTCTTCCTTCTCCAAGGCCTCGACGATCTTGTCAAAGGGGATCGAGAGCTTGTAGGCGTGTACCGGCCGGCCCTTGCCTTCCTTCTTGATGTCGCGCTTGGTGACCCACTTGCGGCGTCTCAGTTCCTGCATGGCTATGGACACCTCCGGCTGCCTCAAGGCAGTGGAGAGCTCGATCTCGACGGAGGTGGTCTCCTCCTTCTTGCGCAGGAACGCGAGCGTCTTCGCTACGTTCTTTGGCATCCCGGTGTTCATCAACATCTCCACCAGGGTTTCATCCTTCTTGCTGAAGCCTCTCTCCCCCATAAATTTCACCTTGACAAATATTATTAATAGGATATTTACCCTTTTCTATCTACCCGATATTTAATTGTCTGGCTCGAAGCTGGATAATTTTATCTCGTCTTTCAGTTTCTTGCGAATTTCCGACATATTTTCCATTGCGAAACATCGAAAAAAAGCGTATGCTATAAAAAAGATACTATAATTATAATCATACGAATATTCGCATCGGCGGTGCTGGCTAGACTCGATTCTTTTAACACTGTTAATTATTATCGACTGAGATAAATTCACCGCCCTGCTTCTTTGCCTTCCCTCGACCCCACCTCCACCGCATCCAACAAATTCCAAATTAGAGTGGCGAGAACTATTGGTGGGTTTTCAGCCCAACCGCCAGGCGGCGACTCTAGTATTAATTATCAGATGAGCGCCGTCCTACATCCTCGCTGCGGAGAATTCGGAAAGTGGGGTTGGATGGCAATCCTGGCTCGTCTTTCGATCATGGGTAAAGGATTCCAGACGAGGGCGTTTGGCTTATATATGAAATGAGTATTAGGGCAACCTGCTTCCGAGGTGAACCCATATGAAGATGCCCAGGAACATCGAGACTTACTGTCCCTATTGCAAGAAACACAGCGAGCACGAGGTGGAGAGGGTCAAGAAGAAGAAGGCCAGCGAGCTGAAGTGGGGGCAAAGGCGATTCAGGCGCGCCACGTCTGGCTACGGCGGTTTCCCCAGGCCGAAGCCCGAGGGCCGCGAGAAGCCGACCAAGCGCGTCGCCCTGCGCTACCGTTGCAAGAAGTGCAAGAAGGCGCACCAGAAGACCTGCTTCCGCGCCAAGAAGTTCGAATTGTCGGAGTGATCGACATGGTGCATACCAGCAACTTCGTCAAAGTGAAGTGTCCCGACTGCCAGAACGAGCAGGTCGCGTTCAAGCGACCGGCGACGCCGGTCACATGCCACGTGTGCGGCTCGACCCTGATCAAGCCCAAGGGTGGCAACGGAACGGTCAAGGGACAGCTGCTAGAGGTGGTAGACTAAATGCCTAGGGTCTCCGAGTTCCCGGAAGAGGGCGAGCTGGTCGTCTGCACGGTCCAGAGCGTCAAGAACTTCGGAGCTTTCGTCACATTGGACGAGTACGGCAACAAGGAAGGCTTCGTCCACGTGAGGGACGTGGCCACGGGATGGGTCAAGTACATACGTGATTACATCCGCGAGGGGCAGAAGGTGGTCTGCAAGGTCCTGGGGGTCGACACCTCCAAGGGGCACATCGACCTCTCCCTCAAATCGGTCAACGAGCACCAGCGCCGGGAGAAGATCCAGCAGTGGAAGAACGAGACCAAGGCCCAGAAGCTCCTGGAGATCGTGGCGGAGCGGCTGGGCACGACCGTCGACCAATGCTATGACCGCTTCGCGGACGACATGGTGGACAAGTTCGGCACCCTTTATTCGGCGTTCGAGCACTGCGCGGCCAACGAGAACGCGCTGGAGGAGAACGACCTCTCCGGAGATTGGACCAAGGTCTTCTACGAGGTGGCCAGGGAGAACGTGACCCCGCCCTTCGTGCAGATATCGGGCATCCTCGAGCTGAAGTGCCCGGCCTCGGACGGCGTCGACGGCATCAAGAGGGCGATCGTCAAGGGCATGGCGAAGGCCGAGACCAAGGTCAAGGTCCAGTACGTGGGGGCGCCCCGCTACCGGGTGGTCATCTCCGCGCCGGATTACAAGGTGGCGGAGGAGGACATGCGCCTGGTCACCGACGCCATGATCGAGGAGATCAAGGGCTGCGGCGGAGAGGGCGCGTTCCATCGGGACGCCAAGTGAGCCCTAGGGCAAGTTCTTCTACTCAGGCATCATTTTCCTCATGGAAAGGTTAAAGATGAAGACCTCGTTTAGAAAGTGCCCGGCATGCCAGGAGTACACCTTGGACCCGACCTGCAAGAAGTGCGGGTCGCAGACCATGGTCCCTGTCCCTCCCCGTTATTCGCCCGAGGACAGATATGGGGAGTACCGGCGCAGGCTTAAAAAGGAGAGAGGTGAGGGTAATGGATAACATCAGGGTCGTATACTATGAGGAACCAGATTTCGAGTCCCCCATCTTGGTGGAGGGTCTGCCCGGGGTCGGGAACGTGGGAAAGCTGGCGGCCGAGCATTTGGTGGAGCAGATCAAGGCCGTGAAGTTCGCTGACATATATTCCAAGTTCTTCCCGCCCCAAGTCCTTTTGGACGATGAGGGCGTGATCCGCCTGGTCTCCAACTCGCTCTATTACTCCAAGGGGGAGGGAAAGCGCCCGGACATAATCTTCCTCACCGGCGATTACCAGGGGCTGACCCCCGAGGGACAGTACGAGCTCTCTGACTTCGTGCTGAACCTGGCCAAGGAATGGAAGGTCAATTTGATCTTCACCCTGGGCGGCTACGGCATCGGGAAGATGATAGAGAAGCCTAGGGTCCTCGGCGCCGCCACCGATTCACAGCTGGTGGAGGAGATGAAGGGCAAGGGCGTGGTCTTCTCCAAGGGCGAGCCGGGGAGCGGCATCGTCGGGGCCAGCGGCCTCCTGCTGGGCATGGGCAAGATCGAGGGCGTCAAGGCGGTCTGCCTGATGGGCGAGACCTCGGGCTACTTCGTGGACCCGAAGGGGGCGGAGGCCGTGCTGCGCGTCCTCGCCTCCATCCTGTCGGTCGAGATCGACTTCAAGGAGCTTGAGAGCAAGGCGGAGCAGATCGACCTCATCACCTCCAAGCTCAAGGAGATCGAGACCCCGCAGGAGCCGAAGCGCGAGGACCTCGGCTATATCGGCTAAGGTCCCAGGGCCGATCGGCCCTAGCGAGGGAGAAGCATGGAATTCGTGGTGGTGAGCTCGCTCACATCCAAGCAGGTCGACGACCTGATGGGCCTGTACCAATTCACCTACTGGGCGCAAGCCAGGAGCAGGGAGGAAGTGGATAGGATGCTCAAAGGCCGTGGCTACCTCTTTGGGGCGGTGGAAGCGGCCAGCGGCCGGCTGTGCGCCTTCGCCCGCGTACTTAGCGACGACCTCTTCCGCGCCGTCATCTTCGACGTGGTGGTCCACCCCGACTTCAGAGGCAGGGGGCTGGCCAAGATGATCTTCGACGCTATCCTCTCGCATCCGGTGCTGGGGAGGGTGGAGAACGTCCTACTATTCTGCAAGGATGATGTCGTCGAGCTCTACGAACGGTTCGGGTTCGAGGAGTACGAGGGCATGCACTTGATGATGAGGAAGTCTACCTCGGACCTATGAGCCAAATCGACGCTTAGCGTCAGCTCATCAGAGAAAGAAAAAAAAGGGGGGAGGTAATCGTGATCTCTGAAGCGAGTGAATGTGCATCCCATCCCATTCTCTCAGGCTTACTTGTTAAGGTATTTCTCTTCGAAGGTCTCCATGGCCGCTAAGGTCTTCTCCGCATCCTCCATCTTCTTGACCTTTTCCATCACCAGCTCCACCCTCTGATAGGTGAAGTCGCGAATGGCGGCACGGATCGCTTCGGACCTAGAGGGAAAGTCATCCACCTTTACCAGGAAATCGAGGGCTCTTATGTACCTCGCTGGTAGGCGCAAAGTGACCTTCTCCAGATCATTCTCTTCCATCTCCGCACCCTGGAGACATTAGAGGTCTATTAGACCTCTTTTGTCGGACAATTGATAACATTAGTACCGTATATAAAGATTACCCTTGCCGAATCAATCGATGAAACGCTTGACCGATGCGGTTGGGAAGCGCGTGTGGCGGAGGAATTGGAGAGGCGCGTTGGCGCGGACAAAATTTCAAATATGGTATCCGTAATAGGGTTCGTACCCGACTTAGCTCAGTCTGGTTAGAGCGGCTGACTGTAGTAGGTTTCCGGCATGCCGGTCACCAGCCGTTATCAGCAGGCGCCCGGTTCAAATCCGGGAGTCGGGACCTCTTATCCCCATCATCCAGGTATCGATACCTCAGCGATCCGGGCTCACCTCACCTCTGATCGATGGTGATAGAATCACGGCCATGATTATCACCGGCGAACTTCAACAAGGAATCCTTTTATATCGAGGATTCCAAACAAGCGAATAGGTGCTGGAGAGTTATCACTAGCACCTTGGCTGAGAGGTCGCGACATGTCCAGGGGAATAATCAAGGTGCTGCTTATCGTCGCCAACCGCGAGAGGAGGGACCGATTGGTGGACATCCTTTCCCGCTCGCCCAGGGTCCGCTTCGAGTCCGCCTACGCCTCCAAGTTGGAGGAGGGCATGAGCAAGGCGTCGCTGAGCATGTACGACTGCGTGTTGATGGACCTGGACCTCCCCGACTGCGCGGGTTTGGATGCGTTGGGCCGATTCAAGGAGAGGGTGCCGCGCGTTCCCATCACCATACTCACCGATGGCAGCGACCAGATCCGCATGGAGAAATCTGTGCAGATGGGCGCGCAGAACCACGCCATCATGTGGCACTTCGACGAGGTTACCCTGCCGGGGATAATCGAATGGGCCATCGACAAGCGGAACATGGAGGAGATGAACAAGACCCTGAAGGTGGTCAACAGCATCCTCCGCCATGACATACTGAACAACCTCACTGTTATCGGCGGATCCCTCGAGATCTACCGTATGAAGAAGGACGAGAAGTTCCTGGCCTCCGCCACCGGAGCGGTGGACCGCTCCGTGGACATCATCAAGAAGATGCGGGAGGTGGAGGGCGTCATCTCGCCCAAGGAGATGAAGATGATGAACCTCCGCGCCACGGTCGACGAGGTCACCAGGAAGTTCATCGGCCAGAAGATGCGCTTCGAGGTCAGGGGAGAGGGCCACGTGCTGGCCGACGACGCGCTGGGCTCGGTGTTCGAGAACATCATCAACAACGCCATCAACCATTCTGGCAGCGAGGTCATGACCATCAGCATCGCCCCTACCAACGACGGCTTCTGCGAGGTGAGGATCGCCGACCAGGGGGTAGGCATTCCCAACGACGTGAAGCCGAAGATCTGGCAGGAAGGCTTCAAGTACGGCAAGAGCGGCCAGTCCGGCCTGGGGCTCTTCATCGTGAAGAAGGTCATAGAGCGCTACGGCGGGACCATCGCGGTGGAGGACAACCAGCCCAAGGGCACGGCCTTCATCATACGCCTGCGCTGCAGCTGAGCCTGCCGACCTGGTGGATTTTGTCCTAGGGCTGGAAAGCGCTTTTCATCAGGAGCGAAGCAGCTCCTTCCCGATCTCATCGGCATCGGCGAGGACGAGGTCCGCGTCCAAGGTGAGCAGCTCCCTGTCCCGCATCAGCACCTTTCCGTCGCAGATGGTGGTCTTCACGTCCCCGGGGTTGCCAGAGTAGACGATGTTGGCGACGATGTTGGCGGGCAGCATGGGGCGCAGGTTGGGCGACCTCCCGTCCAGGATGACCAAGTCGGCCAACTTCCCCGCCTCGATGGAGCCGAGAGCCCCACCCAGCCCGACGGCCCTAGCCCCGCCACAAGTGGCGAAGTCCAGCGCCTGCTGCGCCCTGACCACGGTCGGGTCCCACCGGCTGGACTTCTGCAGGAGGGCGAGCGCCTTCATCTCCCCGAACATGTCCAGGCTGTTGTTGGTGGTCGATCCGTCCGTGCCTAGGGAGACGTTCACGCCCTCGGCGAGCATCTCGGGGATGGGGGCGATCCCCCCGGTTGCGAGCTTCATGTTGGAAACGGGGCAGGAGGCGATCGAGGCCTTGGCCCGCGAAAGGGCCTTGACCTCGTTCATCGTGAGCCAGGCCGCGTGCGCGGCCAGGCATTGAGGGCCAAGGAAGCCTATCTCCGCGAGCCATTCCGCCGGCCGCTTCCCGGTCTTGTCCTTGTGATCGTAGACCTCCTTCCTTGTCTCCGATAGATGGAAATGAAGCAGCAGGTCGTTCTCCAGCGCGAACTCCCTGGCCTCGAGGAAGGTCTCCTGGCTGCACACGTAGACGCCTTGCAGCCCGATGCCGGGGACGATGCGCCTGCGGCCCTTGTGCGCCGCGTGGAAGCGCTTGCAGTTGTCCAGGGGGACGCCTTTCTGGGTGGTGAACTGCTGGTCGAGCACCGCCCAGCACAGCACCCCCCTCATACCGGAGTCCTCGACCGCTTTGGCGATGACGTCCTCGGAATAGTACATGTCCACGAAGGTGGTCGTGCCCGAGCGGATCATCTCCATGCAGCCCAGGCGGGCGCCAGCGTCGATGTCCCTGTCCTGGCGCCTCGCGTCCACGGCGAAGACCTTGTCCAGGAAGTCCCCGAAGGGGAGGTCGTCGGCGATCCCTTTCATCACCGCCATGGCGACGTGGGTGTGGGCGTTCACCAGGCCGGGCATAACGATGTCCCCGCGGGCGTCGATGACCTCGTCGGCGGAGTCCCTCACCCTTCCGACCTTGGTTATCCTCGAGTCCTCGATCAGGACGTCGGCCTCGACCACCTCCCTGGTGGCGTTCTGCGTGACCACGTGCCCGCCCTTCACCAGAATGCTGCTCATCCGTACCCCAGGCCCCATTCAGCTGGACGATAATCAATCTTTCTCGGCTGGATTGGGGAGACCCCGCATCGATTAAGAGGGAGGAAATGGTTCGGAGGGCCAACCCATGACCAAGATAACCATCCTCGGCACGGGTGGCGGGCGGTTCGCCACCGTCTACCAGGTGCGCCGCACCGGCGGGATCTACATCGAGGATGGGGCGAAGGTCCACCTCGACCCCGGGCCGGGGGCCGCCTTGTCCTTGCGCGAGCTGGGCATGGACCCGGCCAAGACCGACGCCCTCCTCGTATCCCATTGCCATCCTGACCACTATGGCGACGCTGAGGTCATGGTCGAGGGGATGACCGCCTGCTCCTTCTCCCGGCGTGGGGTACTGGCCGGAGGCAGGGGCGCCGTCCTGGGTAGCGGCGACTTCGGCCCGGCGATCTCTGACTATCATAAGCGCATACTCCCCCGATGCGCGGCCATGGCGCCCGGGGACGAGCTGACCGTCAAGGGGATGAGCATAAGGGCGACCCGGACCAGCCACAGCGACCCCGATGGCGTCGGCTTCCGCTTCCTCACCCGGGCGGGCGTGCTCTCCTATGTGAGCGATACCGAGCTGAAGCGGGAGGTGCTCGACGACCACCAAGGGGCGAGGGTGCTGATCATGAACGTCACCAGGCCCTTGAGGTCGAGGGTGAGGTTCCACATGAGCACCGAGGACGCCGCGGCCATGGCCAAGGAGATCAGGCCGGAGCTCGCGGTGCTGACCCATTTCGGCTCCAAGCTCATCAACGACGGCGTCCAGGGGCAGGCCGACTTCGTGGAGGAGGAGTCCGGGGTGCGCACCATCGCCGCCGAGGACTTCATGAGGTTAACCATGGGCGCCAGGATAACGGCGCGGAGGCTGAGGAAGGCGCCATAACGATGCTCCATGAACACGGCGCGGGCAATCGCTCGGCATTAATATCCCGCAGCCCCCTCTAGCGGTGGTGCTCTTATGGACCGCTCGGAGGCTCTGGACCTGGTGCGCCAGCACGTGAAGAAGGAGAACAACGTCAAGCACATGATCGCGGTGGGAGCCGTGATGCGGCGGACCGCCGAGAGGTTGGGCCAGGACCAGGACCGATGGGAAGTGATCGGGGTCCTCCACGACATCGATTTCGAGA
Source organism: Methanomassiliicoccales archaeon (assembly GCA_028682915.1). Classification (GTDB taxonomy): domain Archaea; phylum Thermoplasmatota; class Thermoplasmata; order Methanomassiliicoccales; family UBA472; genus JAJRAN01. The sequence continues at coordinate 12,761 of JAJRAN010000094.1, read as the reverse complement.
CCTGCTCCGGGGCCGAGGACCATTGCCTCAAGGCGCGGGACCTGCTGAAAGGAAAGCTGGATGATCAGGGGATCGAATGCATCATGGCGCACAACAGCGCGCACACCAAGGTCCAGGTGGACACGCCGATGAAGATGGGGCTCATCGCTGCCGACGCCTCGTCCGGCCTGGTGCTCGCCTGCGCCCTGGTCATGCCATCGAAGAAGCTGAGCGACGTCAAGCCTGAGTCGGTGGTGAAGAAGTTCGGCTCCAAGGATTTCGCCAAGGGGATCAGCCGTGAGAGGATAATGCTCTGTGAGCAGATCGGCATACCGAGGGACGAGTTTCTGGCTCTCGCGCTCGAAGGCATGAGAAAGGTCGCGACAGAGCTAGGGCTGTGACTTAATCCTGCGCCGGAAGAAGCCCGAGAATACTGCCGAGATGCTACGCATCTCCAAGCTCGCTTATCAGCTACCTTTATATAGAAGACCTGATGTACCGCAAAAACGGTGTCTGAGGTCGGTGGCTCAACTTTCCTCCTAAGAATCTGTTCTGAATCCCCACCAAAACATCGGCCTTAGACACCAAACCTCCCCATCGGCGAAGCTTTATCGCACCTCTGGCATAATCATGGGCGTGTCGAGGATAATCGAAGAAGCCATCGAGAGGGTCAGACCCAGCGCAGGGGAGAGGCGCAAGGTGCAGGCGGCCGTGGACGACGTGATGGCCAAGGTCAAGGACCAGGCCAAGGACGCCCCATATAACCTCGACGTCATGCTGGTCGGATCGGCGGCGAAGGACACCTATGTCTTCCCTCCCGACCTCGACGTCTTCGTGCTCTTCCCTCCCCAGGTCCCGAGGTCGGAGCTGGAGAAGCGCGGCCTTGGCATCGGGAGGCGGGTCCTCGGAGGCGAGGAGAGGTACGCCGAACACCCCTACATCCACGGCAAGCTCAGGGGATTCAAGGTGGACATAGTCCCATGCTACGCGATCGACGACCCCAGCGAGCTCCAGTCCGCGGTGGACCGCACTCCCTTCCATACCGATTACATCATCTCCCATCTCAAGCCCGAGCAGCATGACCAGGTGCGTCTGCTGAAGCAGTTCATGAAGGGGATCGGCACCTACAGCGCCGAGGCCAAGGTCCAGGGCTTCTCCGGGTATCTGGTGGAGCTCCTGATACTGAGATATGGCGATTTCCAGGGCGTGCTCGAGGCCAGCAAGGATTGGGGGGAAGGGATGGCGCTGTCCCTCGCAGACGGGGCGGTACGCAGATTCGCCTCGCCCATGACCTTCTACGACCCCGTGGACCCCGAGCGGAACGTGGCCTCGGCATTGTCCTTGCAGAACATGGCCCTGTTCATCAGGGCCAGCAGGGAGTTCCTAGCTAGGCCGGATATCCGTTTCTTCTTCCCCCGGCCCCATTCCGTTTGGAGCAGGTCCCGCGCCTCGAGGGAGATGGGGAGGAGGGGGACGAGGCTGATCGCGGTGCAGCTGGCCAGGCCCGACCTCACGGACGACAACCTCTATCCTCAGGCGCGGAAGACCCTGGATGGCATGCAGAGCACTTTGGAGGCGGCCGGGTTCATCGTGCTGGACCGCTGCTTCCAGGTCAGGGCGGGAAAGGTCGATCTGATCATGGAACTGCAGACCGACCGGCTTCCGGCGACGGTGAGACACTTGGGCCCCCCGGTCACCAGCCAACACAGCGCCCAGTTCCTCGAGAAATGGAACGAGGAGGCGGTGGTGAGGCCTTATATCGAGAACGGGAGGTGGATGGCGATCATCAGGCGCCCTTATAGCGACGCCAAGGAGCTGCTCAGCCATGAGCTGCACAAGGCGGGCCTGGGAAGCGAGATGAAGGGGCTCGAAGGCCTGAGGGTGCTCTCGCACCAGCAGCTGATGAAGCAAGGCCCGCTGAGCTCAATCACCGCCCTCCTGGACAAGACCGCTCCTTGGGAGCGATGAGCTTCTTTAAGCCGGCACCACGAGGAACGTGCCCGTCGTGGTTGTGGTGTGGCCAGCTCCGTCCGTCACCTTTATCGTGAACTGGTACTGGGTCGATGGCGAGCTGGCGGTATAGGTATTCTTGTACTCATATCGGCCGTAGGTACTAGTGGATTGCATGTCCTGATAGGTGCCAATGGCTGCGCCCGCGGCATGAACCTCGATCTGCACCGAGGCGATCCTACCGTTGTCGCGGACGTTGACTGTGATGTTGGTCAGGTCTCCAGCGGTGATCGGTGTACCCGTTCCCTGATATAGGTGCACGGTGCCGCCATGTTCGAAGTAGGTATTCTGCTGCATGACCTCGGGAGGGATCTGGTCGCTGAATGGCGGATTGAGCAGGATGATCCATATTCCGAGCGCCAGGAAGATGAGGAGGACGTAGTTACCGGCCAGCGTCTTCTTCTCTATGCTAGCGAAATCCATCTTGAAGAGGGGGTATAGGAACCGGAGCATGAGGGCCCCGCCGAAGACGACGACGATGCCGAGATACGGCGAGAATCCGGTAACCAGATATGCGATGATGCCAAGAATCAAACCGAGGAGCGAGGCAATCAAGAGCGCCTTGGTGCCCTTCATGTCCTTCTTGAGGAAGCCCTTCTCATCGAAGTCGGGAGGAGTCCATTCGTACTTCTCCTCCTGCTTCTCATCTTCCTTCCTCTTCTTCTTGGCCATTATCTCCCGCAAGCGGTGGCAGGGATTTAAACCTTTTTAGGACCACCCCTGCTATCTTCCGATGTCCAGCAAACGATCGGTTAGGCTTATTGCAGGGCAATCGATTATCATTCACCAACATATCTAGGACCTTGCCCACAGGTACTTTCGTGCAACCCCCTTGCACGTTTATAAGGCCCGTCGGGATAAGATAAAGGTAGGTGCATCAATGGCTGAGAAGAAACTAGAAGAGTTGCCTGGAGTAGGACCCGCAACTGCAGATAAGCTACGTGATGCCGGTTACACGGACCTCATGTCCATCGCCGTGGAGTCTCCCAAGAACCTTGCGGAGGCTTGCGAGATCGGCGAAGCGGCCGCAGCTAAGATCATCGCCGCGGCGAAGCAGGCCGCGGACGTTGGCGGCTTCGAGCCCGGGGATGTCATTTTGGAGCGCCGGCAGAACCTGAAGAAGCTGACCTCTTGCTCGAAGGCTTTAGACGAGCTGATGGGCGGAGGGTTCGAGACCCAGGCCATCGTAGAGTTCTTCGGTGAGTTCGGCAGCGGCAAGACCCAATTGTGCTTCCAGCTGGCCGTCAACGCCACCATGCCGTTCGAGAAGGGCGGTTTGGAGGGCGAGGTGATCGTGATCGATACCGAGAACACCTTCAGACCCGAGAGGATAGTACAAATTGCCAACGCTATGGAAATGGACCCGGTGGAGACCCTTCACAAGATCCATGTGGCGAGGGCGTTCAATTCATCGCACCAGATGTTGCTGGTGGACAAAGCTATGGAGATGGCCAAGGAGACCAAGGTCACACTGATGATCGTGGACTCGCTCACCGCCCACTTCCGCGCTGAATACGTGGGAAGGGGCGCGTTGGCGGAACGGCAGCAGTTGCTCAACAAGCATATGCATGACCTGTTGCGGTTCGGGGACCTGAACAATGCGGTCATCGCGGTGACCAATCAGGTCTCCTCTAAGCCAGATGCTTTCTTCGGAGACCCTACCCGTCCTATCGGCGGGCACATCGTCGGGCATGCGGCTACATACCGTATCTACCTCAGGAAGAGCAAGGGCGGTAAGCGCATCGCACGGCTCATCGACTCCCCCAACCTGCCGGAGGCTGAGGCCGTCTTCTCCGTCTCGGAAGAAGGCATAAGGGACTAAGCCCTTCCCCGGTCAGGATGAGCAGAGCAAATTGCCTCTTCGAGCTTTCAGGGGAGCATCCCACCTTACCCCTGGCCGAGCTCGAGGCCTGCCTGGAGATCCATGGACGCGATTGCAGCTTGGTGGAACGGGGAGCAGGATACGCGGTCTGCAGTATGCCCCCTTCCAAGCTGCCTAGGGTCGTCTCCAGATTGGCCCTTTCGCACCGAGCCGGGAGGTTCTTAGGCTCTTGCGCGACTGGCGAGCTGGAACGTTTCCTGGATAGCCTCGACCTTCCGTCTGGAACCATAGCGGTCCGGGTCAAGCGCGTCCAAGGCAATGGCAGCCCGGAGGAGGCGAACCGCCTCATGCGCAAGGTCGCGGAGGGCGTCACGAGAACGAGGAGGGCGGACCTGATCCACCCTGACCTAAGGCTTCGTGTCCTATGGTCAGAGCGCCTCCTCTTCTATCTGGACGAGTTCCAGGTGGATCGCGAGCAGTTCGAGCATAGGCACGTCCGCAGCCGTCCCTTCTTCTCCCCGATCTCGCTGCACCCGCGCCACGCTAGGGCGCTGGTGAACCTGACCAGAGTGAAAGAGGGGGAAACGCTCCTCGACCCGTTCTGCGGCACTGGAGGCATCCTGCTCGAGGCCTCGTTGATCGGGGCTAAGGTCATAGGCTCGGACATCTCCGAGGAGATGATCGAGGGGTGCGAGGCCAACATGCGGCACTTCGGGGCGCCCTTCCATCGCCTGGAGGTGTTGGATGTTGACGAAGCGGCGAAGGAGTTCGGCCCGGTCGATGCCGTGGCGACGGACCCACCGTATGGCCGCTCCTCCACCACCAACAGAGAACCGCCCAAGGCGCTGCATCAAAGGGCGATGGGCTCGATGGGCGAGGCCCTATCCCGAACTGGGCTCGCTGGGATCGTGCTCCCTTACCCGTTCGAGGCAATCAAGGGAATGGAGCTCATCGAGGAGCATCGCCAGAGGGTCCATCGGTCATTGGACAGGCATTATTGCGTTCTCAGACGATCCTGACCATGAACTGCTCGGTAAGCTGGGTGGTCTGGGAGGCGTTCTCGGCGTGTGACGACGCGCTGAGGATGAAGGTATCGTTACCTGGGCCCTGACTATCCGGTATGAGGACCTCGACGGTCAAATTGAACGACTGGCCATAGGGGAGGTCCATGCTGAGGCTCCCGGTGGCCCCAGAGGAATTACCAGTGGGATAGATGATCGCGCTCCAATTCTCTGGCAGGTCCTGGACGAACATCTCCACGGTCATGTTCATCGTCCCTGTGCTGTTGAGGGCGACATAGAAGATGGCCACGCCTCCCGCCACCGCGACCGTCTCGTTGGAACCCTGCGGCTCCAGGTCGAAGGTCGCATCGTATGGTATGGAGTAAAGGGGGACGAAGACGAAGCTTGCCACCAGGATTACCAAGGCGAGCGCTCCGACCGCGACGCGCTTGGTATCGAGCTTGCTGACGTCGTTCAGGGGGGCGGGATGGGACAGCCCCAGGACCGCTATCAGGAAGGCGAAGAGCAGCCAGCCGGTGTAGTAGAAGAACCCCAGCACGAAGAGGACGATGACGGTGGCGATGCTGAGGAACTTCGCGTTCTTGCCCATCAGCCCGCGCGCGATGTGCCCTCCGTCCAGCTGGCCGGCGGGAAGCAGGTTGATGGCGGTAACGAAGATGCCCACCCAGGCGGCGAACGCCGTGGGATGCATGAAGACGTTCTCGGGGATGGGCACGAGCAAGAGCAGGAGCTGGTAGAGAAGGGGGAAATCGACGCCGAGCTGCCCCGCGGGCGGTAGCAACGGATGAGGGGGCGCCCCCTGGTTCAGTAGCAGGCCGATGATGGCCACTGGGATGCTGACCAGCAGACCGCCGAGGGGGCCAGCGACCCCGATGTCGATCAATGCCTTCTTGTTCGGCATCGGCTCTCGCATGGAGATGAAGGCGCCGAACGTGCCTATGATTGGGGGCGCGGGGATGAAGTAAGGAAGGGAGGCGTCGACGCCGTGCTTCTTGGACATGTAGTAGTGGCTGAGCTCATGGACGCCGAGGATCAGCATCAGGGGGAAGGCGAACGACACCACCCCCCAAAAGAAATTGCTCAGAGTCCAGAAGTCCTGGGAGCCGACGTAGCTGGCCCAGAGGATCATTCCCGCATAGATGGTGGTGAAGCAGGTGGCGACCAGGAAGACGATGTTGATCCAGATGCGCCTTTTGGCCGCTGGCGGCTTCCTGACGACGGTTATGCTGTACTCGCCCTTGGAGTAATCCAGGATGGGGATGTATCCCTGGGAGTACATCTCCTTGCGCAGGTCCTCGAACCTCGATTCCAAGGTGACCGCGTCCGGGGAGATGAGGACCTCCACCGATTCGTAGCTTACTTTCACGTCGTAGACCGTGAAGAAGCGCGCCACTGTGGACTTTACGAGTGCGATCTCTGCCGCTTGGTCCAAAGGTACCGCGGCCTCTAACCAAAGGGCAACTATATAATCCCTCCCAGCCGGGTGAGCAGGTGAGGGAAAGCTGGCCAGGGAAAAAGATATTAAACGGTCAAGGGGATTGACGGCGCCGTGAACCGGTTCGCCCAGCTCATCCGCATCGGCAACTGCGTCATGGGCGTAGTCGGCCTGCTGTTGGCGGTCCTGATCGCCACTGGTACCTCCCTGCTCGACTTCTGGTACGACATTGTCGTGGGAGCGGTGGTGGTGTTCTCCTTCGTCGCCGCCGGTAACTCGCTCAACGACTACCTCGACCGGGAGGTGGACAAGGTGGCGCACCCCGAGCGGCCCTTGCCATCTGGAATGATAAGGCCGAGGACGGCGCTCTGGATCGCGGTGGCCTTCTTCGTCGTGTCCTTGGGGGCGTCCCTGTTCCTCAGGAACCTGGAATCCATCGCCATCGTCCTCGCCGCCATCGTGGTGATGGTGCTGTACGAGGTCAAGACCAAGGCCATGGGCCTGGTGGGGAACCTATCCATCGCCTTCCTCACCGGCGGCCTGTTCCTATTGGGCGGCGCAATCGTCGGCCATATGGAAAGGACGGTGGCCATGGCCGCCATGGCCTTCCTTGCCACCTTGGGCAGGGAGATCATCAAGGACATCCAGGACATGGAGGGGGACTTCGACCGGGTCACCTTGCCCAAGCGCATCGGCCGCAGGAACGCTGGCATCATCGGGAGCGCGGCGTTCCTTGTCGCGGTCGGCCTGAGCTTCGTCCCATATCTGGAAGGAGTGTTCGGGGTCGAGTACCTAGCCGCGGTCGGCGTAGCCGATGCAATTTTTATATACTCATCCATAGTTCATTTCCAGAATCCCAAGAAAGGGCAGACATGGGCGAAGTATGGCATGCTGGTCGCCCTACTTGCCTTCCTCATCGGAGGTCTCACATTATGAAGGTCAAGGATTACATCATGGCCAGGTTCGCGGCCAAGAAGACCATGCACATGACGCTCATCGACCCGGCCAAGCAGCAGTACCATAAGGCCGCGGAGATCGCGTCCGCCGCGGAAAAGCTCGGAACGGACGCCATCATGATAGGGGGCTCCACCGATGTCACCCAGGAGAACCTGGACGCTACGGCGCAGGCCATCAAGAAGGCGGTGAAGATCCCGGTGATCTACTTCCCTTCCGGGGCCCATGCCATATCCCCTTTCACCGATGCCATATACTTCATGAGCATGCTCAACTCGCGCAACGTCCGCATGGTGATAGGCGAGCAGGTCATGGGCGCCCCCATAGTGGCAAAGATCGGGCTGGAGGCGATATCCATGGGCTACGTCATCGTCGAGCCAGGCATGAAGGTGGGCGAGGTCGGGCAGGCGGAGCTCGTCAAGCGGAACGACCCCAAGATGGCCGTGGCCTACGGCCTGGCGGCGCAGTTCATGGGGATGGAGCTGATCTACTATGAGGCGGGCAGCGGGGCTCCCGAGCCCGTCCCGATAGAGATGGTCACGGCGGTCAAGAGCAAGCTAAGGATCCCGGTCATCGTCGGCGGCGGAATCCGTTCGGCGGACCAGGCCACGGCCCTGCGGAAGGCGGGGGCGGACGTCATCGTCACCGGGACCCTGGTCGAGGGTTCGGGCTTCGCCGAGAGCCTGGAAGAAGTGATCAGGGCGGTAAAGGGCTGAGCGGGCTGGCCTTATTTCCCTACCAGGGAGATGAGCAGCTCGTGCAGGCGGGTGTCGTGCGAGAGCTCCGGGTGGAACGAGAGCGCCAGGAGGTTCCCTTGGCGGGCCATTACTATGTTATCATTATAGCGTGAGGCAACCTTGCATTCCCCCCAGGTCCTGGTGATGACCGGCGCGCGGATGAAGACGGCGGGGAAGGGGGAATCCAGCCCTTCGATCTCCAGCTCGGCCTCGAAGGACTCCCTCTGCCTGCCGAAGGCGTTGCGGTCCACGGCCATGTCCATCAGCCCGAGGAGCTTGGTCTCGGTCCTGCGCACCTGATCGTCCCCCTCCTTGGCGAGCAGGACCAGGCCGGCGCAGGTCCCCATGATTGGCACCCCTTGCCCGGCCATCTCCACTAGGGGCTGGTGCAGGCCGAACCTCCACAGCAGCTTGGCGATGGTGGTGCTCTCCCCTCCCGGGATGATTATGGCGTCCACGCCTTCCAGGTCAGCGGGTCGGCGCACTGGCTTGGCCTCCCCCTTGACCCCGAGCTTGCGCATGGCCTTCCCCGAGCTGACGATGTGCTCCGGGAACGCGCCTTGGACGGACACCACGCCGAGCTTCATGTGCGTCCGTGAGCAAGGGCCGGCGTTAAAACGATTTCGCCTCGAGCTGAGGCATCATATTCATGCGACCTCATTCGAACTGATTCCTCTTGTCCACCAGGGTCGGGCTCTTGGGCACCCAATGCTCCTGGTCCGGGGGCACGACCTCCACTTCCGGGGGGGCGAGCAGGTCGTTCTCCATGCCCAGCTTGAACTCGTCCAGGGACTGCAGCGATTCCTCCACCAGCTTCTTCCCCTCCTTGGGGTCGCCCATGTACTCCACCTTGAATCGAAGGAGGTCCTTGTAGCCAGCCTTCTCTATGACCGCGCGATACCCCAGCACGCCTCGGACCTTGAGGACCGCCTCGTCGAAGAGGTGGGGGTAGACCTTGTCGCCCAAGCCCACCTTCGACTGCATGTCCATCCTCCCCTTGATCTTGCCGATCTTGGGAAGCGTGAGCATACCGCATCCGCATGGCGGGTCGATCCGCATGGAGATGTCGTAGGAACGGTATCGCACCAAGGGCGAGCCTTCGAAGCACAGGCTGGTCCAGACAAGCTCTCCCTCCGTGCGGTCCTTGACGTGCTGGCCGGTGGTGGGGTCGATCACCTCGGGCAAGTAGTCGGCGGCATCCACGTGCAGCCCGTCCTGGGACCGGCACTCGATGGTCGTGGCCAGCCCCATCTCGGTCATGCCGTATTGGCTCAGGGCCGGGCACCCCCATGCCTGCTCCAGCTCCATGCGCATCGCCTCCGGGAGCGGCTCCGCGGAGCAGATAATGGCCTTGATCCCGAAGGAGCGCAGGTCCTCCTTCTCCTTGGCCAGCACCGTGAGGCGATACAGGAACGAGGTCAGGCCGATGAGCATGGAGGTCTTCCTCTCCCGCATGATGCGCAGCTGCTCGTCGATGTCGATGGTGGTGGCGTTCACCGCCCTTAGGCCCGCGACCTGGCAGGCGCTCTCGAGCATCAGACCGGGGTCCCAGGCGGCCACGGTGGGGAACATGATCTGCAATGTGTCCTGTCCCCTCATGCCCACGTCCTTGAGGGCGGCGGCGATGGCGTCGACGATGTTTAGCACGTCGCCCCTGGTGTAGAAGAGGCGCTTGCGCGTGCCCGAGGTGCCGGAGGTGGTGAAGGCGCGCATCACCTTGGTCTGGGAGACGCAGAGGAAGCCCATCGAGTCCTCCGCCAGGTCCATCGGCTCGGTGAGAGGGATCTTGATAAGGTCCTCGTACTCGCGGATGTCCGAGGGGCTCACCCCGGCCTTGCCCCACTTCGCCTTGTAGTAGTAGCTGTTCTCCAGCGTGTACCTCATCTGATGGCGCACCTTGAACAGCTGGTACTCGAGCAGCGCTTCCCTGTCCACTTCCTCGGGACGGACGCGGCCGATTATGGTGCGAAGCTCAGCCTCGCCCTTGGCAGTCGCTGCGACCTTGGCGCACACCCAATCCTCCAAGGGATGCCGGGACCCCTCCTGGAGCTTGGTGGAGGACAGCCTGGAGCGGGCGATAGCGAGCATCAGGCGCTTGAAGGGGTTCACTGCGGGGCAATGGCCATGCTGGGCTAAATGGTTTTTTCAACCTACAGGGCGCCGTATCGAAGCACGCGTTCCAGGCGCCAGCATGAATCCCGAGTCAAGAAACGATATTCGTGCAGGTGGCTGGCATTCTTGGGCGTGGGCCTGCGTCCTGGTCAATGGCTTTTAACTGCGAGGCGTGATGAAAACGGTATATAGTCGCCAGTACGATGCTTCCAGTCGTGTCGCAGATGGACTGGAAGAGGATCGCGGGGGAGATCCGCCGCTACTGCAACCTGGCCTCGGCGCCCGTGGCGGTCAAGCTCCTGGAGCAGGCCAAGGACCTGTCCGCCATCGAAGGGTTGAGGCAGCTCCAGGACACCGCCCCCTGCCACATGGCGGCTTATGCCAGATACTATAAGGATGACGGCGTCGTCGGCGCCTCGGCGGAAGGCATGAAGTGCGTTTGGGGCGCAGCCTGCACCGGGCTGATGCGCTCCCCGGACCGCCTGAGCGAAGGTGAGCTGGCGTGGCGATACGCCAAGGATGCCGAGGCGGGCAGGCACATCCAAGAGGTCATGGGCGTGCTCGGCGCCAGGGAGAAGCTCTTCGACGCCATGGCCATGGGCCCGTTGGACGCCGCCGCCCTCGATCCGGACGTGGTCGTGCTCTACGTCACCCCGGCCCAGGCCCTGCGCTTGGTCATCGCCTACGCCTTCGAGTCCGGGGACGAGGTGAGGAGCGTCATCACCGGGCAATCCTCCCTGTGCTCGTCCATCGCCCATGCTTACCAGGAGCGCAACTTGGTGGTAGACCTGCCCTGCGTGGGCGACCGCATGTTCGGGCTGGTGCAGGAGCAGGAGATGCTGGTGGCTTTCCATCACAGCCGGGCGGAGCAGCTGGTGGAGGGGCTACGCGCGACGGAGTCGTTCTCCAGCCATCCGTTCAAGCCCTTCCTGCGCTGGCAGGTGATCTTCGCCCCGGACATGGAGCCGAGGCGGACGGAGCTGGAATGAGCGATTCGGCATCATCCAGATTGGTTCGGGTAGGGTTTAAGTAGAGGCATGCCCTTCAGCGCCAGGGATAAAGATGCCGTTGACGGAGCACATGAGGCAAGCGGGCGTCACGCCTCGGCTGATGAAGACCACGCAGAAGATCAAATGTCCTCGATGCGGTCTTGAGTTCAGCCTCTTCCAGTCCCGTGCCATCGCCTGCGTCGGCTGCAGCAAGGCGGCCTTGAACTGCGAGAAGGCGCGTTGCCTGCGCTGCGACCTGGAGTTCCCATTGTATGGCCCTATCGTCCCGACGGAGCTGGGGCAGCGCAACGTCTCGGTCTACATGAACAAGATCATCGAGAACTACTACAAGCAGGTCGGTAGGAACTCCAAGCGTTGAGCCCTCCGCTTATTCGACTCCCCGTTCGATCTTGAGCTCGGAGCCCTTCTTCCCGTACTTCGACCACATCTCGTGACGGTAGATGGTCTTGCCCTGCTTGGAATTTATGTTGAACAGGCAGAAAGGTATGAGCTTGCCGTCCGGGGTCACGGTGTGGATGCAGCAGTTGCAGAAGCGCTCCGTCTCCGACGTCCAAGCGTCCTGGAAGGCCATGGTGCTTACGGTCAGGTAGTTGGTCTTGGCCCTCTCAATGAACCCGGCCCAGGAGTCCTCCTCCGCCGGCTCGTCCCCCAGCTTCTCCTCGATGAAGCGCCAAAGGTCGGAGATCTCCTTGCGGGTCTTCTGCGCGACCTCCTTGGTGTCCTTGGGAGGGCCCATGGCCCGGTGCGTCATCGGGAACAGTGTCCCATCCTCCATGAGCACGCTCATGGACTTGGCGTCGCAATGGACGTTGGAGCATGAGGTGGGGATGAAGTTATCGGCCCGGAGCTCTCCCTTGGTCTGCTTCTCGATCTCCCGGAGCAGGTCGGGGATGGTGAGGCGGTCCTTGTTGTCGGGGTCGATGGGGTAGCGGCCGAAGTAGCTCAGCGGCTGGAAGTGGATGCCCTTGACCGTCGGCACCCACTTCTTGGCGAAGTCGACGACCTCGCCGATGCGGTCCTGGTTGATGTTGGGGGAGACCACGACCACCAGGGTCACGCCCATTCCGACCTTCTTGCAATTCTCCAGCGCCTTTAGCTTGGGCTGCAGCAGGTCCTTCCCGCAGGTCTTCAAGTAGATGTCCGAGTGCAGGCCGTCGAAGGAGAAGTAAAGGGACTCGACCCCCGCTTCCTTTATGGCCTTCAAGAACTCGATGTCCTCGCCGAGGCGCACCCCGTTGGTGTTCAGCTCGATGTAATCGATGCCCATGCTCTTGCCCATGCGGACTATCTCAGGCAAATCGTCCCTGATGGTCGGCTCGCCCCCCGATATCTGGATGCATATGGGGTGAGGGACGTAGTCCATGATCGTCTGGTACATCTTCCTTATCTCGTCCATCGAGGGGTGGAAGCGGTAATGCTCGTTGGCGCTGGCGAAGCAGATGGGGCACTTGAGGTTGCAGGAATTGGTGATCTCCAGGACCACCAGGCAGGTGTGCTGGCGGTGGTCGGGGCAAAGGCCGCAGATCTGCGGGCAATCGTCCTTCTCCTGCACCGCGATCTTTGCGGGCCGGGAGAACTCCGCCCGGTACTGGTTCAGGTCCAGGTAGTCCTTTACCCCGGTCCAGATCAGTACCTTGAACTCGCCGTGCTCCGGGCATTTCTTGACGAGGTAGATCTTGT
>JAJRAN010000086.1 GCA_028682915.1 Methanomassiliicoccales archaeon | reverse complement strand
GCGATCAAGTGGTACAAGGGCGGGGAGGAATGGGACGAGACCACCATCGACGCGGCCCCTAACGACGGACCGATTGCCATGGCCCTTAGCGACATCGACAACGATGGGGACATGGATGCGGTGGTCGGTTTCCAGGACGCCAACTATGCCAACATCGTGTGGTACGAGAACTACAATCCTGATGGCAAGTCCTGGTCCTCGGCCAGGCAGATTTGCCTGCCATTCGATGCGAGGGCCGGACTACAGCATAGGGCTGGAAGCACTACAGATAAGACTGGTATCGCTAACGAGGACAGCACGGTATGGGCGACCATGCGCAGCCCTGATCAGTTCGAGAGCGGCTACTATTCGCAGAACGAGATATGTGGATCTTTGACCGTAGGCGACTTCGATGGTGACGGAGATGGCGACATAGCCGCGAGCTTCATCCATCCAGTCGTATACACCGACGCCACCGGATCGGGCGATGCGGACTACACCAATTCGTTCGGCATGTTCTTCAACAGGGGAATGTACATATTCTGGAATGACGGCTCCTGGACGAAGAAAGCCGCGCACTACTCCACCGCCTTCCTGACCCTTAACAACGACAACATGGACACCAACCCGGCGGCTATGGACGTTGCCAGTGCGGACTTCAATCTGGATGGTTACGATGATATCGTCGCAGTCTACGAGGACGGGACGACCAAAGTTTGGCTGAGCCAATGGGGATCGATCACCGGCGATATCACCACCCATGAGAACAATGCCTTCGGATACACATCCCTGAAGAACATCACCGCGTACGCTGGGACCGCGACCCTTCCATGGAGCCACGTGCAGTACACACCCAAGGTGAGGGCGGCGGACGTCAACCTCGACAACTATCCCGACATCATCCGCACCAACACCGGCGACAAGTCGGTCATGGTCTACTACACCCAGCATACCACCTCCGGGGCGGTCTTCTACAACGCCACCGGCGAGGGCGCCTTCACGGGCGAGGGCGCAAACAGAATCTCAGGCACCATGACCCAAACGCAGGTGAGCGATAACGTGTACGAGAACCTCCAGGAGGTCTACAAGTTCTATTCGAACATCACCTCGGCCCCTAGCCTGAAATCTACCTATGATGATACCGGGAACGATATCACCGCCCTGGCCGCGGACGATGGTCAAAGGTACACGGTCATAATAGGAGCCCATCTCGGGATGACATTGTTCGACGTGCCAGCCACGTACAACGGAAGGCTGGTCCAGTCGGCCAGCCTCAAGGTCAAGTACACGGTGGCGGACGCTGTTCCCGGACAGGACTACATCGGAACTGGCGAGATCATGTGGGCCTTGACCGAAGCGGGGCCATTCCAGACCACCGGCATCAAACCGCTGCAGGGGCAGGTCAACGTCCTCAAGGAGTTCAAGTTCCCCACCTCGCTCAACACCTGGGACCTGGTAAGGAGCGTCGACATCCAGTTCGTCAACAACGACGTGCACGAGAGTGTCGAGTTCGAGTACATGGTCCTGGAGATCAAGTTCGTGCAGACCAGGTCGGAGGGTTGGGTGTGGCAGATACCCAACGAGAACCGCGCCTATCACAACCTGACCATAGAGTGCAAGCGCAGCGGACTGACCCCAGAGAACTTCCGCATAGCCTATTCCGTCGACAACAGCACCTGGTTCAACCTGACCGACGTGACGGCGGTAGCCGACACCACCTACCAGTTCACCCTTACCCCGAGCGCCAACGACTACTATTACGTCAGGGTGCAGGATCTGGACCGGGCCACTTCGGACGTGGTGAACGACACCTTCTTGGTCGACCGGCTGTTCATCAAGCATTGGGCGGTGTCGGTGAGCTGGAGCGCCACCGGGAGCAACTACTATCGCTATGCGTCCTTCGGTCTGCCAGCTACGGGATATCTCACCGGGATCGCCATCGGGGACATGGGAAAGAAGGCCTCAGATTATTCCGGGGACACGCTCCCAGATATCGTGGTCTGCACCAACCAGGTGGGAACGGGCATCCTTTCCACCCTGTATATCATGACGCAGGAGTCCACGACGGTCTTTGACGTGAAGCCCATCTACGTCTCATCGCTCAACACCATGTGCGCCAGCAGCGGTTCGTACGGCAGCTCCTCTTATAGGGAGTACGACGCCAAAGACGTGGAGCTAGGAGACACGGATGGCGACGGGGACCTGGACATCGTCCTGGTCACGGGCGCCGCTATAGGCACGACCCCGGGCACTGGGCCGACGCTGTGGCACTACCAGAACGACCAACGCTACTCGACCGGCGGAGGCGCATGGCAGTACACCGAGGAGTACATCAACGTCCTGGCGACCAAGGGCGAGTCGGCGATCAACGTCCAGACCGGGAACATCGATCTGGCGATACTCCTGCCATTCATGGGCATAATGGGAGTGATTGTGGCCGAGGCCCTTATCGAGCGCAGAAGGAGACGGTAAGCGCCCCAAACCTCTTCTTTATCCCCTTTCTTCGCGTTTTCCATTTTGTGCCTGACCGCTACGACGTCATAGTCTCGGGGGCCGGGCCCTCAGGCTCATGGACCGCTCTGCGCTGCTCCGAGGCCGGGCTCTCGGTGCTCCTACTGGACAAGAGGGAATTCCCCCGCGAGAAATGCTGCGCCGGGGGCCTCCTCCACAGGGCGGAGGTGCTATTGGGGCCGAGGGCGGACGGCCTCCCCGTCCAGCGACGGATCGGGGGCATCTCCATTGGCATGGACGGGCAAACATATCGATGGAGCACGGGCGAGCTTGGAAGCACGGTGCACCGCTCGGAGCTCGACAACTATCTTCTTACATTGGCGGAGCGGAGCGGCTGTGAGACCAGGACTGGGGCCAGGGTACTGAGGATTAGGGAGAGCGAGGCAAAAGTGGAGGCGATGGTTGAGGGGAAAGCGATCGAGGCCGACTATCTGGTAATCGCTGAGGGGACAGCGAGCGGGAACGCGGCGGGCACGCTCGGCCCCTATCCTCGGGGAGGGCTGATCAACGCCGCCGCCATCATGTGCGAAGGCGATATGGGCTGGGGGGAGAGCGCCGGGTTCCTGCTCCCGGGCAGGCGGGACGCCGCCATATTCGCGTCCGCTGGCGCTCGGATTTGCGCCGCCTTCCCGGTCAGGTCGGGCGTGGTCCTTTCCACGGTCTCAGGCTCGAGCGGCCCGTCCTTGATCAAGGCCCTCGAGGGAGTGGCCCGAGCCAACGGCCTGATGACCAACGGCAAGGGATGCTGCCATCCGATAGCCGTCAGGCCTAGGACAAGGCTGGCGACCGATCGATGCCTAGCCGTCGGGGACTGCGCTGGCCTGGCCAGCCCTTTCTCGGGGGAAGGCCTCACACCCTCCCTGGCTAGCGCGAACGATGCGGCCGAGGCGATCATCGACCGCTCTCGGGGGCTGTCCAGTTCTCTTCAGGAGTACGAGAGGTCGGTGCGTGACCGCGTCGAGAGGGCGCAAATGATCGCCAGGATCACAGGCGAGGCCTTGCACCTGGCCCTCAGGGGACGATGGGCCAGGAGCCTACTGGGCGGCCTGGAGCGGGACCAGGCATTCGAAAAGGCCATCGTTTCAGTGGCCAGGCAGGAGAAGGGGTCTCAGGCCTTCCTGCTCGGCATGCTCCCTCGTCTCCCGGCGCTGCTCGCCTCAGGCGCGGGCGGATGAACGCACAAACGATATGTCCAGATGACGTTACCTTACCGAGTGTACGACGTAATTGTCGTTGGCGCCGGCCCGGCGGGAGCCTACTCCGCCTATCTGTGTGCCAAGCAAGGCCTAGACACGTTGCTGCTTGAGAAGGAGCGGACGCCTCGCCGAAAGTGCTGCGCCGGAGGCGTGCTCGAACGCGCGCTCAAGCTCTTGGACTTCCCCATCCCACCCGAGATCGTGGAGCGGGAGGTCAGCGGGGCGGCGGTGATCGCCGAAGGCCATCGTCATGAGCTTCGTTTCGGGGAACGAATGGCCATCACCGTTAGGCGTGAGCGGTTCGATCGCTTCCTGGTCGAGCAGGCTCGGAAGGCAGGGGCATCTTACCTCGAGGAGGAGAAGGTCGTCCAGGTCAAGGAATCGGTCCCTCAGGTGGATGTCGTAGCCGGGAGCCGGTATCAGGGCAGATGTCTCATCGTCGCGGACGGCGTGGGGAGCAAGCTCGCCGAAGGCCTGATGGGACCGTACACCAAGAGCCGATACGCTGCGGGCATGTCCTTCAACTGCGGGCTGGAACGCGACCCGGACGATCTGATGGAGTTCTATTTCTACAAAGGCGAGCGGTCGAAGGGCATCTCCCCGCCCTTGTACGGGTATGGGTGGATGTTCCCATGCCGCATGGGCGCCAACCTGGGGGCGGGAGGGGCCGGGTTCAACCGCTCCATGATACAGGAGCGCATCTCCGAGATCGAGAGGAGCGCGGTGGAGCGATACGGCAAGGTCACTTGGAGGGAGGAGCTGGCCGGCCACCCGCTTCCTTTGTTCGTCAGGTCGCGGTTGCACTCGTCCTTGAGCATGGCGGTGGGAGACGCTGGGGGTCTAGCCAATCCCATAACCGGGGAGGGCCTGACCTACGCCTTCACCAGCGCCGCCCTAGCTGCCAGCTCCGCGGCCTTGTTGGTGAAGGAAAGGGACGATGACGCCACCGCGCAGTACGAGCGGCGCTGCAGGGCAAAGCTGGTCAGGGACCTGGACGCCGCGCGATTGACCCAGAAGGCGGTGAGGGGGCTATTGGGAACGTTGGACCTGACCAGGTTCTTCGACGCCTTCTGCGAGTCTGAAGAGCTCAAGACCGCCTGCAAGGGGATAGCCCAGGGCGGCGCGGATTGGAAGGGGCTCCTCAGGAAGGCGCTTCCCCGGGTGCCCGCGCTCTATTTCAGTTCTCTCTAGGAGCTTCTAGAAGGTCAGGATCTCCATGTACCTGAGGGCGGCATAGGCCAGGCCGACAAGGGCCACCGCCATCACCATCCTAGAGCTCTTGTACTTGAGAAAGAGCAGGGCCGCCAGGGCTCCAAGGGACGCGAACACCGCCGCGTCCGCCAGCGATTGGAACAGGAACAGGGGGGTCAGCGCTCCGAAGAATATCAGGAGGGCCACGGTCTTCACCCCCTTCTCCAGGCCAAGCTTGGTGTACACGGTCCTCACGCCGGCCGCCAGGTCCTCCTCGTACCCGTCTACGTCCGTCACCATCGATCCTATCGCCAGGCCGAGGAACATGAAGAACCCCAGAAGCAAGGCCTCGGGCGTGAGCGCGGGGAACACGACGGCGCCGGTCAAATAGGCCAGCTCTCCGCTGCCCGAGGGAACGACCTCCACCTCGCTATAGGGGGTGAGGCAACCGAAGATGAATGCCAGGAAGGTCCCCAAGCCGATGAGGAGCGGGCTGAGGACGTGGTCCTTGAAGCGAACCGGTTTGAAGGAGTACAGGTAGGCGAGGGCGAGGATGGTGGCCATGACCGCCGTCTGGGCGACGGAGAGGAGAAGGCTGCAGGCCAAGGCGCCGAAGGCCAGGACCAATGAGACCTGCCAAAGGGTCTGAGGGCTCATCGCTCCCGAGGCCAGCACGCGGCTGCCCCGCTTGGGCGAATCGGTCGAGCGGTCGCTGATGTCGTTCCATATGGTGCTCACCTGCCAGGCCAGGATGGCGGCGATTAGGGCGATGCCGACGAAAGTCCAATTTACCCAATACGGGGTCTCCATGATCTTGGTAACCAGGTCGAGCGAGCTGCTGTACATCCATCCGGTGACGGTTCCCGCGCCTACTATCCCCACGAAGAGGAGCGTCTGCGCCGGGCGCATGCTCCTGATCAGGTCGACGAACCGGCCCTTCACCGCCAGATAGGTGATGGCCAAGGCCAGGACCACGGCCGCCAGCAGATAGTAGAGGAAGAAGAAGAGGTGGTATTGGTAGTAGCGCGTGAGCTCGAAGTAGGGGAACTCGTCTGGGGAGACTGGAAGGAAGGACGCAGGCGTGGCGACGATGAAGAGGGCGACGAAGGTGAAGACGACTAGCAGGCAGATGCGCGCGAACGTCACCACCCTATCCCGGACGGAGTAGAGCTGATGGCGGCTGGTCCAGACGGTATAGGCGATGAGGGCGAAGATCACGACCCCAACCTCTAAAGCCTGCCCGGGATGGAACTTCTCCCCGCTGAAATGGAAGAGGGCGTTGATGAAGTCCGTGATGGAGAAGTAGGCGTAGTTCTCGTTCAGCCCGAAAATGAAATGGTCGATGATGGGGGGCAGGATGATGATCCAGTAGAACATGCTGACGTAGTTGATGCAGCGCTTCGTCCCCCTGCCGGAGAAGGCGGTCAGGAGGAACACCAGGCCCATGAAGACGACCAGGTAGAAGGCCACGTGGTGGGCGATGCTGAATATCCAGGGGTGGGAGGTGGAGACGAACTCCGGGTCCAGCAGGAAGTACTCTATGAGGTCCCGGGCTGTCCCGATCGCCAGGACGTAAAGGAAGATGAGGAAGAGGGGGAGGCGCTCCTTCTCCATCCAGACCACCAAGCGGTCCAGGCCTTCGGTTGCCCATGTCTGGAAGCTGTCCAATCGGTCGTCCAGGCTCATCCGGATGAAAATCACCAACTGGTTATTTATAGGAATCTTGGTAATGTGCGCGGCCTAGCTCTTATCCATCCGCCGGGCCACGCCCTCCGCCCTCTCGCAGTCCACCAGGGCGAGGACGTTGCGGTAGCGCGAGCACATCTTGACCAAGGCCTGCGCCATGTGCCTCTCCCTCTCCGCCTCCAGTTCGCGGAAGCCCTTGGCCTTGTTCACCCGGCGGTCCCAGTCGATGGCCAAGGACTCGGGCGACTCTCCGTCGAACTTCCTCCTCTTCACTGACTTGGAGAAAGCCCCCTCGCGGACCAGGTCCATGGCCCCCACCTTCTTGCAATATGCCTCCGTGTAGTCCAGGTCGTTCATGTCTATGGGGATGACCGGTAGGCCAGAGGATTCCCCAAGCTCCAAGGCCTTCACGAAGGCGGGGGAGGGCACCTTCACCTCGCCGAACTCCTTCATCAGCGTCGCGTAGGCCTTCTCCAGCGGGGAGAGCTCGTAATCGTCCCAGACATCGCGCGAGCGCAAGGCGGCGAGCTGCTCCTTGGAGACCGATAGCCCGATGGCGTCGGGAGAGAGCCTGGCGACCGCAGACCCGACCTTCTCCTCCTCGCTCACCAGCCCCTTCACCACGCCCAGGATATGCACTTGGGAATGGTTGACCTCAACGCTTCGCATTGGATTCACTTCTCTTCGAGACCAGATCGAAGAACCTGTCCGTCTCTCCCATCTTCTTCAGCTCGTCCCTTCCCACCAGGGCTGTGCCTTCGATGTGGTCCCTGGTCCTGATCCTCTCGATGAAGATGACCGACCGATGCTCGGTGACCTTGGAGAGGTCGGAGACGGTCTTGGCCTTCTCTATGAGCTTGCTCTCGTCCTGGCCCATGCCTGTGAGGATGAGGACCCTGTGGTCCCTGGCCAAGGCCTCGAACGGCGCCTTGCAGGTTGGGACGACGGAGAAGCCCAGCGTCACCAGGCGCTCGAAGACCTGCTTGCTGAACTCGTCCGCGGCCTTGAGCTCGAAGTACCTCTCGCGGTCCTCGGCCTTGTACTCGAACGGGTCAACCGGCATGACCAGCGGCTCCTTCAGGAAGTCCTCCAGGCGAAGGGCTACCTCGATCATGGCGCCCATGCCCCCCTCGTACATCTGGATGGTGCGTCGGGACACCCCCGCCACCTCCGCCAGGTTCCCCAGGCTGATGCCCCTCTCCTCCCGGAGCTCCTTGAGCACCTGGCTGTCCAGTTTGACGTAGAGGCCGCCGGGGGCGGCGAAGATGAAGGGCGGGACGCCCTCCAGCATGTAATCGTTCAGCGTCTGCAGGTTGATTATGGGGACGTTGAAGCGCGAGTAGACGATGCCCTCCTCGATGTCCCCAGACCCGGTCCTCTCCCCGATCATTATCGGCGAGGCCTGGAGCGCCTCGGCCAACGTCTTCATCTCCTCGGCGTTCTCCTTGTTGAAGGCGTCCACGTTGGAAAGGATCTTGATGATCAGAAGGGTCCGGTCCCTGCGCGCCACTATGTCGAAGGAGATGCTGCGCATGTTGAGGGGCTTAGATACGTAGAACCCCGCGCGCGCCAGCACCTCGCGCACACGAGTTATCAGCTCTTCCCGGTGCACAGACCTTAGCAGTATGCGCTCCTACATAAAGATATGCAAGCCGCGGTGGCATACCAGGCCGCTCGGAGATCATGACCTCACAGGGCTCAAGAAAATAGGAAAAAGGGGCAAAGGGAGGGATGGGACGCACCTTCTGCCGTTCATCCTCACTCGACCTTGACCGCCTTGCGCTTCCTCTTCGGTCCGGCGCGTCGCATCACGACCTCCAGGACCCCGTTCTTGTAGTTGGCCTTGGCGGAATCGGGCAGGACGCCGCAGGGCAGGTCCAGGTGCTTGCTGAACCGCTTGTCCGGTGAATCGACCTCCACATCCAGGTCCCGGTCCTCGGCCATCACCTTGATGTCCTCCTTGTCCACCCCGGGAAGCTCCATTATCACCGTGACCTTGTCCTTGTCCTCGCGGATGTCGGTGAGCGGCTCCCTCGTCGGGGGCTCGGGCTCGGCAAGCTGGGGCGGCACGGCGTTCCCGAACTGCTGGATGGTGGGCGCCCCATCCGGACCGACCCGCATGGAGAACCCGTACGTCAGGGGGTCGGTGGCCTCGGTCAGCTCTCCGGAGAGCATGCGCTCCAGGATGCGGTCCATGCGCTCCCGCAGCTCCGCGAACTCGTCGTCGAACGGCCCGAAGGCGCCATCCCAGCCGTCCATCCTCTTCCTCTTGGGCACGCCATCACCTCACGTACTCGAAGTCCTTCACGATGCGCTCGTACTTGCTCAGCTCCCCTCGGGACACCGGGCGGATCTTCTGCAGGGCCTCGGTGAAGCACTCCATGGGGACCTTCTCCTTCTTCAGCGAGTCGCTCTTCAGGTCCTTTCCCTTGGCCACGATCCTCCTGATGGTCAGCATGATGGCCTCGTTGACCACCGCGGAGAGGTCGGCGCCGGTGTAGCCGTCTGTCTTCTTGGCGATCTCGTCCACTTCCACGTCTGGAGCCAGGGGCTTGCCCTTCATGTGCACCCTGAGTATCTGCTTCCGCGCCTCGAGGTCCGGCGCCTGGATCCTGACCAGGCGGTCGAACCTTCCGGGCCGCAGCAGGGCAGGGTCGAGCATGTCCGGGCGGTTGGTGGCGGCGATGATCACCACGTTGTGCAGGGACTCCAGGCCGTCCATCTCGGATAGCATCTGGGAGATGACCCGCTCCGTCACGTGAGAATCGGCCTCGCCCCCCCTCGTGGGGGCGATGGCGTCGATCTCATCCAGGAATATGATGCAGGGCGCGGCCGTCCTGGCCTTGCGGAACGTCTCCCGCACCGCCTTCTCCGACTCGCCGACCCACTTGGAGAGGAACTCCGGCCCCTTGACGTTGATGAAGTTCGCCTCCGATTCCGTCGCCACCGCCTTGGCCAGGAGGGTCTTCCCTGTGCCTGGGGGGCCGTAGAGCAGCACCCCCTTGGGCGGGGCCGCGTTCATGTACTCGAAGACGTTGCCATACTTCAGCGGCCACTCGACCGCTTCGCGCAGCTCGCGCTTGGCACCCTCCAATCCACCGATCTCGTCCCAGTGCACGTTCGGGCTCTCGATCAGGACTTCGCGCAGGGTCGAGGGCTGCATCTCCCTCAGGGCGAAGAAGAAGTCGTCCTTGATCACCTGGATCTTGTTCAGGATCTCCATGGGGATGACCTCCAGCTCCAGGTCCAGCTCGGGGATGATCCTCCGCAGCGAGCGCATGGCGGCCTCCTTGCACAGGGCGGAAAGGTCCGCCCCCGCGTAACCATGGGTGAGGTCGGCCAGCTTCTCCAGGTCCACGTCCTGGGAGAGGGGCATGCCCCGGGTGTGGATCTGAAGTATCTCCAGGCGCCCGTTGCGGTTGGGGATGTTGATCTCGATCTCGCGGTCGAAGCGGCCGGGCCTGCGGATGGCCGGGTCCAGGGCGTTGGGCCGGTTGGTAGCCCCGATGACCACCACCTTGCCCCTGGCCTCCAGTCCGTCCATCAAGGCCAAGAGCTGTGCCACGACCCTCCGCTCCGTCTCCCCGGTCACCTCGTCGCGCTTCGGCGCCAAGGAGTCGATCTCGTCGATGAAGATGATAGAGGGGGCGTTCTCCTCGGCCTGCTTGAAGATCTCGCGCAGGCGCTCCTCGGACTCGCCATAGAACTTGCTCATGACCTCCGGTCCGCCGATGGAAACGAAGTTGGCGTTGGTCTCTCCCGCCACCGCCTTGGCCAGCAGTGTCTTGCCCGTGCCCGGCGGGCCATGGAGCAGCACCCCCTTGGGCGCTTCTACGCCCAAGCGCTCGAAGAGCTCTGGGTGCCGCAGGGGCAGCTCGATCATCTCCCTGACCTTGCGCACCTCGTCCCCCAGCCCGCCGATGTCCTCGTAGGTGACCTTGGGCGCCCGGGTCTGGGCCTCCTTCACCGGCTTCTCGCTGATCTTGACCTCGGTACCGCGTTGGACCAGCACCGCGTCGACGCTGGGCTGGTACGACACCACGATGAGGTCTATTCTACGGCCCATGACGTTGATCTCGATGACGTCCCCGCGGGTCACCGCCCGGCCCTCCAGGGCCTGGGTGAGGTAGTCCTCCCCGCCCATGATGCGCAGCTGCTCGGTCGGCGCGAAGGTGATCTTCTGCGCCTCCTTCACCTGCACCTTGCGGATGGCCACCTTCTCGTCAATGCTGGCCTCCGCGTTGCGTCGGACGGTCCCGTCGACGCGTATCAGCCCGCGGTTGGCGTCCTCCGGGTATCCAGGCCAGACGATGGCCACGGTCCTCTTCTTGCCCTCGATCTGGACTACGTCCCCCGGGGTCAGCCCCAGGACATCCATCACGGCTGGGTCGACGCGGGCGATCCCCCGGCTGGCGTCCTTCGACTTGGCCTCGGCGACCTTCAGCACCTTCTCCGATTTGTCCATTTATTGATTCCTTCCTATTAATTTGTAATAATATCCGATACTGAGGAGGGGGCCTACCTCACCTCGACCTTCTTCTTGGTCTCCTTCTCCTCTTTCCTCTTCTTGGCAATGGTGAGCTTGAGCACTCCGTCCTCCAGCTTCGCGTCCACGCCTTGCTCGTCAGCGTCCTCCGGCAGGGCCATTCGGCGATGGAAGCTATAGTAGCCGCGCTCCTTGCGGACGTACCCCTCCTTCTCTTCCTCGGTCTCCTGCTTCCGCTTCGCGGAGATGTCCAGGACGCCTTCCCCGACCATCACGTTCACTTCCTCCTTGCTCAATCCAGGAAGGTCGGCCATGACCACGTACTGGTCATCCTCCTCCTTCACGTCGACCGCGGGGAAATGGGGCGGGGAGGTGACCATCGAAGGCCACAGCGGGTAATCGAACTCTTCGTTGAACACATCTAGCATGCGCTCCATCTCGCGTCTCAGCGCGGAGGGTGTCACGAACCTAGGGCCCATGGGGCCGAAGCACCTAGCTGGCAGCCATTCGACCGTTCCTTTCTTATCTTCAGCCATTCTGTTCACCTCTTCTCTTGAATCAAGATGTTAACCTTAGGTTAACAACTTAAGTAACGGTACTATGAGTCCCTCTATTTATAGCTTATTTCTTCTCCGATCTCATCGCCCTCAGGATGTCGTCGGCGTATTCGCTCATGCGCTTGGCCGCGTTCTCCATGTTCTTCTGGATCTTGGGGATGTCCTGCCTAAGGTTGTCCGTGACGGTGTCGACCGCGCTCTGGACATCCTTGGTCACCGACTTGGCCTTCTCGGGCATGGTGTCGTAGACCTGCTCCCCCATCTTGCCCACGGCCAACGAGGCCTTCTCGATCTCCTTTCCCATATTGTCGAGTATTTTGGCAATCTCCTTGGCGTACTTATCCATCTGCTTCTTGTCGCTATCGCTCATGAACTCCTCTCCCTCTGGCTCTTGAGCCTCCTGATGGTGTCCTCCACCATCTTGTCCCGCACCCCCAGCTCCTCGGCGATGCCCTGGACGGACAGCTCAGGACTTTGCACGAACTCGAAAATGATGCGCCTGGCCTGGTAGTTCTCCACACTACCTTCTATCACCTTCACGGCCTCCTCCAGCGCCTCCTCCTTCCTCTCTATGAGCTTCTCCCTCTTCTTCTGTAGGGCCTCCAGCTCCGCTTCTATTCCGGCCACGCCCTCCCGGATCGACAGGATCCTCTCCCCGATGTCCGGGAGTTCGAAGGAGGTCGCATCCTGCCTGGTCGTGATCCTGGGCCATTGCATGGCCTCCATGGCCAGCTTGACGAAGGTGGTGTCGAATAGGCCTGGGCCGAAGTCCACGATGATGGTGAACTTGGTCGTGGGCACGTAGATCTTCCTGGATGGTCCTCCCTGGTCGCTCTCCTCCGGGAAGCAACGGACCAGGCTATAGTCCTCCAGCACCTTGAGGTGCTTCATTATCGCTTGCTGGCTCATGCCAAGTTCGCGCGATAGCTGCAGTGGATAGTGCGGCTCCCGCACCAGGGCCTCGAGTATCCTTCTCCTGGTGGGGTTCTCGATCACGGACAGCAGCATGTCCAGGTCTTTCAGCTCAGACATTTGAACACCGTTCACAACCTAAGGTTGATAACGTCTAGAAAATGTAGATATTAAACGCTTTCGCACCTAGGCCGAACGAACAACGATTCGAACGGAAGACCAGCGGCTCATGGAGCCCCTCCTTTTGTCCTCCGCCCCTCTCTGAATGAGACCGAGGAGAGGGAGGCCCACTGCTTCAAGTCCTTCGGCCTCAAACGCGGCGGGCTTCTCAGGAGGGCGCGAGCCACCGCTGAGGTCCCCCTCCACGGTGAGATGCCAAAACCCCTCATGCTCAAGCGCCAGATCCTAGAATGCAGGTCGTCCCTGATCTTCCTGACATCGTCAGGGGATGCTGGACGTCCTTCAAGGAAGGAGTCCCGCAATCTGAGCAGCTGCCTCTCGCCCTCGATGCAGTCCTCCAGGCCAGCCATCAGGTAGGGCCTGCGCATGGCCCATGCCACGCCCTCGGTCAGCTCATGGCCCAGTACCTCCTCCATCGAGCGTCGCGAGATCAGGTGCGCGAGCTCGGTCTGCCTTCCGGGGTTGGTGAGGCTGACCCCCGCTGGGTTCCGTCGCTGGTAGCAGAGGACCTCTGGCAGATTGTCCATCGTGCAGGTCTTCAACGCCTCGGTCCAAAACGCGTAGTCCTCGGCGCTGCTCATCTCCGGGTCATATCCCCCAGCCTTCTGGAACACCCCCCTCCTCATCATCGAGGAGGAGTTGATTATGGGGTCCTCGAACAGGCTGAACCAGCGGACGAACCCGGGGCCGACCGGTGGCCGGTTCGGTCCTATGAGGGTAAGGTCGGCACTCACCATGTGGCTCCAGGTGCCAAGGATGTCGATGTCCTTATGCGAGTCCAGATAGGCAACCTGCCTCTCGAGGCGCCGTGGGGCGCTGAGATCGTCCGAGTCCTGCCGCGCCAAGTACTCTCCATGGCACTCCGGCATGACCCGGTTCAGGGAGCGCTCCAGACCCAGGCGCGTGGGGTTGGGCAGGTGTCGGATGCGAGGGTCGGGGTGCTCGTCCAGGAAGGCGGTCAGCTCAGGCGCCGCGTCGGGCTCGCTTACCACCACCACCTCGAGGTCGCGCAGCGTCTGCTGGAGTATGTTCTCTATGCAGCCCTTCAGGAAGACGTCCTTGCCGTAGAAAGGCACCACCACGCTCACTCGGGTCTGACCTGCCATCTTGAACCGCCGTCGGGCACTGGCGCTGGAGACGAATAGCCTTGCGCCAGCTTAATATCCCCCTCCTTCCCCATTTCCGCCACGGATTAGTTATATCTACACCTCGCCGAATGTGGCCCTCATGTCCGGGGAGCTCGTCGGCGACACCGTCCTCGTCAAGGACCAGGCCGAGGCCAGCCAGATCTATAACAAGGGTTTCTACGGATATCCCCAGAGCGGTGGCGGGATCGAGCTCGACCTGCTCGAGGCCATCTACCTGGTGGAAACGGACCGCCTGGTGGTGGAGAGGCAAGGGAGCGCCGTCGCCCTCATCGAACTCATCCAGGCGGCATCGCACCACAACGAGGGCTTCGAGATCCTGTACATCGTCTACCGGGACCTGAGGCAGCGGGGCTACGTGGTCAAGTCC
The DNA here is from genome assembly GCA_028682915.1 of Methanomassiliicoccales archaeon. GTDB lineage: Archaea > Thermoplasmatota > Thermoplasmata > Methanomassiliicoccales > UBA472 > JAJRAN01. The sequence continues at coordinate 6,711 of JAJRAN010000086.1, read as the reverse complement.
GACGCTGGTGAGTTCGATTTCCGCGTCTTCCCCCGGGGTGGGACGCCCTCAAACTCCCCGACCAAGTACTACATTCTGGCGATATCGGAGAGGGCCGAGTGCGTGATGCGCGACCTCTTCGAGGAGGCGGAGCGCTCAGAGAGCACCAGGAAAGAGCTCCTGCTCGCCGTGGTCGACGAGGAGGGGGACCTCACATACTATCGCGCCTCGACCGGGGCGCCTCAAGGCATGCCGCTTCCCAAGCCCAAGTCGGAGGTCGAGGCCATCCTGCTCGAGGACCGCGCCATGGTCATGGACGAGGCCAAGGGCGCCGAGCTCTACGCCGAGGGCTTCTTCGGCAAGAAGATAGGGAGGACCCTGCAGCTCTCCCTCATAGAGACGGCCTACCTGATGGAGCATGGGAACATAACGATCCACCACGCCGCCTCGGGCAAGCGCATGACGCTGGGAGCGTTCAAGAAGAGGGCGATCCAGATCCAACCCGACTTCGAGCTGCGCCTCCGGGCATACGACGACCTGAGGGAAAAAGGGCTGGTGGTGAAGACCGGGTTCAAGTATGGCTCGCACTTCCGGGTCTACGACGGCAGCCCCGACGGCCACCACTCCAAGTACCTGGTGCACGCGGTGCATTGGGACTATCGGACAATCTGGCCAGAGGTTTCCAGGGCGGTGCGCCTGGCGCATGGCGTGAAGAAGGACATACTCTTCGCCCGGGTGACCAGGAAGCAGGTGGATTACCTGCGGCTGCGCCGCGTTCGTCCCTGACGCTCATTTGTACGAGGATTTCATTTTAGGGATCTTGGTGCGCTGGGTCTTTTGCTTGGGGGCCAATTCCACTCGCATCTTCACGGCGTCGGTCCTTCCCGTAGGGTCCAACCTCACCGCCTCATCGAGGACCGCCAGCACCTCGTTGTTAGGGGCCTTGGCGATCGACATGTCCCTCGCCTTGATTACCAGCTGCTCGGATTTGATCCATCCGACGCCGTTGAGGTTCATCTTGTCCACGGCCAGCTCTTCCTCGGCCAATTGGAGGGCCCTGGTCTTATCGCCTTTCTCATAGGCCTCCAGGGCGGCCTTAGCCTTGTCCTTGATGGATATCGCCGATTTCAGGGCCAACGCCCCCGTCTCGTCGCTGGGGTCCAACGCCAGGGCCGCGTCCAGGAGCTGTGTCGCCTCGGACTCGCGCCCCTCGCTGTTGAGGATGTTGGCCATCTTGACCATGAAATTGCTGCGCTTGCGGTCGAACTCGGTGTAATGTATGGCCTTCCGATAGGACTCCAGCGCGTTGTCCGTCTCCCCTGCCTTCAGATAGGCCTCGGCCAGGCGTGCGTATCGCACCGAACGGGACTCGGGCTGGGCCTGCTGCTCGGTCAGCTCCTTGAGGTTCGAGATGTTCCTCTGGGCGGCCTCGCTCCTTCCTACGTGTGTGCCACAGCTGGGGCAGGTATCGACCTTCGGTGGCAAGATCTTGCCGCAGTTGGCACAGAGCTGGGGCAGCCTGGTCCCGCATTGCGGGCACTGGACCCAGTCCTTCTCCACTATCTCTCGGCACTTGGGGCATTCGGAGACCGTTCTCACTGTCACGGCCCCCATCCTCCTAAGAGCGGTCTTGACCTCCTCCTCAGAGGGCATGAAAGCCTGCTTAGCTATCCAGAGTATTAGTGCAGAGACGGCCAGGAGCGCTGCCATTACCGGGCACGACCATGCAAAGATCTCGACGAACTGATCGTTCCCCTTGGTGTACGTGATTCCGAAGGCCATGGACGAGCAGAACAAGAGCATCAGCGCCGTGAGGACGGTCAGAATCATAGCATTCCTCCATGCTCCCTGCTCTACCTTGATGACCCCGAGGGAGGAAGCCGCAGTGAACCCGCCGATTATGAACATCAGGAGCCCGATGACCAGGCCAGTCAACGTCCCGAAGGCGTAGGTCCCTTTGATCAAGAAGATATAGAACGAGGCGAGGATGAGAAGGCAGCCCCCAATGAACATGAGCGTCCCAGCGAGCTTTAGGAACACAGTGCCTTTGGGCGCCACCCCCTGCTTCTTCTTGACACCCCCTCTCTTGGCCACCTAATACACCACCCTGCTGGATATTGTCGCATTCATAAAATGATTTCGTAGGCCCGCCTTTAGGGCGGGCCAAACAATTTCCTCAGAGCTGAATCTCGATTCCCAGTTTCTCGGTGAGCTCTTTGTAGCGGTTCCTGATGGTGACCTCAGTGACCCCAGCGATGTCCGCCACCTCCCGCTGCGTCCTGCGCTCGTTGCACAGGATCGAGGCGATGTAGATGGCCGCTGCCGCGACCCCGGTCGGGCCGCGCCCTGACGTGAGCTCCTTCTTGCTCGCGTCCTTCAGGATGTCCGCCGCCTTGGCCTGCACCTCTCCGCTGAGCTTCAGCTCGGAGCAGAACCTCTGCACGTAGTCCTGAGGCCTTGTCGGCATGAGCTTGAGCTTGAGCTCGCGCGTCATGAAACGGTACGTCCTCCCGATCTCCTTGCGCCCGACGCGCGAGGAGTTGGCCACCTCATCCAAGGTCCTGGGAACGTTGCATTGCCTGCAAGCCGCGTAAAGGGACGCGGCCACCACGCCCTCGATGCTTCGCCCGCGGATCAGGTTCTTGTTCACCGCCTTCCTATATACCATGGCGGCGGTCTCTCTAACGTTGCGAGGCAATCCCATGGCGGACGCCATGCGGTCGAGCTCGCTCAGGGCGAAGGCAAGGTTGCGCTCGGTGGCGTTTGATACCCGTATGCGCCGCTGCCACTTTCTCAGACGGTACAGTTGCGCGCGGTTGCGGGTGGGTATGCTCTTGCCGTAAGAGTCCTTGTTCTTCCAGGAGATCTCGGTCGAGAGACCCTTGTCGTGGATCGTATAGGTCATGGGCGCGCCTGTCCTCGCCCGCTTCTCGCCCTGCTCGACGTCGAACGCTCTCCATTCCGGGCCTTGATCGATGAACTGGTCGTCTATGACCAGGCCGCACTCCTCGCATATGAGCTCCCCGCGCTCATAGTCCCTTACGAGGTGTCCGCTGTTGCACTCAGGGCAACGTTCGATCTCATCGGCTCCTTCTTTTACCGCCTTTGCCAAGCTCTTCTACCCCCTCGACATAGACCTGCTTGCCGACCGCGGAAAGCAGGCTGGTATCGCCGGTCGCCTCGACCGATATGTATGGAGCAGTCACAGGGCCGAAGACCCTGACCACGCGGCCGATCGGCCTTCGCCTGTTATCAGTGACCATCTCCCTCGGTTGAGGCGCGCATACGCCCTTGACGATTAGCTTCCCGTCAAAACTGACCTCTTGGACCTCTCCAAGGAACTTCATGCCAATCCGAGCCCTCTCGTCATCCCGGCGCTTTGCCCTCAATATTGATTATAATATATAAAGATTTAGGATAGGTTTATAGCCTTTTTGGCCATTGATTAAAAAGCGTTTCTATTCTCATCCTCTCCAGTGGAAGCGAAGGTAATCTGTCCGGTACCGAACCATTATTGAATTATGAATACCTCACCCCTCTTCGTGCAGATCTCCAAGGACCATCCGCGATACAGATCGCTCGTCGTGAGGGAGATGATGGCCAAGAGGGTCGAGGAGGGCATAGTGGCACCGACCGGCCTTATAGCCCACGGCAGAGGCGAGGCATTCGATTATCTGTTGGGCGAGAGGACGACGGAGAACGCGCGAAGGGCGGAGATGGTGGCGGTTGCCATGCTCTTGGATGCGATTCGGCCAGTGATATCGGTCAATGGAAACACCGCGGCTCTTTGCTCTAAGGAAGTGGTCGGTCTCGCCGAGGCCACAAGGGCGAAGATCGAGGTCAATCTCTTCCACCGGACCGAAGAGCGCGTCCAGAAGGTCTGCTCTTTTATGGAGGACGCGGGAGCGAAGGAAGTGCTGGGCAGGAGTCCCGACGCCTTGCTTCCAGGCATAGCATCTGATCGAGCCAGATGCACCAGAGAGGGCATCTACTCCGCAGATGTCGTTCTGGTGCCCCTCGAGGACGGCGACAGGGCCGAGGCGCTGGTGAAATTCGGGAAGAAGGTCATCGCCATCGACCTCAACCCCTTGTCCAGAACTGCCCGGGCGGCCCACGTGACCATAGTCGATGAGGTGACCAGGGCGGTGCCTAACATGACGACCATGGTCCCTGAGCTGAGACGGAACGGCGACAGGCGTCTTGCCCTCCTCAACTCCTTCGATAACCAGCTGAACCTGGAAGGGGCCATGGAGGCAATGCGCGCCAACCTCTCCGCCCCTCAATCAGAAGGCAAAGAATAAACCCAGACTTGGCCATGCCGTCCTGATGAGCATGAGCGAGGACCTCCTGGTCAAAGGAGTACGCCGACTTGAGTGGGCGGAGAGCCATATGCCGGTGCTGGCGGAGATCGGCCGGCGCCTGGTGGAAGAGAAGGTTCTGAAAGGGGTGAGGATCGGCATGGCCCTTCACGTCGAGGCCAAGACCGGCATGCTCGCCGTCACCCTGGCCCGGGCCGGCGCCAAGGTCCGCCTGGCATCGTGCAACCCGCTTTCCACCGACGACTCCGTGGCCCTCGCCCTCAACAAGAAGTACGGCATCAAGACCTACGCCAAGAAATGGGAGAGCACCGAGGAGTACTATGGAAACCTCAACGCGGTGCTGGACATGTCCCCGGATTACGTCATAGACGACGGCGCGGACCTGATAACCATCTTGCATACTGAGAGGACGGATTTGCTCAAGGGGGTCAAGGGCGGGAACGAGGAGACGACCACGGGCGTCATCCGCCTCCGGTCCATGGCCAAGGAGGGGAAGCTCAAATTCCCGGTCATCTCGGTCAACGACGCCCACATGAAGTACCTGTTCGACAACCGCTATGGGACGGGGCAATCCACCTTCGACGGCTTCATGAACGCCACCAATCTCCTGGTGGCGGGGAAGAGGCTGGTCGTGGCTGGCTATGGCTGGTGCGGCAAAGGCATCGCCATGCGCGCCAAGGGCCTAGGGGCGAATGTGATCGTCACCGAGGTGGACCCGATCCGCGCCATCGAGGCCAAGATGGATGGATTCGAGGTCATGCCCATGCTCCAGGCGGCCAAGGTCGCTGATATCATCATCTCTGCCACCGGCTGCAAGGACATCATCAGGCTGGAGCATCTCCGCGTTCTTAAGGACGGGTGCGTGATGGGCAACTCCGGGCACTTCGACAACGAGATATCGAAGAAGGCTTTGGAAAGCTATGCTGGTCCCCCGAAGAAGGTGCGAGAGTTCGTGGACGAGTACACGATGCCCGACGGGAGGAAGGCCTGCCTGCTCAGCGAGGGCCGGCTGATGAACCTGGCCGCTGGTCAGGGCCATCCGGTGGAGATAATGGACATGAGCTTCTCCATCCAGGCGCTGGCCATGGAGCATCTGGTCCAGAACCATTCCAGGCTGAAGCCCGAGGTCTACGAGCTTCCCAAGGAGCTGGACGACCTGGTGGCGCGGATCAAGCTGCGGACCATGGGGGTGGAGATCGATGCCCTTACCAAGGACCAGGTGCACTATCTTTCCACCTGGCAAGAGGGCACATGAGGCCCTTCCTCTGCGTCTACGGCCACACCAATCTGGATTACATCTTGTCGCTCGGCAGGTTCCCCGAGCTGAACACCTCCGTCAACGTCGAATCGAAGAGCATGTACTTCGGCGGGACCGCGGCCAACGTGGCAACGATATCCGCTAGCCTCGGGACGCCCACAGCCCTCTGCTCCTATGTCGGGGAAGACTTCCCGTTCGAGTTCAGGGAGCTAATGGAATCGAAGGGCCTGGACCTGCGCGACCTGGTGATGGTCGAGGGCCACGAGACGCCGACCGTCTGGGTGGTCTCGGACCGCGAGCACAACCAGGTGGCCTACGTCTATCAGGGCCCCATGGGGGCGATGGAGAAGGAACCCCTCCTGCTCAACGCGGCCAGGGAGTCCGAGTGGGTCCACGTCATGACCGGGAGCCCGCCCTATTACCTCAAGCTGATGAAGGAGTGCCGCCGCCTGGGTAAGAAGATAGCCTTCGACCCAGCGCAGGAGATCCACAACATATGGAAAAAAGAATGGTTCCTCCAGGCCATGGGAATGGCCGATGCCTTCCTGTGCAACGAGAACGAGCTTCGCACGGCGCTAAAGTATTTGGGGAAGAGCAGGCCAGAGGAGCTGCTGGAGCACGTCGGCCTGCTGGTGAACACCATCGGGCCAAAAGGCAGCCTGATCTATACCAATGAGGGCAGGATCGAAGTGCCCGCTGTGGTCCCGAAGAAGATCGTCGACACCACCGGGGCGGGGGACGCCTTCCGTGCCGGCTTCTTCACCGGGCTCTACCGAGGGGCGAAGCTTCGAGAATCCGCCATCATGGGCGCGACCGTCTCCTCCTTCGTGATCGAGGAGAGGGGCTCACTCACCAACATACCCTCATGGTCTCAGGTGGAGGAGAGGGCATCGCCGTACATGTGAGCGCCCTATTATCATGAATGGTAAGGAATGTCGAAGGCTGGACGACTCTCCCAGCAACACAGAAAGATTTATTTGAGATGAAGCCGTAACCCGGTGCAGGTGAACGCATGGCGGTGGGTTTCGTACTGATAAGCACAGCGCCTGCGAAGGAGCATGAGGTCTACAATGAGCTCCTCAAGGTCAAGGAGGTAGTGGAACTTCATCCTCTCTTCGGCGAATACGACCTAATCGCCAAGATCGAAGCTGACGA
>JAJRAN010000085.1 GCA_028682915.1 Methanomassiliicoccales archaeon | reverse complement strand
TCCGGTCCTGCCGTTGGAGCGGGTCCTCTGGCCGCGGACCTTCTGTCCGTCCTCGTGGCGCACGCCCTTGTAGCAGCGGATCAACTTCATCATGTTGATGTCGTCCTTGCGCCTGACGTCCAGGTCCACGCCGACGATGTGCATGTCCTCGCCAGTCTCGAAGTCCATCTGGCGGTTCATGGCCCAGGCGGGCACGTACTCGCCGTAGGTCAGGATGAGCTTCTCCAGCTCCTCCACCTTTGCGTCGTCGAGGTTCCCGACCTTCTCGGTCCTCTTCACGTTGGCGCGGTTGGCGATGATCTCCGCCACGCGCGGCCCGACGCCCTTGACGCTCTGGAGCCCGATGACCAGCGGCTTGTTGCCGTCCACATCGGTGTTCACCAGTCTGATGATGTACTTGAAATTCTCATCCTTCTTGGATTCGTCCTTCTTGGGCTCGACGCGAGCTGGCTTCTTCGCCTTCTCTTCCTTGTGCTCGCCCTTCTCCTTGTGCTCCCCACCCTTCTTCCCTTCCTTCTTCTCTTCTTTCTTCTCTTCCTTGGGGTGGTCGCCCTTCTTGGACTCTTCCTTCTTTGAAACGCCTTCCTCGGCCAAGATTTTTCCTCCGCTTGTGATGGATAGATAGTCAGTGCTCTTGCAGAGCAGAGTCCCTAAAAACGAGTTCGTATATAAGCATTTCCTTCGTCCAGCTGTGCTAGGGCATCGCATCCAGACCTAGCCGGGGCTACAACGGCCTCGCCCCGTCGGTGCGACAAGGGTCCACGGCTGGTCAGTGAGAGCCCAGAGCCTTCCGCGCCATCTCCGGCGCCTGTTCCAGGGCCAGGGGGAGCTTGCTCGCGTCCCCTCCGCCTCCCTGGGCGTACTCGGGCTTGCCGCCTCCTCCGCCGCCCAGGAGCTTCATCATCTCCTTGAGCAGGGTGCGGCAGTCTACCTTCAAATCCGGTGAGCGGGAAACTAGTACTTTAGCGTTCTTGTCGGCCACGCCGATGATCACCAAGGTGCCGGGGTTAGAGGTGAGCGCCTTGGATATGGTCTCCGCGTCCTCGCCTGGCCTGGCCTGGTGCACCACCAAGCGAACGCCGTCCACGACCTTGGCGCCATCAAGGAGGGACCTGGCGACGTCCTCGTTGTGCTGGGTGGTGAGCGCGTCGACCCTCTTGCCCGAGTCCCTGAGCTCGAGCTGCAGGCGCTCCGCCGCCTCCACCACCTTCTCCTGGGGCGTGTTGAGCTTCTCCGAGAGCAGCTCCACCGCGGTCTTGTCGCGCTGCATGTCCTCGATCGCCGCCATTCCCGAGGAGTACTCGACCCTGACGATGCCGTCCTGGATCCGCTTCGTCCTGCGGATGCGGATCGGGCCGACGAAGGAGGTGCTCTTGGCGTGCAGGCCGCCGCAGGCCTCGGCGTCCAGGCCGAGGATCTCCACCACGCGGATGACCTTGCCCGGCACCGCCCCGCCTTGGTACAGGCGGTAGCCGTGCAGCGCCTCGGCCTCGTCCCGCTGCATGAACTGGATCTTGACCTTGTAGTCCTCGAGGATGACGCGGTTGACCTCGCGCTCCAGCGCGTCCCGCTGCTCCGCCGTCAGGTTCTCGTAATGGGTGATGTCCAGGCGCCCCTCGGTCTCGGACTTGTGCGCCCCGGCCTGCCAGATGTGGTTGCCCAGCATGTGCCTCGCGGTCCCATTGATGATGTGGGCCGAGGTGTGATGGCGCATGAGGCGGTGGCGCCTGTCGCGGTCGATGGACCCCTTCATGACCTGCCCCTTCCTGGGATGAGGCCCGTCGATGAAGTGCAGGATCGACGAGTTGACCTTCACCACCTTCTTGACCCTGTGCCCATCCAACGTGCCCAGGTCCCATTCCTGGCCTCCTCCCTCGGGGTAGAACGCCGTCTGGTCGAGCAGGATGCCGCCGTTGATGACGTCCAGCACCTTGCCCTGGAACTCGAGCGTGTCCACGTCCTCGTAGTAGAGCGCCCTGGTCGTGGGAAGCCCTTCGGGGTACTCCTCCTTCTTGACCTCCTCCTCGGCCTCCGGCTTCTCGTGGCGGGCGGCGACCTGCTTGTAGAAGTCGTCCGGCACCTCCACGGGCACGGAGGCGAACTCCTTGACCAGCTCCGGGTTCAGGCCATGCGAATCATAGAGCTCGATGAGCTTCTCGTTGGTGATCCGCTCCCCCTTCTTCAGGTCCTTGGTCATGCGGTCCACCAGCTGCCTTCCCCTGGCCAGTGTCTCGTAGTAGCGGTCCTCCTCCACCTGGACGATCTTGAGTATGTCGGATTTGTTCTCCTTGAGCTCGGGGACGATCTGGGTGAAGTAATCGACCTGGAGTGCCACGATGTCGGCCAAGGGCGTCTTGATGCCCAGGGAGCGCATGGAGCGCAACGCCCTCCGGACCAGCATGCGGGCGAAGTAACCCTCTCTCACATTGGAAGGCACGACGCCGTCGTTCAGCAGTATGGCCAGGGCCCTGGAGTGGTCCGAGATGACGTACACGTCCTCCAAGGGAGAGACGATGCTCATCAGCTCCTCGTAGGAGATGCCCATGCGCGCCGCGGTCTGCTCGCGAATGCGGCGCACGTCGGCGGCGGTCTTGGCGTTGGTCATGCCCGCGACCTTGGAGTACTCCTCCTGCACCTTGCGGTTCATCTGCACGTTGGCGAGGCGCTTGAGCTCCTCCACCACCGGCCCGAAGACCGCCTCGTACGCGGACGGGGTCCCTTGTGACACCCAGGTCATGCGCTCGAGGCCGTACCCGGTGTCCACCACGGTCATGGACATGGGCTGCATGCCCTCCGCCCCGACCTTGTACATCATGAACACCAGGGTCGCGACCTCCACGCCGTCGATGATGACCTCCACGCAAGGCCCCGCGTTCCCCCCTCCCTCCCACCATTCCTCGATGTAGCGGAGGCGGAGGGGGTCCACGCCCATGCGGGCGGTGAAGAACTTGTGGCACAGCGCCACTGTCCCGTCCTTGAAGTAGATCTCCTTGCCCTTCTTGTTGAAGACGTGGTGGGCGGCCATCTCGAAGAAGGTGAAGTGCCTCCCGGTCTTGCCCACGTTGTCGATGTCGTTGAAGCGCACGCAGGTCTGGGAGATGGTGAGCGGGTTGCCTG
>JAJRAN010000059.1 GCA_028682915.1 Methanomassiliicoccales archaeon | reverse complement strand
TGGGCTCAGCCAGATTCGAACTGGCGAACTTCTGCGTGTCAAGCAGACGTCATAACCACTAGACCATGAGCCCTTGTGGGTTCTGCTGTAATACCTTCGATACTATATGCCTTTCGCCCAGCATGGCCCTTCCGAATCCGCTTTCTCGTCATTCCAGGCTGCCATGGTAGCAGTCGGTGACGTACTTGATCTTCACTTTGTCGTCGACCTGATGCCCGGCGAACAGCTGACCGAGCTCCTCGATCATCTCCTGATAGCCCGCCTCGCCGTTCTTGGGCATGTAGGACGCCGAGGTGATGAGGCATTCGAGGCCAGCGAGGTCGAAGTCCTTGGAATGGTGGAACTGTTCATGGTGATACCCAAAGGGATAGAAGCGCTCCTGCGGGTCCTGACGCAGGGCATCGATCTCGTGCTTGTCCCGCGAATATCTGTCGACGAGCTCTGAGTAGGCCCGATTGAACGAATCGGCCTCCTTCTCCCGGTTGTTCCAGACCATGATGACTTGCCCACTTGGCTTGAGGACTCTCCTCAGCTCCTCCCTCGTTTGGTCTGGATCGAACCAATGGAACGCCTGCGCCGCCGTCACCGCGTCCATGCTCCCGTCAGGCAGGGTGGTGCACTCCGCGCAACCAGGTACGCTATGGAAGCCCGGGGCCAAGGACAGTCTTTCCTCGGCCAGCTCTCGCATCTCCTGGTTCGGCTCTATGGCGTACACTACAACCCCAAGATCAAGCAAGAGCTCGGAGAAGATACCGGTCCCTGAACCGAGATCTGCAACCTTGCATCCCGCGCTCAGAGCGCCGACCGCGAACAGATGGTCGAAAAGCTCAGGTGGATAGCCAGGTCTAGCCTTCGCGTAGGATGAGGCACGCCCGGAGAATCGCTGTTTGGGGTCGAGCCGCCCTTCCATGCCGGAGACCTAGAGCCTACTCAGTACATCATCCTTTTCCGGGCCTTCCCGGTACCTTTTTATGTTCCTCCCCCTTATCAGAAAAAGGGTGCTGGATGCCCGAGATATTACTATTCACCAAGCCTGGCTGCCAGAAGTGCGATTGGATCAAGGAGCGCATCCCTCCTGGCCTGGAGGTCAACATCATCAACATGGAGACCGCCGAGGGCATGGCAGAGGCCGCCTATTACGAGCTGCTCAACAAGCACACCCCCATTCTGGTGGTCGATGACACGGTCACCGAGGGCGCCATCAACATCATGGACAAGCTGCGGTCGGAGGCGGAACGCGGCGACGTTTAATTAGGCAATCGCGCCTAATCTTCCTGTCATGTTCGCGCTTGGCATCGAGGGCACCGCCCACACCGTGGGCGTCGGGATCGTTGACGAGGCAGCCAACGTCCTGGCCAACGAGATCAAGATGTACAAGCCGGAGACGGGTGGGATCCATCCTAGGGAAGCGGCCAACCATCACGCGGAGAACGTGGTCCCGTTGGTGCAGAAGGCCTTGGAGTCCGCGGGCCTGAAGGCCAAGGACCTCGACCTCATCACCTTCTCGCAAGGGCCAGGCCTCGGGCCATGCCTGCGCACGGTGGCCACCGCCGCCCGGGCGCTCTCCCTGACCCTGGGCAAGCCGATAATCGGGGTGAACCACTGCATTGCCCATCTGGAGATCGGAAGGGCCAAGACTCCCGCGCAAGACCCTGTGCTGCTCTACGCCTCAGGAGGGAACACCCAGGTCATCGCCTTCGCCAACGGGCGCTACCGCATATTCGGCGAGACCTTGGACATCGGGATCGGCAACATGCTGGACAAGCTCGGGCGCGAGGTCGGCCTGGGCTATTACGCGGGTCCGAAGATCGAGAAGGCCGCCAAGGAGGGCAAGAAGCTGCTGGACCTCCCCTATTCGGTGAAGGGAATGGACATGGCGTTCTCCGGCATGCTCACCGCCTGCCTATCGCTCAGGGGCAAGGGGGAGAGCGTCGAGGACATCTGCTATTCGGTCCAGGAGACCTGCTTCGCCATGCTGACCGAGGTGACGGAGAGGGCCATGGCTCACGTGGAGAAGTCAGAGGTCCTGCTCGGAGGGGGCGTGGTGCAGAACAAGCGCCTGCAGGAGATGGTGGCCCGCATGGCCCATGACCGGGGGGCGGAGATGTACGTGCCGGATCGCACTCTATGCATCGACAATGGAGCCATGATCGCCTGGACGGGGCTGGTCATGCACCGCTCCGGCATCCGGATGAAGGTGGAGGACACGGTGGTCAACCAACGCTTCCGCACGGACGAGGTAGAGGTCACCTGGAGGACTTGATTCAGACCGCGGCCTTGGCCGCCCTCTGACGGCCGATGATCTCATCCAGCTTCTCAAGGAAAGTCTCCTCTTTGCCCTTGGCGATGGTGGCGCCGCTGGCCACGGCATGCCCCCCTCCCTGTCCCCCGACGGCGCTCGCGGCCTCGCGTAAGGCCGTCGACAGATCCACCCCCTTCTCCACCAGCCTGAAGTTGGCCCTCGAGGAGATTCTGACCTTCTCGCCCTGCATCGACAGCGCGATGGTGGGCCTGTCGCAATCGCCCACGAACTGCATGGTAAGGCCGGCCAGGGCTCCGGACAAAGAGGGGTTGGTGCTGATGAAGTACTGCAGGTTCTCCTTCCTCCTCACGCCTTGGCTGACGATTGCCAGCATCGCATCGAGCATGCTCTCCTTGTACTCCTTGCGTAAGCGCTCCGCCGCCTGCATGGCCTTGGCGTCCCTCAGGGTCAAGGCCACCCCCACTCCCTCCTGGTCCCTGCGTCCGCAGGCGTTCAGCAGCTGGGCGAGTTCGTCGGCAGTCGTCTGCCAGCTGGAGAAGAAATATCGGTCCGTGATCTGCTCCTCCATCGACGAGGTCGTGCAACCCTGCTCCAGCAGGCGCACCGCTACCAGGGAGGTCAGCCTCCTCTTCTCGGTCTCGTTGAGTTGGACGAGGGACGCGTCCTCCGGCAACCCCGCCTCCTTGAGCATGGTCATCGCCCCGCGCAGGTCGCCCGACACGCCGATGATGAAAGGTTCGAACCCCCCGGCGAGCTCTTCGGCCAGCTTACCCTCTGGAAGAAGCGATCCGGGCCGGAGCTCCAGCACCTTCCTGGACAGACCCCCATCCAGAAGCCACTTGTTGACGCCGCTCAGCCCGCGGATGTGCTGCCTATCCCCGACGATGCCAGCGAAGGCGATGGGCAGAAGGTCCCAGTTCCTCTCGTCCATGGCGAGGGCGAACATCATGCTTACTGCTCCGGCGCATCCCGAGGTCATGCCGTCTATCCCGAACAGGTGGGGGTTGACATGGATCACCTTCGTCGAGCTCCCTGTCGGGGCATGGTGGTCCAAAACGATCACTGAGGCATCCAGCCGCTCCAGTTCGGTCAAGAACGAGGATCCCATGTCCGCCAGTATCAGGCACTTGGCCCCCTTGCCGACTGACTCCAGGGTCTCGGCCTCCAAGCTCTTCGACAGGGTGAGCTGGAAACGGATTCCCTTGCGCAGGAGGGTGTTGGCGATGATGCCGGCCGAGGAGATGCCGTCCGCATCATAATGGGTCAGAACGCGGACCTCGGCATGCCTGCGCACCTCTTCCGCGGCCTGGGATAAAAGGGAAAAGAAGGGTTTGGGAAGGCCTTCTCCTTCCATCGGCCCTCACTCGAGCAGCAATTCCGCGTTCTTGAGGCTGTACTCCCAGGTCTGGGGCAGCACCTCTTCGCGCTTGTAGTACTTCACCAAGCGCCGGATCTTGGACTCGATGAGCTGGAGGTTGCGGTTGTTGGCCATGTCCTTCTTGTTCTCCAGCATGTGGTTGTTGACGTTGATCGCACGCCTCATCAGGGCCATGAGGTCGTCCGGGATCTCCGGCTTCATGTCGTGCTCCGTCAATATCTCGTAAACGGTCTTGCCCGTGGCGAGGCGTACGCTCGGCACGGCATAGTTGTCCCTGAGGACGAGACCGATCTTGGCGGAGGTCATGCCTTCCTTGGCCAGCTTGACCACCATCTGCTCGATCTCCTCTTTGGACATGGTGACCCACTCGGGGTTCTCGGTCACCAGGGGTTTTGCGGAGGCGGACTTCCCCCTCCTTCGCGCATGCATCTTTGCCATATGAATCATCATTCCTGGATTGCTCTGACTAAAGCGTTTGTTACCAGTGGCGAAGCGGAAGCCCATTTGTGTCTTAGTATATAAGGGTTGAGCGTTGGTCTTAAAGGCAGGAGCGGAAGCCCTTGCTGGCGGAACGACGCTCCTCCATCTTCAACTTCGACCACGTCAGCACCTCAGAGTACTCGTCCTCGCCAAAGGCGAGAGGCGTGGGCAGCTCGGAAAAAAGGTCCCAGGCCATCTCCGCCTCCTTCTCGGCGCCCGAGGGGCAGGTCAGCTCGCCGCAGAAGACCGCGCCGTCCCTGCGCATCATGTTCGCGACCGGGAGCATTTCGCATCCGCATTCCTCCCTGACCTCGCGGATGGCCGCCTGCTCCGCCGCTTCATCCTCCTCGATCCTCCCTCCAGGCATCTCCCATCCCTTGCGGGTCGGGTTGAAGACCATGACGAACCGGTCACCGACGTAGCAGATACAATAGACCCATTTCATACGCCCACCACGATCATTGCATGGTCCTTCTCGAACGGCTCCAGGTCCAAGACGTCCAAGACCTTGAACCCCTCCCTGGCCAATTGGGACCGCGCTGCCTCGAATATCTCCCTGGGCTCGCGGGTCACGTCCTCAGAGCGGGCCTTGAGCGAGAGCATCCCCGAACCTGAGTCGAAGGACCTCATGGCCTTGGCGAAAATCGCCGCCTGGTTCTTCTGGGCAATGTCCTGGTAGACTATATCCACCTTTTCCACCAGGAAGTGGAAGTCCTGCGGTTTGGTGGCGTCGCCTAGGATCGGAACCATGTTCCTGCGACCCTCGCAGACCTTCACCAGGTCCCTGAAGGAGCGGGGGGAGATCTCGACGCAGTAGACGGTGCCATTGCGTGCGATGTCAGCGACGTGGCTGGCCGTGGTGCCGGAGGCTGCCCCCAGGTAGAGCACCCGCGAGTCCTCCTTGAACGGGGACCTCAGGCCCCCGAGGCGTAGGTAGGCTCCGAGCTTGCTGCGGCTCGGCGACCATTCCCTGTACTCGACGCCCTCGAAGGCGAAGAGCCTCTCCCCATACACCCGGTGACCGGGGTTGGAATTCCGGGTCAGCAAGCGCTCCCCGTCCCAGTACACCCCCTTGGCCCGGGTCTCCACCAGCCGTGTCTCCTCCATCTGAGTCCATGGGACATGGCGGTGAAGCTTAAAATCACAGCGGGGCATTGCGATATCGTGGCAGGCTCGGAGGAGGCCAAGCGCATCCAGGAGCTCACCGAACGCATCGAGGAGCTCGAGTCCACTCTGAAGAAGGTCGCCGAGCCCTATTCGGAGCTGGTCCACCAGCTCACCATCTTCCAGGATACGGTCCAGAAGTACTTCCGGCTCATGGACCTGTACCAGAAGCACGGGGTGGTGAGCATAGACACCATCCTGCCCCAGGTGAAGGACCCCATCTCCAAGGAGATCATGCGCATCCTCCTGGACAAGCCTGGCCTGAACATCTCCGAGATCACCGAGGAGCTGCGGGCTCGCAGGGGCTCTTCCTCCCGGAGGATCGTGCGCGACCGCCTGGGGGAGCTCTTGGCCGAGGGATTGATCAAGGAGAAGTCGGACCGGAAGGAGAAGACCTACGAGATCTCGGAGGAGGTGGTGCGGAAATGGTCACAAGTGCTCGGATTGTCCAAATAAGGTGGCCAACGCTCCTACTGTCCGAGGACGGTCGGAAAGCCCTAGCGAATCGGGAAATGAAGATCCATAAAAGAGCTGGAATCAGAGGCGGAAAAGAGGTGTGAGAAATGGCTGAAGGAAAAGACGAGATGCCGGACCCGGAGCAGCTGAGGCAGATATTCAACGTCATCGGAGAGAGCGTGCCCGAGCTGCTTGACAAGATAACCAAGATACTCTACAGCGCTGCCGAGGGCGAGAGGTTCGGGCAGTCAGTGGCCGCTTTCTACAAGGCGCTCGTGGATGCAGGCATGACCAAGGACCAGGCATTTACCCTGACCAAGGAGTACATGAGCAACGTTTCCCTGGGAGGCATGTTGAAGAACATCTTCTCCGGAGGGCTCAGCAGGGACCTGGCAGGGGACATGAGCCAAGGCAAGCGTTGAGGAGACCCGTAAATGGCCAATGCCACCAAGGAGCAGATGCCCGAGGTCGTCGCCATATTCATGGTCCGATTGCCCAGGATGCTCTGGGCCCTGTTCACGTCCTACTTGCGCATGAAGAAGCAGGCCAAGCTAGCTGGCAATGAGTTCTATCGTACCCTGGTCGACAATGGCATGCCCCCCAGCATGGCCCGCGAGCTCAGGGACGAGTACTGCAACATGGTCAGCCTTTCCACCATCATGAAGAGCTGGGG
The DNA here is from genome assembly GCA_028682915.1 of Methanomassiliicoccales archaeon. Taxonomy (GTDB): domain Archaea; phylum Thermoplasmatota; class Thermoplasmata; order Methanomassiliicoccales; family UBA472; genus JAJRAN01. The sequence continues at coordinate 42,409 of JAJRAN010000059.1, read as the reverse complement.
GAAGCAGAAATAGCGGGGCGCTCTGGACCATCCAAAGTGACCTCCGCCCGCCTCATCGTGGTGATTATTTTCTGATCAGGTACTCGACTATCCCATACCCCACGTCGTCGTCCAAGGTGAACTTGGCCAGGCACTCGTGCATGTGCGACACCACCTTTCCGTCGCGGGAGGCGAAGGGCATGGTCGACTTGTGCTTGACCACCGCCTTCACGCCGTGCACGTCTCCTTCCTTGTCGTGCAATGCCATGTAGACGGTGTTGGGGCTGTTGTCGCGGTTGTACTCCGTTACGATGTCCGCTCGCATTATTGGCACATTCTTGCCATCGATGTGGATGAAGCCCGCGTCCACCTCCCCCTTGTCCATGAAGAGCTTGGTCAGGTTGAAGGCGTAGCCCTCGTCGAACTGGCAGGTGATCCAGACCCACATCTTCGGGGCGTTCCAGTCCCGGACGCCCCAGGAGTGGTCCCTCTCACCCATGCCGTTGATGTCGTACACCCTGGTCCCTATGTTGAGCTTGCCCACGACCTTCCCGAACTGCTCCGTGTGCTCCGAGGCCACGGCCTGGGCCACCTTCTCCTTCTCCCCGCTGACGCTCTCGCGGTAGTCGTAGACGCTGTTCAAGGCGGTGAAGTCCAGGGCGAAGGAGACCTGCTCCTTCTCCGCATCCTTGTGCATCCGGGGGAGCTCGCCCGAGAACTCCAGACGCCATGTCTTCTCGTCCTCCACCTTCACGAGCTTCAGCCCCTTGGCCTCCAGCTCGCTGTCCTCCATGGCCACGGAGTCCTTGACGCCCAGCACGCTGCCGTCTGGCAGCATGAGGAAGCAGAACACGTCCTTGAGCTTCTTGTTCGGCTTGAGGCCGACCCTCATGAACCCGCAGATGTCCTGCCCTCGGTCATAGAAGTTGAAGTAGAAGCTCTCGTTCCATTCCTCTTGGCTTCCGAACTCGTGGATAACGTCGCTGCTCAAAGAATTCACATCTCCTCTAGGTAGATGATACCTTCATTACCGTCGAGGGTTACCCTCTGCCCTGTCTTTAATATTTTCGTCGCTCCCTTGACCGCCGTGACCGCGGGGATACCGTATTCCCTGGACACTACGGCGCCGTGGGACAGGATCCCCCCCGTCTCGGTGACAAGGCCGCCGATCTTGGAGAAGACCGCTGTCCAGCCTGGGTCGGTGTTGGACGCGACCAGTATCTCCTCCTCCTTGACCTCCGATAGCCTCTCGATGGACTCGACGACGCGCACCGACCCCCGGACCACGCCCGGGCTGGCGGACGTGCCAGGGATCTTCACCACGTTACCCAGCTTGTAAACGGCGTCGTCGAACTCCACGCTGCCCCTGAGGAACTTGGGCGGGAGCCGGTTGCGCCAGCGGTCGAACTCCCTCCTCCGAGATATGAGCTTGGCCAGGAGGTCGTCCTTGTCCCTGACCCCCTCCTTAGCGATCTGGAATATCTCCTGTCGGCTGAGGAAGAAGATGTCGTCCCGCTGCGGGATGTAACCATTCTCAAGGAACCTTCGCCCATATTCGTTGAAGAGCCGCCTGGTCCGCAGGAGAATGTGGTCCAGGTAGAATCGCTGGTTCTCCCTGAATTGGAGGTATGTCTGGGCATAGCCCATCACCAGTTTCACCGCCTTCTTCCTCGCCCATCCGCCTTTCATGCCGCGGACCTTGGCGAGCACGGCCTTCTCCGTGGCCTCCCTCTCCGCGATCTTCTCCCTCTCCATCCGCTCCAGGTCCAGGTCGGTGGCCTGGGAGAGGGATTTTACGATGTCCACGACCAGGCTCGGGTCGTCCGCCCAGCGGGGGAAGAACAGCTCCCTGGTGTGCGATCGGCATCCGTACTCGGCGATGAAGGAGTCCAAGTCCTGGCGGAAGGCATCGAAGCGCGGGTCCTGGCGGATCACCTCGGCGAACTCCTGGGAAGGGAGCTTCTCCAGGTATTCCATGACCAGCCTGTCCTCCTTCGCCCTGGAGGCAAGCTTGGCCAGGGCGATGTTGGTCTTTATGGTCTTGTTGTCGGGCAGGCCGGAGATGAGCTTGGAGTAGAGCTCTCCGCTCCTGTCATCCAGCCAGTCCATGAGCAGGCGCTTGAGGATGAGGTTGGTCCCGATGGAATGCGTGACCATCCCGTAGCGGATCAGGCGGTAGTGCTTGATGAAGGCCGCCTCCAGCTCCCAGAACACCTCCTCCAGCGCTTCGTTGGTGTAGTGGGGCAGGTCGTAAGCGTCGAACCTCTGGCAGTAAGCCATGAAGCCCTCCGCCCATTTCCTGTACGCCTTGTCGGTACGGCTCATCATTCCGTCGGGGTCGATGACGGCGATCCGCAGCTCGGCGAGAGCCCTTCTCCCCAGGCGCGCCCTGGCGTTGGCGATGCGCTCCTGGTCCTTCTCGGGGAAGTAGTTCAGCAGCTCCTTGGTGCGCGAGAACCGAGGGTTGTAGCAGAAGACCCCCTCCAAGACCTCGGTGTTGAAGTAGACATGGCCCTTGTGCAAGCGAAGGAGCTCTATCTCGGCCAGGTCCCAATATCCCATGATCCTGGCGCCCTCGTGGTTGACGATCTCGGTGAGATAGTACCCTAGCCAGGAATAGAAGAGCGGCGAGGTGACATCGGACCAGTACTCGTCCCCGTATCCCCTGGTCCAGAGCGTGTCCCCTTTCTTGCCTAGGGTGGTGATGGGCCTGGACTGGAGAAGATAAACAGTTCCGTTCTCGATCGCCCATTCAGCGTCCTGCGGCGCCTTGAAGTGCTCCTCCAGCCTCTTGCCGAGCGAGGCCAGCTCCTTGGCCTCCGCGTCCGTCAGCGAAGGCTCGGTCTGCTTGCCCGCCTCCACGTCGACCGGTCCTTTGCCGTCGGAGTTCAGGTACACCGCCTTGGCCTTGCGCGAGATGTCCCTCTTCACGATCCTTCCGGACCTGCGCTCGATATGGAAGCGGTCCGGTACCACGATCCCCGAGGCGATGCTCTCCCCCAGGCCCCAGGAGGATTCGATTATCATGTGCCTGTCCTCCTGGTCCATCGGGTCGCGGGTGAACAATATGCCCGCGGACCTGGCGTCGACCATCCTCTGCACGATCACCGCGATCCCCCCACCGGTCTGAGGGATGCCGACGTCATGACGGTATGCCACCGCGCGGTCGTTGTAGAAGGAGGCCCAGCAGCGCTTGACGAACCGAGGGACGTCTTCCCGGGGAACGTTCAGGTAGGTGTCCTGCTGGCCAGCGAACGACGCCTCCGCAAGGTCCTCGGCAACCGCGGAGGACCTCACGGCCCACAGCGAATCCTCGCCCATCGCGCCCAGCTCCTCGGCGAACTCCCTGCGCACCCAAGGCTCCACGTCCGCCCCGAGGACCAGCTCACGGACCTGCTTGGCGCACGCCTCCAACGAGGTCTCGTCATCGAAATCTATCCCGTCCAGGATGCTCTTGATCTCTGGCTCCAGAGCCAGTTTCTCCAAGAACTTGTTATAGGTCTGGATGGGGATGACGAATCCTTCCGGGACCTTGAAGCCTGAGCTCGCCAACGAGGAAAGGTTGGCAGCCTTCGCTCCGACCGATGCCCGGTCCTCCTGCGCTATGCCCCCCAAGCGCAACAGCTTCTTCTCCATTCGATCAACTGTTCCAGCCAGACCAATCGAGAGAAGGCTCTCCCCTGACCGTCAGGAATCGCCTTAGGCATTAATACAATTGCCCTTGGCCCCGCTCAGACGCCTTCTCCGACCGAGCTGGCGAAGGGTTTAAAGAGAACAGACCATACTTCGGGGCGATGAAGGACATATTGCACCTGATGGCCAAGAAGGTGAGGGAGGCGGAGCGAGCCCTTCCCAGGGGCCACGACCGGACCGAGGAGCTGTACATGGGGGCGGACGGCACCCCCACCTGCACGGTGGACAAGGTGGCGGAGGACGTCATCCTTCAGTTCGTCGAGGAGCAGGATCTGCCTTTCAACGTGCTCTCCGAGGAGATCGGCTTCATCGACCGCAAGGAGGCCAAGACCCTGGTCATCGACCCCATCGATGGCACCTACAACTCGGCCATGGGCCTGCCTTTCTATTCGGTCTCGTTGGCCGTCGGGAAGAAGAGCCTCCGCGACGTCGAAGCCGGCCTGGTCCAGAACCTGGTGACCGGAGACGCTTACTATGCGGAAAAGGGCAAGGGGGCGACGCTGAACGACGAGCCGATCCATACTCGTCCCTTCGAGCCCCGCAAGAGCATCTTCCTGGTCTACCTCGGCAAGTATTCGAGCGTGGACAATTTCCGCCTCGCCAAGCTAGGAGTCAGGGCCAGGGCCTTGGGTTGCGCCTCGTTGGAGATGTGCCTCCTCGCCGAGGGCAGGGCCGACGCTTACTACATGAACTGCGAGGTGTATGAGAGGTCCATCCGGGTGGTGGACATCGCCGCCTCCGCCCTTATACTGAGGGAGGCGGGCGGGGAGATCGTGGACCTATCGGACCGCCCCTTGGACATGAGATTCGATCTCCAGGAAAGGAGTAATTTCCTGGCCTATGGCGATAAGGAAGTGAAGAAGGTGGTCATGTGAGGTTCGGGATGACCGCGAACGTCAACGTTCCCGATGCCCTAAGGCTCTCGCGCCTGGTGCGCGATACCCTCAAAGGGCACGAGCTGCTGCTGGAGAAGAACGTCGCCCAGGTGCTGGGCGAGAAGGGCATGCGCATCGAGGACATGAAGGTGGACGTGCTGGTCACCATCGGCGGGGACGGGACGATCCTGCGCGCGCTGATGAAGAACGACGCCCCGATCTTCGGGATCAACGCCGGCGACCTCGGTTTCCTCACCGAAGTACAGGAGGACATGGTCGAGGACGGGCTGGAATGCATCCTCAACCATGAGTACACCCTCGAGGAGAGGACCAAGCTGCGCACGGACTTCAAAGGGGAGCGGATGCAGGACGCCACCAACGAGGTCGTGGTCCATACCGCCCACATAGCCAAGCTGAGGCATTTCCGCGTCTTCGTCGACGACGAGCTGGCGCTGGAAGTCAGGGCCGATGGCATAATAATCTCCACGCCCACTGGCTCCACATGCTACGCCATGTCGGTCGGGGCCCCCATCCTGGACCCTAGGCTGAAAGCCCTGGTCATCGCGCCCATGGCACCGTTCAAGTTCGGGGGGCGCCCTACGGTGGTTCCGGCACATAGCGACATCCGCATCGAGGTCATGCGCCCCAAGCCCTGCGTGATCGTGTTCGACGGGCAGGAAGAGGTGGGGATGGAGGGCCACGAGGAGCTGCGCTTCACGACCTCGGAGAAGACCGCCCGCTTCGTATCGCTCGGAAGGACCTTCTACACCAAGATGCGCGAGAAGCTGACAGGCGGACCGTGCTGGGTATGAGGAGGACCACCGCCATCAGGAAGAGCGCCCTGCGCATGATCAACGAGGCGGCCATCGAGACCTTTCCCAAAGAGTTCCTGGCCGCGCTGAAGGCGGAGGAGGGAGTGATAATCGAGCTGGTGGTGCTCCCCGGCACCGTCCAAGGCGACAGCCACGGGATAATGAACACGAACATGCTCCCTATCGACTACAGCGTCATCGGCACTATACATTCCCATCCAGGGCACTCCAACCGGCCCTCGGACGCCGACCTGCAGTTCTTCTCGCACTTCGGAGGGGTGCACATCATCACCTGCCTGCCCTTCGATGAGACCAGTTGGAGGGCTTACAACTCCAACGGGGAGAGGGTCGAGCTCGAGGTAGTCGATTGATGCCTCAGTAGACCCTGGATCCTGGGCCGATGGTCCCCTTGGCCATTGCGCCTGGCCCTATGAAGGAGTCCTCCCAGATTATGGTGCCCGCGTCGATCATGGAGTTTATGCCGGTCTTCACGTTGTCGCCCATGATGACGCCCAGCTTGCGCCGGCCGGTGTCGATGACCTTGCCGCCCGAGGACACCTTCACGTTCTTGTCGTCGAAGCGCAGGTTCGCCACCTTGGTGCCGGCGCCCAGGTTGCACCGCTCCCCGATGATGCTGTCCCCCACGTAATTGTGGTGGGGCACATGCGACCCAGCCATAATGATGGAGTTCTTGACCTCCACCGAGGCTCCGACCTTGACGTTGGGACCTAGGCAGGTTCCGCCACGGATGTAGCAGTTGGGCCCGACCTCGCACCCTTTGGATATGTAAGCGGGGCCGAGGACGTACGAGCCGGAGCGGACCAGGGCGCCCTTCTCCACCACCACGTTCCCCTTGAGCATGGCGCCGGGCTCCACCTCCCCTTCCACCCTTCCGACCAGGCGGGACATGAATATCTCGTTCGCCTTGAGGAGGTCCCAAGGCCGCCCGACGTCGATCCATTCGGTGGCGATGCGGTGCACCATAACCCCCTCCGACCTCGCCAAGCTGGTCAAGGTGTCGGTTATCTCATATTCTCCCCTGGGCGACTTGCCCGTCCTCCTTATCTCCTGGAAGATTTCGGGCGTGAATACGAACATTCCCGCGTTGATGAGGTCCGAGGGCGGCTGCTTCGGCTTCTCAAGTATGCGGACGAGCTTGCCCTCCCTCTCCTCGATCACCCCGAATGCGGATGGGTTGGGGACCGTCACCGCGCCCATGACCATTCTGTCCTTGGCCTCGAACAGAGAGCGCATCTCCTTCACGTCCAGCTCGGAGATGACCACGTCCCCGTTCACGCAGAAGAAAGGCTCATCCATGAACCCCTCGGCATGGCCGACCGCATCCGCGGTCCCCATCCTCTCCCTCTGTTCGAGATAGGTGATCTTGAGCCCGAGCTCCGACCCGTCCCCATAGAACTCCTTGATTCGGTTAGCCTTCCAGCCCACAAGGAGAGCGACCTCCCTCACCCCGCCGGCCTGCAAAGCCCCGAAGATATGGCTCAGGAAAGGCTTCCCCGCGACCAGCAGAAGGGGCTTGGGCACGTTCGAGGTGAGGGGCCGGAGTCTAGTCCCCTCGCCCGCCGCCAAGACCAACGCCTTCATCTTAGACACTCCCTTACGACCTTGTCCGCCTTGGACACTAAGCCCTTGAGGTCCTTATCCTTTCTCGCCTCGACGGTAAGGCGCAGCTTCGGCTCGGTACCGGACAGGCGGATGAGGAACCACCCGTCCTCGAACTGCGCCCTGTAGCCGTCCACGGTGACAAGCTCCAGACATCTGAGCGAGCGCATGGCCTTCTCCAATTTTGATTCGAGCCTCTTCCTGTTCTTGGCTTCGAAGGGGTAGGAACCCCTTGAGACCGGGTACCTCGGCACATCGTCCACCATCTGGGAGAGCTTGCCCTCCTCGGTCATCGAGGCGAGCAGGGCGGCGGCATAGATCCCATCGGGGCAGTAGGTCTCATCCGGGAATATGAAGGTCCCTGAGGGCTCTCCCCCGAACTCCGCGCCGCTAGCCTTCAAGGCCTCGGCGACGTAGACATCCCCCACCCTGGTCCTGACCACCTTACCCTTCACCAGATCATCGAGGACCATGGAGGCGTCCACCGGAGCGACGACGTTCTTGGCCCCAAGGAAGACGGTGAACAGAGCGAGCAACCTATCGCCATCGATGAACCTGCCCTTCTCGTCGAAGGCGACCATCCTGTCCCCGTCCCCGTCGTGGGCGATGCCGACGTCGACCTTCTTCTGGAGGACGAGCTGCTTCAGGATGGCCAGGTTCTCCTCGGTCGGTTCTGGCATCCTGCCTGGAAAGTAGCCGTCGGGGTGGCAGTTGATCCCGAGGACCGAGCAGCCCAGCCTTCTCAACATGACGGGGCTGACGGAGGCCGTGGCCCCGCAACCGCAATCCAGGATCACATCGGCGTCCGTCGCCTCCACCGAGTCCAGGACCGCGGAGATGTGATTCTCGATCGCGCCGGTGTGGGCCAAGCATCTGCCTACCCCTCTCCAGTCCGCCAATCGGTATCCCCTGCCCTCTATCAGGCTCTCCATCTGGCGCATCTGCGCCGAATCGAAGGCCGAACCGTCCGGGTTCCACATCTTGACCCCGTTGTACTCGGGCGGGTTGTGCGACGCAGTGACCATCAATCCGCAATCATAGGACTCTGCCGCTCGTGCCAGCGTCGGCGTGGGTACCATGCCCGCATAGGACGCGTTCGCCCCAGTGGAGGTGATCCCCGCGCAAAGGGCGTTGACCATCATATCCCCGCTGGTCCTGGTGTCCTTGGCCAGCAGGACCTCACGGCCCAACGAGCCGACGGCTGCGCCGATGTTGATGGCCAGCTCCGGGGTGATGGCCTGGCCGACCACCCCTCTTATTCCGGAAGAACCGAACAATGACATTTGAACGACCTCTTAAGCGCGCGAAATCAAGATAAACCTTTTTCCGCTAGGCAAGCTGGATGATTTTCTTAATTTCCCGTCCTTCGCTCATCATCTGGCTCGTCATCCAGCTTCACCCAGCATCGGAGCGATTTGAGGCAAAGGTATTAAAGGAAAGAATTACTGGAACGCTCTCATTATAGGATAAATTTTATATATAGGTCCGAGGTATTACATACTGGGTCATGTGCCAGCACATGGCCAGGAAACTGAACAGGAGGGATATTATTTGGTGATGGAGAAAATAAGCCTCGACAAGGCCAAGGAGATCGCTAAGAAGAAAGGCCTGAAGCCCGGCCGCGTTAAGGGGACGAACGGGGTCCAATTCACAAAGGGGAACAATGCTCGCCTTGAGATTGTCTCCTGGGACGACTTCGAGAAGACCCTGAGCAAGAGGAGCCTGGCGGTCTTCGAGAGCGGCGGCTGGATGAAGATAATGAAGAAGTAATCCAATTCGACGCTCCAATCCTTTTTCCTTTTACCTTCTATTACTTTTTACTTGTCCAGACGCAGCCGTTTCACAATCTCATGATTAGCCAGTTCTTGGCCTCCTTCTCCTTCCCCTTGAAGCGGACCAGGGCATAGGGCCCCTTTAGCCGGTCCCCCATCAGCTCGAAGACCAGCTTGTCAGGGCTCCTCTCCTGAAGCTGGAAGGACCCTTTGTCCCAGATATCGACCTCCCCGGCGCCGTATTCTCCCTTGGGTATCGTCCCCTCGAAATCAGCGTAGTCTAGGGGGTGGTCCTCCGTTTGCACTGCCAGCCTCTTAACCTTCGGTTCCTCGGGGATCCCCTTGGGCACGGCCCAGCTCTTCAGGACCCCGTCCAAGGCCAGGCGGAAATCATAGTGGAGGTGGGAGGCATGGTGCTCCTGTACCACGAATATCCCCTCCTCGCCGGCGCGCTCCTTCCCCGCAGGCTCAGTGGTCTTGTGGAAGTCTCTTTTAGCCTTGTACTGCTCCAGCCCCATGTCGCATCGCCATCAATCAAGCGACATGAAGGATAAGTATCATTTGCTGTCAGCGGGCCTCGTCCAAGGCCGTGGACATTTTGAAGCGGATGCGCAGCTCCCGGTCGAACGCCTTCATGAACCCCTTCCCCTGGGACTCCGCGCCCCAGAGCTCGAGCTGGCAATCCCCCTTGGCGGACACCTCCAGGACCGCCTCGTCCTCGGTGGCGTTGATGAAGCGGGCATGGTCGATGAGGGCGCAGTGGCTCCGATCCAGCGCCTCGGCGATGCGCAGGAAGGCGGAGAGCGCGACCACGACCCTCTGGGCGGGGGCGTCTAGCCCCTCCAGGTCCGAGCTCTTCCTGCCCAGGGACTTCTTGCGGTGGAACCTTGCCAGGCTGGCCATGATCTCGATCTCCCTCTGGTCGAAGCCGAGCAGCTCTGCGTTACGTATTATGTAATATGAGTGCTGGTGGTGGTTGCTGAAGCTGATGAAGTCCCCGATGTCGTGGAGATAGGAGGCGTAGCGCAGCAGCTCCCGCTCCTTCGCCCCGAAGCCGTGCACGCCCTCCTCCTTGGCCGAGTCGAACATCTCTAACGATATTCGGGATATCGTCTCGGCGTGCAATTCGTCCAAGTTGCACGATCGGCCAAGCTGCAGCACGCTCCTCTCCCGGACGGACATCCTCTGGTGGCTGGGGAACCCCTCGATCTGCGAAAGGAAGTCGACGAGCATGCCGTCCAGCAGTCCTCGCTCCGAGATCACCACCTCCTGCAGGCCGATCTCCTCCATGAGCGTCTCGAGTATGGCGGCACCGCCGATGATTATGTCCGCCCGCTCGGGGTTGATGCCGGGAAGCGCCCTCCTCTCCTTGAGGTCGAGGGAGCAGAGCAGGGCGATGGTCTTCTTGAGCTTGGCAAGGGTGAGGGAGCTGTCCTTGCCTTGCATCCCGTTGAGGTTGCGCGCCGCCACCTCTCCCAGGTTGATGACGGTCCCCGAGGTGCCGACCGCCAGCTCCAGCTTGTACCGCTTCACCCTCTGCACCGTGCGCACGATCTCGCCCCGCACGGACTTCTTCATCTGGGCGTACTTCTCGGGATAGACGGGGCCGGTCTCCCCCTCGGAGATGAACAGTTCGCTCAGCCGGATCGCCCCTAGCTTGAGGCTGTCCAAGTAAACGTAATCTGATTGGTTGCCCACCGAGACCTCGGTGCTCCCTCCCCCGATGTCGATGAAGACCCCGAACCTGTCCTCGAGGTGGAAGGCGGAAGACACGCCCAGGTAGATGAGGCGGGCCTCCTCCTTGCCCGAGATGACCTTGACCTCGATCCCCACCTCCGTGCGCAGTCTCTCGAGCAGCTCTCCCTGGTTCCTAGCCTCCCTCGTGGCGGAGGTGGCCACGGCCACGAACTCCTCGGCGCCGTAGGCGCGCCCCATCTCCACGAAGCGCTTGCACACCACCACGCACCGCTCCATGGCCGCGGGGATCAGCCTGTGCTCCAGGAACTCGTTCTCGCCCAGGCGCACCACCTGCTTCTGCCTTGACAAGATGGAGTAGGAGTAGTTGGGGTTGAGACGGACCACGGCCGTGCGGATGGAATTGGTGCCGATGTCGATGAACGAGACGACCTTGCCCGGGAAGCTCATCTCTCCAACTCCCAATGCATCTCAAGGCCGAGCCCCAAGACCTTCCTGATGAGGTCCCCTTTCTTTAGGACCTCCCTCTCCTCCAACTCCATTCCGCCGCTGGCGCTGCAATGAAGGATGATCCTGTCGGAGGAGAGCTCGCAGCGAAGGGAGCGGGCCCTGATGCCATGCGAGCAGTCGAGGGCGTCCGCCAGCCTGAGTATCGCAGCCAGGCTCATCACCCGCGCCCTGTCCTTCTTGCTCAGGGAGGAGAAGTGCGCGTGCTTCGGGCTAGGCAAGGCCTTGCGATGGTACCTGGCTATGCTTCCCACCGCCTTCCTCTCCCGGACGTCGAAGGGCAGCCCCTCCTCCTCCAGGATCATGCGCAATGAGGTCTTGTGATGTCCCTGCTGTCCCTCCGACCAGCCGATGTCGTGCAGCACGGCCGCGCACTCCAGCCAATAACGGTCATCGGCACCGAGCCCCATCCTCTCGGAGAGGCCGTCGAACAGCATCATCGACAGCCTGGCCACTTGCTCGGAATGCGGGTCCTCGCCCAGGTAGGAACGGGCCACCTTCCGGACCTTCGCCATGGCCGAATCTCGGTCGGCCCTCCCTCCCTCCTCCTTACCAACCACGCGGTCGTAGGCCCTCCCCTCGAGGAGCATCTTGGCGAACTGCTTGGGAAGGCCAGCCTCCTTGATGGCCCGCGCCGCGCCCTTCACGTCATAGGCCACCCGGAGCAGGGAGACCTTGTAAGGATGCAGTTGCAGCATGGCATAGGAGGCCCGGGGGTCGCCGTCGTCCGGCCGGCCCACCGAGCCAGGGTTCAGGAAGAAGGTCTTACGGACCTCCTTGGAGAAGGCCTTGTGAGAATGCCCCATGATGATGACGTCCGCCTTGGCCTCCTCGGCTATGCTCTCCAGCCTTCTAACTGGAGTCTCCGGGCCTAGGTGCTCGTCCATGGAATCAGGGCTGCCATGCACCATCAGCAGCTCCTTCCCTCCCACCTCCATCCGCACCTCCTTGGGCAGCGACCTGAGCCATGCTCGGCTGGAGGGCGAGACGTGCTCGAAAGCCCACCGGAATGCCAGGAGCTTGTCCTTGGACTTATTCGATGGCCATAGCTCCTCCCGGTCCTGGATGCGGAAGACCTTCAGGTCGTAGTTGCCGATGACGCTGATCGAGGGCCGGGAGCGCAATAGGACCACCGCCTCCTCGGGGTTGGCGCCGTATCCCAGGAGGTCGCCGGCGTTGAGCACGACCTCCGCCCCACGGCTGTCCGCGTCCTCCAGGACCGCCTGCAGTGCCTGCAGGTTGCCGTGGACGTCCCCTATGACCGCGACCTTGGTGCTTGGGTCCGTGACGAGCAGGTCGATGGCCTTGGCCGTCAGGTCCGGCATCTGGTCCGCCGCCGCCTCCAGCTTCCTTAGCAGGGACACGACGAACCTCCTCTCGACCAGCTTGTCCCAGAACTCCACGAACTGGACGTATATCTCCTTCCTCCGCCTGGCTCGGTCCCCCATCAGGAATGCCATCCCGGGCTCGACGCTCTCGGCGCTCGTGCCCTTGGTCAGCTTCGATCCCCCCTTCCGAAGGGACCCGATCGACCTCCCCAGGTCCTGGACCCAAACGTCGCAGTCATGCAGGTCCCCGAGCAGATCCTGCAGCTTCTTCACCTGGGCGATCTCATCCTCCAGGCCGTCGTCGAAGAGCGGCCGGACCATCTCCAATGCATATCGGAGCCTCTTGGCGGATATGCGCATGGCGTGATGCTCGGCCATGGCCTGCTCGACATGCACGCAGGCCTCATGCTCCACCAGCTCCTCCACCTTGACGTGGGTGCGCTCCCATGCCTTTTGGGAGGCGATCGGCGAGCGCTGCTGCGCGCCATTTGCCAAAGCCCGCTCCCTCTCAGCTTTGAAATGCTCGAGCATCTCGACGAGCACCCCCCGTTCCTCGAGCCTTTGGAGCGCGTCCACGAGGGGAGGCTGCAGCCGGGCCCGCTCCTTCGTCTTGAGCCTTAGCACCAGGTCAATCCCTGGCGCCTCTTTCGGTCCAGCGGGGGGGAGGGAGCCCTTCAGGAACCCGATCTGCACGTCGACATCCCTGGCGGCCCCGAGGGCACGGGTGATGCGCCTGATCTCCTTGCGCCAAGACCCCGCCCGGTCCGCTGGGACGCAGTCCTCGAAGGTATCAAGAGCCGCTCGAATACGCCGGGAGGCTACGCGCATGCGATGCACATTCTCCACGTCCCTCTGCGCGATCGCGCCTTCCCCCTCCTGCTTGAGCAGTCCTATCTGGGTGGTGATGGCGTCGGCGCAGAGCATCATCCAGGTGGGATCGGTCTCAACCGTCATGCCACTCCCCCCTATGCTCGACGAAATGCTTCTGCGAGTCGAACGTCGCCTCTCCCTTCTTCGGTCGGACCTTGACGTAGGTCCCATCGGGCCGAAGCATCCTGGCCTTCACGTTGTCCTTGAGATGGTTGGCCAGGATCTTCTCCACCAGCGCCTTCCTTATCTTATCGTCCTGGACGGGGAAGAGCAGCTCTACCCTCTTGTCCAGGTTGCGCGGCATCATGTCGCTGCTGCCGAGGAGCACCTCCTCCTGCCCCCCGTTGCGGAAGTAATAGATCCTCGAGTGCTCCAAGAAACGGCCGACGATCGACGTCACGGTTATGTTATCGCTCACGCCCTTGATGCCTGGGCGGAGGGCGCACAGCCCGCGCACGTTGAGCTGCACCTCCACGCCCGCCTGCGACGCCTGGTAGAGAGCCTTTATGACCTCCTTGTCAAGGAGCCCGTTCAGCTTCCATGCGATTAGCCCGTTACCGAGCTCCTGGTGGCGCTCGATCTCCCGGCGTACCCGCTCCAGTATTCCGGACCTGAGGCCCACAGGAGCGACCAGGAGCTTGTGGTAGCTGGAGATCTTGGAATATCCGGTCAAGGCGTTGAACAGGTTGGAGACGTCCACACCCATCTCGTGATCGGTGGTCAAGTAACCGAGGTCGCCATAGACCTTCGTGGTCACATTGTTGTAGTTGCCCGAGGAGAGGTGGCAGTAGCGGACGATGCCCTTGCGCTCCTTGCGCACCACCATGCAGATCTTGGCGTGCACCTTGAGGTCGACGGGGCCGTAGATGACATGCACCCCCTCCTGCTCTAGCGCGCGGGCATAGGAGATGTTGTTCTCCTCGTCGAACTTGGCCTTGAGCTCGACCACCGCCGCCACCTGCTTCCCCAGCTTCCGGGCCTCGATCAATGACTCGATTACTGGAGAGCGCTTGTCGATACGGTACAATGATATCTTGATTGCCAGGACGTCGGGGTCGACGGCCGCCTGCTGAAGCATGGCCACGATCGGCTGGAACGAGTCATATGGATGGAAGAAAAGATGGTCCCTCGCATGCAACGCCGCGAACAGGTTCTTGGAGCTGGAGAGGTCTTTGGGGACAAATTGGCTGAACGGAGCATCTTTTAGGTCTGGTCGATCGAGAGCGAGCAGCTGCCAGAAGTCGACGAGCCCGAGCGGTGCCGCATGCTGGTAGACGAGGTACCGCGGTAAGTCCATGTTCTTGATGAGCATGTCGCGGACGCCCTCAGGCATGCTGGCGTCCACCTCCAGACGGACCGGGGGCCCGAATCGCCGGCTCTCCACCCCCTCCTCCACTGCCGTGAGCATGTCGTCCGTCTCCTCGACCTGGATCTCTATCTCCGCATCCCGCGTGACCCTGAAAGGGTAGGACGATAGGACATCCATACCGGGGAATAATAAATCGAGGTTGGCCGCGATGAGATCCTCCAGCAAGATGAAGTCCATGGTGCCCCTGCCGACAGCGCGCTCCTCTTCGAAGGCCTCCTCTGGAACCTTCACGAATCGAGGGAAAGTGGTCGTCGGCACCTTCACTCGGGCGAATCCAGATCTGCTGCCGTTCTGCACTGTTATTGCCAGGTTGATCGTCAAATTCGAGATGAACGGGAAAGGGCGATGGGCGTCGAAGGCCAAAGGCGTCAAGGCGGGGAAGATCTCGTGCTCGAAGAACTGGCGCAGAACCGCTTTCTGTCCTTCGTCCAGCTCGGACCATTTGTGCACATGGATGCCGTTCTGTCTCAATGCGGGGCAGATCAGGTCCCTCCAGCAATGCGCATGGCCCGCGAGTATCGGTTCCAACATCTCCCTGACCCTATCGATGGTGTTGGCGGGAGGGAGGCCGTCGGCCGTGAATTTGGCCACGCCGCGGACCATCTGTCGCCTGAGGTCGGAGACCCGGCTCATGAAGAACTCGTCCAGATTCGACCCGCAGATAGCCAGGAACTTTACCCGCTCCAGCAGAGGATGGTATTCGTCGCAGGCCTCTTCCAAGACCCGGCGATTGAACGCCAACGAGCTCAGCTCGCGATTGATGTAGCAATCGCCCTTGTCAAGGTCCGCTCGTTTTGCTGGCCTCGTCCTCGGGTAAATTGATCGTTCGGTCACCATGCTTACGCGGACACCGATGATGCTACGGGCATTTCTGCGTTTCCTAATTCGATTCCACTTGAAAAAAAGTGAATGCCATGCCTGGTTAGGGACCGCGCCTGCAGTTGGGCAAGGTATTAGTAGATAGAGGTGATGTTCCTTCTCCGCAACGCATGCAGGGATAACCAAGCCTGGCCAACGGTGTGAGATTCAGGGTCTCATCGCGAAGGCGTTCGGGGGTTCGAATCCTCCTCCCTGCACCATTCCCTCTTCTCTGATAACTGACTGAGTAGCACGTTCTTTAGGAGATATGTTTAAGCCATCGAGCATCCTGGCATTTCCGGGGTTTGATTGGAGCGAACGTGCAAGCGGTGCGGTAGCGTCCTGCAATCTGATGCCGAATTCTGTCATAAATGCGGTAAGGAGGTCGGTGGCGAGATCACAGCATCTAGGGATGTCAATCTGGCAATAGAGATCCTGGATGCGCGAGAGTGGAAAATCCTGGGAATCGCGTTCGTAATCTTGAGCATCGTTCTTCTAGTTCTTTTCATCATCACGATAGTCCTCGAGGACAATACCGATTTCCTTCTGATTGGGGTATGTATGCTCGTTGCTGGCTTTTTAGCTATATTTTATGGTAGAAGAAAGGAAAAGAAGTACAGAGAGCTGTACGATATTTACAAACCAAAGAATTGAAAGCTCTCCCACAATGTGAACTTCTTCACAAAATCACGAAAAAAGGTAGAAGAATTGGGTTTCACTTCTTTCTTCTAAACATCAGGATGGCGGCTGCGATTATAACTATTATAGCTACCAACCCAATGCCAACGAAAAACAAAGTGTCATCGGATTTAGCAATAGGCGTGGCCGAGACCCCCGCTGGAGCCCCCTCACCGACAGAGCTGACCGCAGACACCAAATAATAGTAAGTATGGCTGTTGTTGAGACCCGTGTCATTATAGGTTTGGACGTTGCCTAGGATTACCAGCAGTGTCTCGTTTTCAGACACTGTGCCGCGATAGACCTTGTAGCTGGTGATGGCAGAGCCACCGTTACTAATGGGAGGGTTCCAGGTCAGTGTCACCTTGCCATCGCCTGCGGTGGCGACGAGGTCTGTGGGGACGCCAGGAATTACGGGTATGACCTCGCCCATCGTCAATCCATTCCAAACTTCCCCTGGAGCGGGGAAGTTCGAGGCGGCGTATGCGTGGCCTAGTATTCCCGCTCCTGTTTCACCAATCCAACTAATGCCAACGAAGGCCGGTGCAATGAGCCCTAAGAACATTATTGAGGTCAGATTGTTGCAGCCGCTGAACACCCAGTCCCCTATGGACCTGACGCTGCTTCCGATGGTCACGGAGGTCAAGGAGGAGCATTGATTGAACGCTAGTATCCCGATTGAGGTGACACTGTCGGGAACGATCAGGGATGTGAGGCTAGTGCAGCCGGAGAACGCATAAATCCCGATTGAGGTGACGCCATCGGGAATTGTCACGGAGGTCAGGGCGGCGCAGCCATAGAGCGCAGAATCCCCGATGGACTTGACGCTGCTGGGGATGGTGACTGCTCCAGCCTTTCCTTCTGGGCACCGGAGCAAGGTGGTGATGGTCTTGTTGAACAGAGTTCCATCGACGCTCGCATAGTTCGCGTTTCTCGTTTCCACATTAATCGCAATCAGTGAAGTGCATCTGGAGAACGCAAAGGAACCGATGGAGGTGACACTATCTGGGATGGTCAAGGAGGTCAGTGAGGAGCAGCCTGAGAACGCATGATTCCCGATGGCAATGACGCAATCAGGAATGGTCAGGGAGGTCAGAGAGTCGCAGTTGTAGAACGCACAGTCTCCGATGGTAGTAACATTGCATCCAATGGTCACGGAGGTCAAGGAGGAGCATTGATAGAACGCCATAAGCCCGATGGAGGTGACGCTATTAGGGATGGTTATGGAGGTGAGGTATATGCAAAAATAGAACGCGCCGTCTCCGATGGAGGCGACGCCGTATGGTATGGTGAGCGCCCCAACTTTTCCACTTGGGCATTGTAGTAAGGTGGCTAAGGTCTTGTTGTAAAGAATACCGTCGAGGCTAGCATAGTTAGTGCTGCTCTCGTCCACAGCGATGGCGAGTAGGGAGTTGCACCTATTGAAGGCAAGGACCCCGATCGAGGTGACGCTGCTAGGTATTGTCACGTTGGACAAGGAGCTGCATCTAAAAAAGGCCTCTATCCCAATAGAAAGTACTCCATTGGGGATGGTCAACGAGGTTAGGTAGTTACAGGCATAGAACGCAGAATCTCCGATAGATTTGACACTATTGGGAATAATCACAGAGGTCATGGAAGCCCTTAAAAACGAATAGTTGCCGATGGACGTGACAGGTTCCCCATCAATTACGCTCGGTATCTCGACGTGCCCTTCGAGTCCATTATATCGCGTAATCTCGACTTCCGTGCCATCGTTTATGAGCCGATATTCAAAGTCGCCATAGGTCTCGGCGGTAACCGTGTCCGTGGCTATGACGATAAAAGACATGCTGGATAGGACCATTAGCACGAGGATAGCAGCCCTGGTGGCCTTTCTTACCAAGGAAGTTCCCCTCTAAGATTCATTCGACCGCTCATTAATAAACCTGTGTCAATTGAGAATTAAGAGACTTGGGTTCCACTCAGGCACGAGTGATTTCGCATTCAATAGGTGAATGATTCATGCCTAGGTGGATGGACTCGTATCCGAATTGGTCACCGGCTTGCCTCGAGCAAGGGAGGTGATGCCACCCAGCAAGGCGATGACGGTCGAGACCAGAAAGGCCACGTCCATGCCCTCGACGAAGTCCTCCGCGCCAACGAGCACGCTGGAAGGGTCGCCTGAGAACAGGCCCGAGAGGCTTCCCGCCCCAGCCACCGTCGCTATGATCGCCCCCATCACCGCCAGGCTGGTCGCTTGCCCCGCGCAGCGCATTGTCGACAGCGTACCCGAAGCGATGCCAAGCTTGCGCTTGTCGACCGAGCCCATGACGGCGCTGGTGTTCGGACTGGAGAAGATGCCCATCCCAATCCCTAGGAGCAGGAGCCCGATCTCGACGCGCCACAGAGGGGAATCCACCTCCAATGTGGCCAACCAGGCCAAACCAAGGGCGATGATGAACATCCCCGTCGAAGAGAGCGCTCTCGATCCAAGCCGATCCGAGAACCTTCCCGAAATGGGAGAGAGGATGGCCATGGTGATAGGCATGATCAGGAGTACGGCTCCCGCCTCCAGGACCGAGAGGCCAAGCACCCTCTGCAGATAGAAGGAGATCATGAAGGTGACCCCGAAGTAAGAAGTGTAATTGAGAAAAGCGGAGATGTTCGCGGCCGCGAAAAGCCGGTTCCTGGTGAACAACCTGGGATCCAACAACGCGGATTCGCCCTTTCTCGATTCCACGTAGACAAAGAGCACGAACCCCAGGATCGCAACGGCGAAAAGGGACACGATCTCTACGCTTCCCCATCCTAGCTGCTCCCCCATGGTCAGGCCCACCAAGAGGCTGACGAGAGTCATCGAGAACAGCAGCAGGCCAGGGACGTCGAACCTCACCTTCTTTGCTTCGGGACTGACGGCTTTCAGCTTATAGAAGGCAAGGACCATGGTAAGGATGCCTATGGGGACATTCACCCAGAATATTGACCTCCAGCCGAGCGCATGCGTCAGCAGGCCGCCCAGAGGAGGTCCGAGGGAAAGTCCGACGTAAACCGCCATGGCGTTGATCCCCAGCGCCTTGCCCCTCTCGTTGCTGGGGAAGGTCTCGGTGACGATGGCGATAGAGGTCGCCCCGAAGCACGCCGCCCCGAACCCCTGCAATATTCGGAAGAGGATCAGCTCGTTGCCGGAGGTGGCCAAGGAGCAGAGCAACGATCCCAGAGTGAAAATGCCGAAGCCAGCGATGAAGATCGGTTTGCGGCCGTAGAGGTCGGAGGCCCGTCCCATGACCAGGATCATGACCGCCAGCACCACGAGGTAGGCCGTCGGCACCCAGATTATCTCGGCATAGTCCATGCCCAGGTCCTGGGCGATCTGAGGGAGGGACACGCTGACGATGGTGCTATCCAGGGGCGCCATCATCGATCCTATGCAGGCGATGAGGAGGACCCACCGCCTGTAGCGAACCTCAGAGGATGACATCGGCTTCCTTGGGGCAATGCCGAGGGACGGACATCAAGCTTGCCAATGAATTTCCGATGGACATTGGAAAGAATAATGGTGGGGGAGGTGCAAACATCCCCCAGGTAGGGGAGATGAGAGCGAGCAGGAGCGCCATTCCCATTGAGGTGAGCATTTCAGGAGAGCTCCCTCCGCCTCCAATCTTCGATCCGAAGATCAGGAGGGCGCCTGACCGCCGGCAAGAGCTCAGCCATGCAGAAATCGTATTGGCCGTGGAGAACACCTTGCGTTACGTCCCGTCGGCGTGGCACGAGGAGCTGGCCCCTGAATTCCTCGAGGAGCTACTGACCCGGGGGAGGATATACGCCTATCGCTTCCGACCGCCTGGCAGGATATGGGGCAGGCCGGTCGATGATTACCGCGGGATACTAGAGGCCCGCGCAATGCAAGTGATGATCGACAACAACCTGGACTTCGAGGTTGCGCTATACCCATATGAGCTGGTGACCTACGGGGAGACAGGCCAGGTCTGCCAGAATTGGATGCAATACCAGCTCATCAAGCGCTACCTGGAGGTCATGCGGGGCGATCAGACGCTGGCGGTCATGTCCGGCCATCCCCTCGGGCTATTCCCCTCTCGTCCCGATGGACCAAGGGCCATACTCACCAACGGACTGATGGTCGGCGCCTATGACAACCCCGCAGACTTCCAAAGGGCCCAAGCCTTAGGCGTCTGCAACTATGCCCAGATGACCGCGGGCGGATGGATGTACATAGGCCCCCAGGGCATCGTGCATGGTACATATCTCACATTGCTCAACGCCGCGAGGAAATACCTGGGCATCGGAAGCGAGGACGATCTTGCTGGAATCCTCTATCTCAGCTCCGGGCTAGGAGGAATGAGCGGCGCCCAGGCCAAGGCCATCGAGATAGCCGGCGGGATCGGGGTCATCGCCGAGGTTGATATCTCCAGAATCAAGACCAGATCGGAGCAGGGCTGGCTCTCCCGATGGTCCAGTGACCTGGAGGAGATTTTCGGATGGGTCGGCGAACTGCGTGCCTCAGGGGGCTCGATGTCCATCGCCTACCATGGCAACGTCGTGGACCTGTGGCAATATGTGCTGGACCACGGCCTCAAGGTGGAGCTGGCGTCCGACCAGACCTCATGCCATGCCGTTTATGAGGGAGGCTACACGCCGGCTGGCGCCTCCTTCGAGAAGGGGCGTCAGCTTCTGGCCGATAGCCCAATGCAGTTCAGGAACATGGTGGACGCCTCCTTACGCCGGCAATACCTGCTGATTATGGCGATGAGGGAGAGGGGCACCAAGTTCTGGGACTACGGCAACTCCTTCCTCAAGGCCGTGTTCGATGCCGGGGAGAAGGCGGTGGCGGTCAAAGGCGACCCAAGGAACGGGTTCATCCTCCCCTCCTACGTCGAGGACATTATCGGCCCCATCTGCTTCGACTATGGATACGGGCCTTTTCGCTGGGTCTGCCTGAGCGGCAAGCAGGAGGACCTGGATAGGACCGACGCTGTCGCCATGGAGGTGATCAAGGAGATCTGGCTGTCCCGGAAGGAGAAGCGGGGGCAGGACAGGGACAACTACCAATGGCTCAAGGACGCGGGCGGTAACGAGCTGGTCGTTGGCACCAAGGCGCGGATCCTCTACGCTGACGGGACCGGTCGGACGAGGATCGCCAGGCACTTCAACGAGCTGGTCCGAAGGGGTGAGATAGGCCCGGTGATGCTGGGAAGGGACCATCACGATGTGAGCGGGACGGACAGCCCCTTCCGCGAGACGGCGAACATCAAGGATGGTAGCAACGTCATGGCCGAGATGAGCCATCAATGCTGGGCCGGGAACGCGGTAAGGGGGATGACCCTGGTCGTGCTCTCGAACGGCGGCGGTGTGGGGGTGGGGAAGGCGGTGAACGGCGGGTTCGGCCTGGTCCTCGACGGGAGCGAGAAGGTCGATGACGTCATCCATGATGCCATGGACTGGGACGTCGCCTGTGGCATCGCCCGACGGGCCTGGGCGGGGAACCCGGCGGCCCTGGAGACCGCCATGCTCTGGAACGACCAGGATCGAGGCCATATGACCCTGCCCCATGCTACCAGGGATGGTCTGGTCGAGGAGGTAATGGCCAAGAGGGCGAGGAAATGACGAACTCCTAGGCAGAACGCTTTTTATCATCGTGGCACGAATGACGACAGTAACCGTTCAAGGATGATGGCGATGGCGAAGCAACTCCTCGGCCCTTTCGCAGAGATGGTCACCATGGACCACTTGCCCGAAAAAGGGCCACTGCTGGACGAGCGATTGGAGATCATCCGGGACGGGGGCGTGATCATCGAGGGCGACAGGATTCTGGACGTCCTGGACGAGGAGCGGTTCAAGCAGGTCAAGGCGCTTGCCGAGATGAAGGGCAGCCCGCTCGGGCACACGCCAATAAGAAGGAAGATGGTGCTGCTGCCCGGCCTGATCGATTGCCACACCCACATTTGCTATGCGGGGTCCAGGGCCAAGGAGTACTCCAAGAGGATCTCGGGGGAGTCCTACCTTCAGATATCGGAGCGCGGCGGGGGGATCATGAGCACGGTGCGCAGCACCAGGCAGGCCACGGAAGAGGAGCTGGCCTCCACTCTGGCCGAGAGGGCTTTCGAGCACCTGCTGCGGGGCGTGACCACCTGCGAGGTGAAGAGCGGATACGGACTTGATTTGGAGACCGAGATCAAGATGCTTCGAGCCATCCGGCGCGTGGACGGGTCCATCGATCCCATGCCCAGGTTGGTGCCGACCTGCCTGGCTGCCCATGTGCGGCCGCCAGAGTTCAGGACGGACCAACAATACTTGGACTTCCTGGTCAGCAAGCTGCTTCCCCCGGTGAAGAGGGAAGGCCTGGCCAATCGGGTGGACATCTACGTCGACCGGGGCGCGTTCGCACCCGAGCTGGCGGACGGGTACCTCTTCCAGGCCAAGAACATGGGATTCACGCCAGTGGTCCATGCGGACCAGTTCGTCGTGGGCGGGGCGGCGGTGGCTGCCAGGGTAGGCGCCATCAGCGCCGACCATCTGGAACGCTCAACGGAGCGCGAGTTCAAGTGGCTGAGGGACAAGGGCGTGGTGGCGGTCGCCCTGCCAGGGAGCTCGCTGGGGCTCGGGGACCCCTTCGCTCCCGCCCGCCACATGCTGGACGCAGGGCTCTGCGTGGCCATCGCCAGCGATTGGAATCCGGGGACGGCTCCCATGGGCGGCCTCCTGACCCAGGCCTCCCTCCTTTCCGCGAACCAGAGGCTGACGGCGGCGGAGACGTTCGCCGGCCTCACCATCAGGGCGGCGCGAGCCTTGGGCCTGGAGGACCGAGGCGCGATCATGACCGATCACCTGGCTGACCTGATCGGGTTCAATTGCGATTCGTACGAGGAGATACTGTACCGACAAGGGGCGCTATCTCCCTCACTGATCATCAAGGGTGGAAAGCGGATCATGCGGGCCCCGGGCCCGACGGGAGGGTGAGCTCTTGGCTCTCGTGGAATGCGTCCCGAACTTCAGCGAGGGAAGGAGGCCGGAGGTGGTGGAGGCCATCATCGAGTCGATGAGGTCGGCCTCAAACGTGAGGATACTCGATGCGAGGAGCGACCCTGACCATAACCGGACCGTGGTCACCATGGTCGGTGCGCCAGCGGACGTAGTGGAGGCTGCCTTCTCGGGGATCAAGAAGGCCGCCGAGCTCATAGATATGGATGCGCACAAGGGTGAGCATCCGCGCATTGGGGCGACGGACGTGGTCCCATTCGTTCCCGTGAGCGGCATTAGCTTGGAGGAGTGCGTGCCCCTGGCCCGCGGCCTGGCCGAGAGGGTATCGCGCGAGCTGGGCATACCGACCTACCTCTATGAGGCCGCCGCCACCAGCCCGGACCGCATCGACCTGGCGGATCTCCGCCGAGGTCAGTACGAGGGTCTGAGGGAGGCGATAAGGAGCGATCCCGCCCGCAAGCCGGACTTCGGCCCGACGGAGCTGCCAAGGGCCGGGGCGACGGTGGTCGGGGCCCGCGAATTCCTCATCGCCTACAATGCCTACCTGAACACGTACGATGTGGAGAAGGCGAAGGAGATCGCCAGGAAGATAAGGGAGAAGGGAGGGGGCTTCCCGTTCGTCAAGGCCATGGGCTTCCACACCAAGCCCTTCGTGCAGGTGTCCATGAACCTCACCAACTTCCGCAGGACGCCGGTCCATGAGGTCCTCGACGCCATAAGGTCCGAGGCCAGGCTCATGGGCTTGGAGGTGACGGAGACCGAGGTCTATGGCATGGTCCCCGCCGACGCCCTCTTCGCCGCTGCCGAGCACGAGCTCCAGCTGGGGAAGGGATGGACCCGGGAGCAGGTCATCGAGAGGAGATTGGAGGAACTTGGCGCAGGGCTGACGCCTTTGCGCTCCTTGAGCGTGGAGCAGTTCCTGGACAAGGTGGCGTCCGCCGAGCCGACGCCAGGTGGAGGGAGCACCTCCTGCCTCTCCAGCGCCCTGGGCGCCTCCCTAGGCGCCATGGTCTGCCGGCTGACCATAGGCAAGAAGGGGTACGAGGAGGCGCAACCGCTGATGTTGGAGAAGCTGGAGCGCTTCGAGGGCCTGCGCAAGGTGCTGGTCCGTCTGATAGACGAGGACGCCGCATCCTACCAGAAGGTCATGGGCGCCTTCAGGCTCCCCAAGGGGAGCGAGGAAGAGAAATTGGTCCGTTCGAGGGCCATCCAGGACGCCACCAAGGCCGCGGCCGAGGTGCCCATGCGCACGGCGGCCCTGAGCAAGGAGGTGATCGAGCACCTCTTAGCAGTCGCGCCCAAATGCAACAAGAACGCGGCCAGCGATGCCGCGGTCGGGCTGGAGAGCACCCTCACCGGGCTTCTCGGGGCGTGCCTCAACGTCGAGATCAACCTAGCGTCGATCAAGGACGAGGAGTTCAAGGCTCAGGCCCGATCCAAGCTGGATTCTTTGCTTGCTGGCACCAAGGAACGGGTCGAGGCGGCGGTCGCGGGGATAAGGACGACGCCTTGAGCATCAGTAAAATGCAAGTATCCCAATGCTGAATGTCGATATGGATCGGCGATCTTAGGGCTGCGAGGGTACATGAAGAGAGGAATGGTCCTGGCGATCGGTGCGGTGATCGTGGCGTTGATGCTGGTCACCATCTATGTTCTTGTGGCAGGGACGGGCAACGAGGGCGAGGAGACCGACAAGGACCGCCTGGAATCCATTCCTTCCGATGCTGTCAAGGCCCTTCCCTCCTCTGACATCTACCCGCCTGTGCTCCACTCGCCTTCATGGCAGTCGCCGGTCCCGGTGCCTGCCCCCATCAACACCGCCGGGGCCGAGGACTCTCCCTTCGTCCTTCCGGACGGGAGCGGGCTGTACTTCTTCTTCACCCCGGACGTGCGCAAGCCCGCCAACGAGCAGCTCTTCGACGGGGTGTCCGGCATCTGGTATTCGCAATGGAACGGAAGCGGTTGGTCGGAACCGTCGCGGGTCTGGCTTCAGGACAAGGGCAAGCTCGCCTTGGACGGCGCGGCCTTCGTTCAGGGCGACGAGATGTGGTTCGCCTCGGCCCGCGAGGGTTACACTGACGTGAACCTCTTCATCGCCGACTTCGAGAACGGGCATTGGGCCGATTGGCAATATGCCGGGGACCTGCTGAACGTGCAATACGAGGTGGGGGAGATGCACATAACGGCGGACGGGCAGCATCTGTTCTTCCATTCCGGACGCACGGGAGGCCAGGGCGGATTGGATATCTGGCGCTCCGACATGGTGGGCGGGCAATGGCAGGAGCCGGTCAACGTGGAAGAGGTGAACTCGGCAGGCGACGAGGGCTGGCCTTTCATCAGCCAGGACGGGAACGAGCTTTGGTTCACCAGGACCTACCTAGGGTCGCCAGGGGTCTTCCGTTCGACATGGACCGACGGATCGTGGTCTGAGCCGGAGCTGATAGTCTCCTCGTTCGCAGGGGAACCGACGTTGGACCAGGAGGGCAACCTCTACTTCGTCCATCATTTCTTTGATAACGGCACTATGATCGAGGCCGACATCTACGTCGCCTATCGGAGCTAATCCATTGACCTTAAGCTCCTGAGGCGATATGAGGTATCGAAACCCAAATAAGGTCGGCAGAAAAATGAGCATCGGGGGAAAGCAATGAAGGCTTTAATCGTGTACGACACCAAGACCGGGATGACGGAGAAGATCGCCTTGGCGATCTCCGCAGGGATGAAAGAGGTAGGCACCAGCGTGGTGGTTAAGAAGGCAGATGACGCCACAGAGGACGATTTCAAAGGGGCGGAAGCATGGATCGTCGGTGCACCGACTCACATCGGCTCGGCCACCGGCGAGGCCAAGAAAGCCCTCAAGCTCGGGATCGCCACCGGGGCGTCAGGCAAGAAGGGTACGACGTTCGACACCAGGTTCGCCAGCTCAGGGAAGGGAGGCGCGGAAAAGCTGCGCAAGATGATGGAGGAGGCTGGCGTCCAAATAGTGGTGCCCCCAGAATGGTTCGTGGTGACGGGGACGAAAGGGCCGTTGGCGGAAGGGGAGGAGGCTAAGGCCACGACCTTCGGTCGCAAGATCGCCGGCGCCCTGAGACCGTAGCCACGTCCCGCTTACCTGGCATGTAACGGAGGTATGTACCTTAGTTTCTTGGGTATTGATACCCCTGGACCGGGCATACTCGCGATCAGGTGAATCATCTCATGGAATATGGGCTAAAACAGAAGTTCAAGACGGAGCTGAGGAGCTTCTTCGGGCTCACCATCCTCAACCTGATGATCGGGGCGATGATGCTGGCCTTGGGGATTTCCTTGGCGGTGACTCATCTGCTGGGGATGGTGGACGCAGGGCGGATCGACCCATTGTCGGTGCTGCTGGTCGGGCTGGGCGCCATGGCCATCGGCGCGGGCTTCTACTGGATAATCGAGATCGCCGAGATCATCGACGGGGTAGACGACCTAAGGACCGCTTACGAAGGGTTGGACGATGGGGACCAGGACCACCTCACTGGACTGTCCATCAAGATGATGGCGTACTATCGGTCAAATAAGTCGACCATTTCCAGGATGATCATGCTAGGCAGGATCGGCGGGGGTATCTTCCTCATCCTCGGAGCGCTCGGCGTGATCGGCGCGGGGTCATCGATCGCATCCTCCGGAATTCTTTTGGAGAACACCGGTCAACTGGTCGGAGGTGTCATCGCCTTCGGGGTGGGCATCGCGGGACTCTTGGTCTCCCGCTATTTTTCCATCTACGCCAGGCTCTGGGATGCTAGGCTCCATGAGAGCGCGAAGATCGAAGACGCCCTGGAACATGAGCTGGAGGCCAAATGAGATGAAGGGCCGCCGCACCTCCTTCGAGATATACTGGGAGATACTGGTCTACTGCCGCGAGCCCAGGGCCTTCACTAACATCATCAACCGCTGCGACCTGAACTCGAAGATTGGCCAGCAGCACCTCAGGTTCCTCGTGGACAAGGGCTATCTTCAGATCGAAAAGAAGGATGAGAAGACGACCTACATAACCACAGGCAAAGCCCAAGAGTACATCACTCTCTTCTCGAAGATGTACGGGACCCTCTTCGACGGCCTCCCCGGGTTCAAGCTTTGATGGGTAAGATTTGGAAGCAGCTGGAATGACCCAAATTCCTAGCTCTCGGCCGCATGAGGCGAGCTCGCTTCATCAGGTTCTTCGTCCACCTTAAGCACCAAGAGGAGCGCGAGGGCGGAGACCACGAACACCGATGCGACCAGGAACGTCGCCTCGTAGCCAAACAAAGTGGCGACGAACCCTCCTACCAACGACCCAACGATCGTCCCTATCCCCATGATCGCGTTGTAGGCTCCGAGGGATTCGGTGCGAAAGTCCCTGTAGGATATTCTGGAGACGATGGTATTGCCGGCGACGCTGAGGTTGGCCCAGCAGAAGCCAATGCCAGCATGCAAGGCGCAAAGCATCGCCATCAGGGGCCAGAATTCCAGGTCCACGAGCGTCACCAGGAAGACCGAGGGGAAGAGGATGATGCGGCCCACGAAGGCGACCGTCTGCACCCTCTTCCCTCCATACATCGAGGTCCACCTTCCAGCAAGGGAATAGGTCAGTGCCGAGGTGATGCTGCTAGCCAGATACACCAGGAAAACCTCGGAGATGGTCAGGCCCAGCTCCCGCTTTAGGAAAATAGGGAAGGCGGTGTAGAAGGTGAGGAAGCCGGTGAAGGCCAGGAAGGTCATGACGTAATAGAGCTTGAGGTTGGAGGGGAAGTTGCGCGGGGAGAGGTTCTTCGCGCCCACCTTCATGATGTGGATGATCTTGGTGGGGGCGTAGCGCCCTCTCTCGAAATGGAGCAGGTCGCCCGCTGGTACCTCCCCCACCGCCTCCTTCCTCTCCATCTTCTTCACCGGTTCCGGAACCCACTTGATTGCCAGGAGGACCGAGACGACGCAGAGCGCGCTGGAGGTGATGAACAGGCCCCGCATGGCCGCGACCGTGCTCCCATCCCCGTTGGCCAGCTGAAGCCATATCGTCCCTAGAACCAGGCCTAATACCCAGCCGATGCCGCTTATCTTGCTGAAGTCCCCGATCCTCTTGGCCCACTGCTCCTTGGCGAACGACTCCAGGATGATGACGGTGCTGACCGGTGCGGCTGCGGCCGCTATCGCCCCAAGAAGGAAGTTGCCGAAGTAATAGGCCCCCATGTCCATGCTCAGGCCCATGGTGAGGAGCGCGATGGCCAGCCCCAGGAAGCCGATCAGGACGAAAACCTTGCGTTTCTTGGTGGTGTCGGATAGGTTCCCCCAAAGGATGTTCGCGGGGACCGAGGCCAAGGATGATATGGCGCCGACGATTCCGACCTCCGCGATCGAGCCCTTCAGCCCCTCGGTAACGAAAAGCGGGATCATCGGGGAGGTGCTCCCTCCCGCCACGTTGTATGGCAGGAAGGTGTAGTACCAGCGGTCGCCCTCGCCCTTCGATTTGGCCAATCCCATCCCTTTTCAGCTAAAAACCGTGACCGAGATATGAATCTATCTGAATTTATCTAAAAGTTCAACGAGGTGGCGATTATTTCCTCTTCAAGATTGTTCGGATGGCCATCTCCAGCTCCTCAGGTCTCAGGGAACCGATGAGCAGCCCATCGCCATCATCGTACGTGAGGCGGACTCCACGCTTCCCGTTGATGGTGTAAGCCTTCATTCCGTCCCCGTAACGGATACCCCAACCACCGAAGTCGCCCAACGGCGAGAAGGCGGCTGTCTGCACTTCTACGACCTTGTCCAATGGGATGCTGACGAAGCGTAGATGGATGGGTCGGAATCGGACGAAGAGCCCGTCCGCCCTAACTTCCACCTCAAGTTTGATGAGGAGCAGGAAGGCAGGGAAGATGATACCAGCCAGGATGAAGATGATGGCCATTTCCCAATCTTCTGCGGGATTGTCGCCCAATGGCACCCCGAGCAGCAACTGGAAAATGGCCATGGACCAGATGAGAAGGATTAGGAACAGCAGGAACGCCCAGAAGTACCAATGCCTCGGCCTTTGCGCCTCTCTGAAGATCGTGCCGGGAGGACCGCTCATGCTATCAGCTTCACCAATATGGCCAAGGCCACGACGCAAATTACCAGCAGCGAGACGCCCACCATCCTGAGCTCTTTGGCCCGGACGAAGACAGCTAGGGCGGCCACCACTCCGGCCAGCGGGGTCATGATCAAACTGATGATCCCCAACGACATCCAACCCTCGGCTTCCAAGTTGAGGGCGGATGCGATCGCCTCGACCGGCCCGAGGACGCTGCCAACCTCGCCTCCGTCGACAAGATAGAGGATCACTCCCACCGACAGCAAGGCTAGGCTGATGTACATACCGGCTCGGAGCACGAGCATCACACTTCGGTTAAGGAGCCGATCGACCTCCTTCCTAGGAATGCTCAAGGCATCACCCCCGCTGCTTTCAGGAACATGAGGATAGACACCGAGATCAGCACGATCGAGAAGACGGTCTTCAAAGCCTTACCCTGAAGACGCTTGGACAAGCGGGAGCCTAGCAATGAGCCGCAGAACACACCGATGGCCACCACCGCGGCCAAACCCGCCAAGATCATCCCGAACTGGAAATAGACGATTGCTCCTGCTAACGCGGTTATCCCGATCATATAGTTGGACGTGGCGCAGGCGGCTCGCATAGGGACCCCCATCCAGAGGCGCATCACCGGCACGTTGACGACCCCTCCTCCGACCCCCAGCATCCCAGAGGTCACCCCCCCCACGGCGGAGCCGGCCATTCCCTTTCCAAGGTTCCTCACCCCATACTCAACCTTCGTATTCTCCTCCTTATAGGAGCAGGAGAGGTCGAAAGCTCCGCAGGGACCAGATGGGCAGATACCTGTGGAGTCGCTGTTCCGGATCATGTAGTACGCGGTGTAGATCAGCATGAAGCCGAAAAGAAGGGCCAGGATGTACTGGTCGGTGTAGACGGCGACCATCGCCCCGATGAGCCCACCCAAAGACGTCGCGATGCCCAGGATAAGTCCTAGGCGCACGTTGCTCACCCCTTCCTCCACATAATAGGAAGCGGAGCCGGTGGAGGTGGCGATGACCGCCACCAGGCTAGCGCCGATGGCCTCTTGCATGGAGTAGCCGAAGAGGAGCGTGAGGGCAGGGACGATTATGATTCCTCCGCCCAGGCCGAGTAGAGAGCCCAATAGCCCAGCCGCAGCCGCGGTGAGGACGATGCCTAGGGCGATGACCGGGTCCATGGGTGCCACTGGCCTCCGACGGTGAATTGAGCGGCAGATAGATAATCGTTCCCTGAGCGCTCTCCAGACACTTCCATATATACCTAAGGCGCATAATCGGGAACGATCCTATGCCGAGCAAGAAGAAGGGGGCTAAGCAGGACGTGCAGGAGATGAAGAAGGCGGACTTCGAGGACCTGATCGAGGAGTTCGATCAGGAGGAACAGAAGGTGGTCCAGCTCATGGAAGGCTTCGCCAAGCTCCTCGATGACATCTACAAGGACGGTCTCAGCTTCTATGATGTGGCTTTGGCGCAGAGGGTGGTCAACGCCTTCCTCCTCGACTTCATGGAGGAGATGTACGACGGGGAGATGGACGAGCTCATCGACGAGATAATCGACCTCAACGAGAAGAAGTCCCCAGCCAAGCCAGCTAAGAAGCCCAAGAAAGCACCAGCCAAGAAGGCCAAGAAGTAAGGTCAGCGCCTCGGGCTCATCCTCAGGGTAGGGATATGGGGTCGATACTGGTACGATACGCGGAGATGGGCCTAAAGAGCCGGTCCGTTCGCAAGCGCTTCGAGTCGATACTCGTAGACAACCTAATGAGCTCCTTGGCCAACTCAGGGCTGGAGGGGCTTGTCGCCACTGAGCATGGCCGCATCTTTGTCGAGGTCGATGACCCGAAGAAGGCGAGCCTCGCGCTGTCCCGGGTCTTCGGGGTCTCCTCCGTGTCCCCTGTCATCCGATGCTCGAGCGATATGGAGGAGATGAAGGCCAAGATCGCCGAGTTCTCTAAGCCACTCGTCCACAGGGGCCAGAGCTTCGCCGTGCGTGCCAGAAGGACCGGGGTCCACAGCTTCACATCCATGGACCTGGGCCGAGAGCTCGGCTCCGCCGTCTACCTGGCCAATGAGGAGAAGGGTATAAGGGTGAACCTGACCGATCCGGATGTGGAGATCTTCACCGAGGTCAGAGATAAGAAGGCCTACTTCTTCTCCGCCTACATCCCTGGCCCAGGAGGGCTACCCTTGGGGAGCCAGGGCAAGGTGGTGGTGAACCTGGAGGAGGAGAGGGACGCGCTCGCCGCATGGCTGATCATGAAGCGCGGCTGCCGCGCCATCGCTATAGGGGAGGATGGCTCGGCCGCTACCAAGCTGCTGAGGAGCTGGGACCCATCGCTGAAGATAGCATCCGACCAGGACATGGCCGAGGCCGTCAAGAGGCATAAGGCCTTGGCGGCGGTCTTCGGCTACACCATCGAGGATTTCGATAGGATAAAAACAATGGACATCCCCGTGCCAGCCTTCTTCCCGCTGGTGGGGATGGATCCCAAGGAGATTGAGGAAAGGTTGGAAAGGATTCGGGCTTGATCACTTGCCCGTGCGCCCGTGCGCCTTTATCGAGGGCCGGACGCGCTCCGCGCCCCTTCCCTTGTTGTGCAGGCCACGTCCCCTGGTTCCAGCGCTGGTCAGACCACGGTACACGCGCCCCTGGTGCTGCGGCTCGGCCATCCAGGAGTAGACGGGGTCGTTCCTGATGCATGGGTGGTGCTTGTCCACCATGATGACCTCGTACCAGACGTGCTTGCCATCGTCCCCGACCCAGTAGGAGTTGAGGACCTCCAGGTTGGGGTAGCGCTTGGCCGTCCTCTCCTCGCAGATGCGCTGCAGGTTCTTCTCCATGGTTATCTTGTTTATGCCACGGCGCTTGGCGCGGCGCCCCTTGTGGATCTGGTGCTTCCTGAGCCCACCCCTGCGCACGCGTCCTCGGACGACCACTATGCCCTGCTTGGCCTTGTAGCCGAGCTTGCGGGCGCGGTCCAGCCGGGTGGGTTTCTCCACGCGGATGAAGTTCTCCTCCTTGCGCCACTGGATGAGGCGTTCCCAGAGCAGGTCCCCGACGTAGCTCTTGTCCGGGTTCTTCCAAGCGTCCTCGATATAGTGATACATGCCCTTGCCTGAGGGCCCCTTCTTCGCCTCGCCCTCTTCCGGGGCGGGCTGGTTCTGCTGTGCTGACATCTCGATTCACCTTGCCGTCGAAACGGTCTTCGGATTCACCCGCGAAGGGCACATCTCCGTGCGCTCCGTTAAGGGAGAGCACTCCTGCCAATCATGAGAAGGTATTTAATCGTTTTCACGAGCCCCTGAGAGAACGCATCTACACCCCTCTCGGTCCTCAGATTGCCTTGCCACATAGGGTTGTTTTGGTTGAAATAGTGGAGATCCAGAGCAGGGGAGACGCTGGAACCCAATCGTTATAATCGGGTCGGGACTATCATTTTCAAGGAGCGGCTCGGAATGCTAGAAGGAAAGAAGGTCAATCTCAGAGTCTTGGGGCGAGACGATTACCCTCTCCTCATGGAATGGCTCAACCAGCCAGAGATCTTCGGCAGGTACAATCCCCTGCATCAGGTGAACATGGATGACGTTGGTAAGATATTCACAAGCCCGCATGAGTTGCGGTCGTTCATCGTGGAGAACAAGGAGGGGGCCAAAGTTGGCTTCATCGATTACTTCTATGTCCTGCATCCTGCGAGCAAGCAATTGGAAGTCGGCTATAGCTTCATCCCCAGCGAGAGAGGGAAGGGTTATGGGACCGAGGCCTTGGAGGTGATGGTGGATTTCGTGTTCCTTACCCAGGACACGGTCCGAATTCAAGCTCAGACCGATCCAAGGAATTTGGCTTCGCAGAAAGTCCTGCAGAAGGCCGGATTCATTAAGGAGGGCGTGCTCCGCAAGACCTTCTTCATAAGAGGGGAATGGACGGACAGTTGGATTTATAGCGTCCTGAGGGAGGAATGGAAAGGACCGAGGGTTCTGACAGCGTAGGGGGGTCGCTCGAAGCACGGAGAATCAGCCTTCTTAACGCGGGAATGCGATTTCGTCTAGGCGATGAATATGGACAGCCGAGGCCTAAGGAAGGCACCTCAAAGCATTGATGAGTACATAGGGACTTTCCCGAAGGACATCCAGAGCAAGCTCGAGAGCATCAGGAAGGCAGTCAAGGAAGAGGCGCCCGATGCTCAGGAGGTCATGAGCTATGGCATGCCGGCATTCAAGTTGAACAAGGTTTTAGTGTACTTTGTCGCTCAAAAAAAGCACATAGGGTTCTATCCGACGGCTTCTGGTATCAGCGCTTTTAAAGAGGAGCTGTCACAATTCAAGCATTCGAAAGGCGCAGTCCAATTCCCAATCGACGAACCGGTCCCCCTCGAGCTGGTGAGGAAGATGGTCAAGTTCCGCGTAAAAGAGGACATGGCCAAAGCCAAGAGGGAAGGTCGCAAATAGAAGCCCAGGTCCGAAGCCCCCTCACATGAAATCTTGTAGGTTGACCTTCTTCTCTGTTTTCTTGACCCCGTCCTTCCTCTCCTTCGGCGTTTCCTTCCGCTGCTCTCCCTTGATCGAGCTCTCCTCTCCCGAGAAAGAGCTGGAGAACAGGTCGACCTGTTGAGACCCTGCCAACAGGTCCTTCTCCGTCCAGCCGAAGTTCTCTGTGGCGCGGGCGACGCTCTGAGCCAGCCTGGTAGAGTAGTACTTCCAGTCGGGGGTGCCCTCGAACGGGGTCCCGGAGACGTAGGGCTGGACCTCCTGGGGAGTGCGCTTGGAGTTGGTGACGATCCAGGACACCTTCATCCCGGGCACGAACTCGTAGCCGAGGGCCATGAGCTTCTTCGCGGCCTGCACATGCGCCAGCCGGTCGGGGTCTTCGTACTCGTTGAAGTTCTTGACCCCTCGGGAGATGACCAACTTCTCCACCGGAACCGTGCCTTCCAAGGTCTCGGAGATGCGTTTCCTGGCGATCTTGACCGCCTCTTCGGGCCTCTCATCGAGCACCTTCTCGAACACCTCCATCAGCAGCTCGGTCTGCAGGTCGAAGGAGTCGGTGCGCCTGGTCTCGTATCCCCTGATGAGGAGCTCATCCTGCCGGCGGGGCCATACCACCCGGCCGACGTACCTCTTCTTCTTGCCGTGCGAGAACAAAGGGTCGAGAATCTTCTCGAACTCCAGCTGTCCTCCTTCCCGGGAGAAGCGCTCCGCCACATCCTTTCCGAACCTCACCGCCCCGTCCAGGTTGGCCTCGGGGCTGCGTACGAACACGGAGTCCGTGTCGGAGTAGATGACCTCGAAGCCCTCCGCCTCGAGCTCGCTGATGATGCCCTTGGTGGTCTCCCGGGCGAAGGCGGTGATGCTCGACCCGATGGCCCGGTCCGTGAAACGGTAGAACGATGACGCGAACACTCCATAGAACGCGTTCATCAGTATCTTTATGGCCTGCTGCAGGCCGTCGTAGTAACGATGCTCCTCGGGGCTCTTGGCCTCGCGCATCTTGCGCTTGGTCTCGTCCCTCTCCCCCATCAGGCTCTGGAGTATGGTCGGGAGCAGGCCGGGGCGCTGCGCCTTGGAAAGGAAGTGCACGCCCGTGGGCGACACCACCTCGCCCTTGGGGTCCAAGGTGGTGAAGCAGATGTTCTTGGCGATGATCAGCGAGGGGTACATGGACTTGAAGTCCAGCACGCAGACCCAATGGTAGAGGCCAGCCTTGATCTCGTGCACGTACCCTCCCTCGATCGCCTCCACCTCGTCGAAGGAACCGGTCATCGGCACGCCCACCCTCGGGGTGGCGCGGTCCGCCGCTCGGATGAGGATGGAGTCGATGAGGAAGGAGGAGCCGATGTTCAGCACGTCGTCCAGGGGGAGCTTGGTGACCGTGGCCATGTCCAGGGTGCGGCGGAGGGTGCCGACCTTGTCCAGGATGCGCAGCGACAGCTCCGCGTCCCGGGTGCAATAGGCCAGGATGCGGTCCCGGTTGCTCTGCCATTCCTTGTCTATCTTCCTGGGGTCGTAATCCGAGCCCACCCTCATGCCCATGTCCACATCGTGCTTCTGCTCCCCTAGGAGGAGCTTCGAGACCGCGTTTAGGGTCTCCTGCTTGGGCTTGAGGTCGCTCTTGACCGCCCACCAGGCGTCCGCCACCAGCCTGCCGTTGAGGCGCCAGAACTTCTGGTACACCTGGCGGGGCTCCGACATGTCCCTCCCCCATTGCAGATACCTTATCCCGTTCTTCCTCGCCCGGTCCTGGATGGTGGGGATGTCATAGCCGTCGATATTGTAGCCGGTGAGGACGTCCGGGTCCTCCCTCTGTATGGCCTGGGTGAAGCGCTCGATTATCTCCCTCTCCGTGCCCCAGATGGGTTCCCCGGCGCGAAGCTCGTCCCCCAGCTTGACGAAATAGCAGATCGTGTAGAGGTGGCCATCGGTGATGGAGTTCTCAACGTCGAAGGCAAGGATCTTCAGGGGCGGGCTGAAGGCCTCTATGTTCTCGAAGTGCGGCGCACCGTCCCTCTGCTCCAGCTCCAGGACCACGTCAGTGGTGTGGCGCTCGCTCTTGATCCTCGGGCCGTGCACCCTGATGCACGCGCCCATGTCGAAGTCGAAGATGAACCGGCGATGGAAGGGGATGTCCGCGGCCAGCACCTCGAAGCGATGCTTGATCTTGTCCCGGAACTCCGGGACCAGTCCAGGATAGCGAACCGTGACCATGGCGGACCTCTTGACCTGCCCCTTGTGCAGCAGGTCGACCCACTCCACCTTGACCACGTCCTTGTCCTTCCTCAGGCCTTCCACCAGCTCCTCGCTCGCCCCGAAGACGTGGAAGTAGGGCATGAAGCCAGAGTATCGGATGGTTATGGAAAGCCCCTCTCGGGTCTTCCCGAACATCTCGATGATCAGCTC
This sequence comes from Methanomassiliicoccales archaeon, assembly GCA_028682915.1. Taxonomy (GTDB): domain Archaea; phylum Thermoplasmatota; class Thermoplasmata; order Methanomassiliicoccales; family UBA472; genus JAJRAN01. Next base: position 6,442 of record JAJRAN010000059.1, on the reverse strand, counting down.
GTTCTCGCTGGGCCGCTTGTAGGTCGCGGTGATCAGGCGGACGTCATAGGACTCGCTCATGGCTCACTTCTTGGTGATGATGGTTATCACATCCGAGGGCTGCAGCACGTAGTCGTGCCCCACGACCCTCTGGGTGCGGCAATTCATGGCGCGGATGAAGTTGTCGCCCAGGTCGGTGTGGATCTTGTACGCCAGGTCCCTGGCGGTCGCCCCTCTCTTGACCAGGTGGGTATCGGGAAGGACGTTCCCCTGCTTGTCGGTCCATCGGTGCTCGTCCTCGACTGGGTAGACGGGGATTAGGTCCAGCATGTTGTAGGCCGCGTTCTCCAAGCACTGCTGCACCCCCGTGCCCTTGAACTTTCCCATTACATGTGTTTGGATGTACTCCAGCCCCTTCTTCTGGGCTGGGTTGAGCTTGCTCGCGTCCCTCATCTTGAACTCAACGTCTCCTGGCAGATAATCGATCAATCCGCCCTTGGCCGCCCTTCTGAGGGCGAGCTCCGATTGGGCGCAAGTGGGCAAACTGAGGTAGCCCTCGGTCTTGGTCATCCTCTGCAGGGTGGCATCCTCGGCGATGTCCGCCTTGTTGAGGGCCAGGGTCATGGGCTTGGAATGCTTCCTAATGGTCGCTGAAAGCCTCATCAGGTCCTCATCCTTCCAGGCGACGACCGACTCGGGAAGGGAGGCCTCCCTGATGGCGGCATGGATGTGGCCGATGGACACGCTGAGGCCGGTGAGCTTGGTGTAGATGAGCTCCTCGATCTTCTCCCCCTCTAGATGGGCTTGTCGAGCACTCTTCTCCCAGCCCTTGTCCATGATGCCCTTGATCCAATGGTCGATCTCCTTCTCCAGGAACCAGACGTCGACCATGGGGTCGTGGGAGTGTGCCGGCACGGGCACCCCCTCGGAGTTCGTGGAGCCGGAGGAGTCCACGACATGGATCAGGGCGTCCGCCTGCCTCAGGTCATCGAGGAACTGGTTCCCCAACCCCTTCCCCTGCCAGGCATCGGGGACCAGCCCAGCGACGTCCAGCAGCTCGACGGGGACCAGGCGCACCCCGTTCTCGCAGGCCGAGTTGCGCGGGTTGCATTTATGGCCCAGGTCTAAGTGCGGGCATCTCGTGCGCAGGTAGGCGACCCCTTTGTTAGGCTTGATGGTAGTAAAAGGATAGTCAGCTATCTCGGCCGGTGCCAGTGTGGCCGCGGAATAGAAGGTCGACTTTCCGACGTTTGGCTTGCCTACGATGCCTATCAGCATTTGCCTCTCCCCGGACAATATATGGAAAGGCGTTCAAAAATGATTGCTATCGACCGATTCCAGACCGTAGAGGTTGGGCCTGGCGATACCAATGCGCTCGGCCATCAATCATTCAGACGGATGCTACGAACGCTCAAAGGATAGGTTAATCTAGCCTTCGAACTAGCTCTTTATCGAGGGTCGAGCATGGCTCAGAAGGCTTCGAAAAAGAAGTGCAAGATGGCTGTCTCGAGCTTGGGCCCTGGACTGGAGAGCAAGATCGGCTCCCTGGCCCGTTGCACTCATTTCATCGTGTTCGAGGGCAGCCCGAAGGAGCATCGAGTGGTGAAATCGGGGTCGTCGAGTCCCCCCAACGAGAAAGGACCGAGCGCCGCGCAGGAACTGGCCAAGCTGAAAGTGGACATCGTGATCACCAGCACCATCGGCCCTCGCGCCTTTGCCATATTGAAGGACGCGGGCATCATCGTCAAAGCGGGATGCAAGGGGACGGTCTCGGACGCGGTGAAGAAGTGCGCCGCGGGGAAATTGAAGGAATGCACGGGCGCTACCTACGCTGGCAACATCGAACTATGAAGGCGCGCCTACAAGAGATGCGAAGTGAGGGGACTGGAGGCGGTTGATCTGGAAAGCACTGATAAGGCTCCAAGCCAAGGCAACGAAAGGATCATACTAGGCAGAAGGCCGCTGGCTTTGAGGTTCGGCCTCACCCTCTTGGCCCTTTTTATGGGGGTGGTGGTGCTGGCCTCGGCCGGGCAATGGGTTTGGAGCGCCGTAATGCTGGTCATCCTGGTGCTCGTGGCGATAGTCCTGTACTTCTGGGCACGGAACAAGTGAGCGCTCAGATATCCTACGTCCCTTTGAGCGATATAGCGTCGGCAAGCTCCCCTATCATCTCTGGAGAGAGCTCCTCCACCCTCCTCTCGACGTAGGGGAGGGAGGGTATCGAGTCTTTGTTCGCCTGCCCGGTCATCTTGAGGACCGTCCCGATCTTCTTCCTCCTGTGCTGGAAGAGCAGGTTCACCAGATGCAGGAAGAAGCGTTCGTTCGCCACCTCGAAGGGAGGGGGCCTCGGTTCTAGGCTGACCACGGTGGAGTCGACCTCCGGCTGTGGCCAGAACTTGGACCTGGGCACGCGGTCAAGCAGCTCGCACCTGGCTCGATAATAGGTGTTCACGCTCAGCCTGGAGTAGTCATCGCTTCCCGCCTCCGCCGCCATGCGGTCCGCGAACTCCTTCTGGACCATGATTACCGCCCTGCGGAAGTCCTGCCCCAGGATGCGGAAGATGAGCGGGGAGGAGATGCTGTAGGGGATGTTGGAGATGAAGCGGTCGAACCTTGGAAGCTCGACCTCAAGGGCATCGCCCTGGATTAGCTCCACCCTCTCCCCGAATCTTGCCCTGATGTAGGCGGCGACAGCCGCGTCCAGCTCGATGCAGACGGTCGCTTTGGCCGAGGCAAGGACACGCTCCGTCAGGATGCCCAAGCCAGGGCCGACCTCGAGGACGACATCTCCTGAAACTATGCCCAGGTGCTCGACCTCGCGGTCCGCCACGCGCTCGTCCAAAAGGAAGTTCTGTCCCTTCGACTTGGTGGGGGAGATCCCGTAACGCGCCAACAATGCCTTTACTTCGGAGGGCGTCATCTACCTGGCCACGAAGATGTGGTACTTCTGCGTCGGGTCGGCCAGCTCCATCTCGATGCGCTTGGCGATGACCTTCTCGGGGTGCTTGAAGGAGGGCACCCTCGCCGCGATGTCGGCGAAGTCCTTGAAGGGGCCTTTCTTTCGCTCCTCGATGATGGCCCACATGGTCTTCTTTCCTAGTCCAGGCAGAAGCTCGAGCATATGGAACCTGGTGGTGATGGCCTGCGCCTCGTTGAAGAACTTGACGTAGCGGGCCTCGTTCTGCTTGGCTATCTCCGCGATGACGAAAGGCATCTCCGAGTGGGCGGCGGAGGTCAGCTCCTCGTAGGAGACTCGCCGCTTCACATGCGCGATCTTGTCGCGCTTCTCCGCCTCCTTTCCGATGTACACGCGCTCACCGACCAACATGGGGACATCGATCTTGGGCACGAGCTCGAAGAGCTTGAACTCCGTCTCGCCCAAGGCGTAGGCGAGCGGCTCTCTTTTGAACCCACGCTCCGCTGGGAGTCCCTGTGGTAAATAGTCGAGGATGTGCGCGTAGTCCTCCATTGGTCCCACCAGCTCAGACGTGCTTCTTGACCGCGGCGATTACCTGGTCTATTTGTTTCTTATCAAGGATAAGTCTTTCCTTGGCAAAAAGGGCTCGTACGTCCTCGGGGTACTGTGGGCAGATATCGATGATCCGGTAGGCCACTGGCTCGGATATGAAATCGAGCTCCTTCAGGTCGGCCAGGAGCTTTTGCGCTTCCTTGGTCGAGAGCTTGGCGAATTTGCTAGCATGGTCCAGGGCCACCTTCTGCTCGTTGGCGAGCTCGGTGCGGTCCTTCGACTCCTGCTCGAGCATCTCCTTGACCTCGGCCAGGGCGACCAGGCGTTCTTCGGGCATTTTGCTCACCAGCCCTAATTTACCTTCCTAAGGTGCTCTGGGGTGGCAAGTACGGTCTTGGTCTTGTCGCCGTCCTTGACGGCGAGGACGAAGGCCTTGCCCTGCATGCCCATGACGGTGCCGGTCTTCCCGTGGAATCGGACCGCGGGCATCCCGTGGTGGATGCTGGGGTCGAGGTATATGTTAACCTTCTCACCGACCTCGAACTCCTGGAACTCATGGGTGATTGGGCTGAGACCCCTAGACCTGGGGCTCTTGCTGAGTATCTGCCTCGTCTTCTTCCTTGGGCCATGTGACGGTCGAACCATTGTGATCCCTCAAGTTTGATCCGCGATCGCGATCACGTCCAGCGCCTCCACGACGCATGCGATGCCTAGCTTCCCCGCAAGGGATGGAACGGTTCGGCCCGAGTCCCCGTGGACGAGTTCCTTGACGTACGTCCCGGCCTCGGTCCGCACCCTCAGCGTGGCGACCAGACCATCGAGCTCCTCGAGCACCAGGTCCTTGATCTCACGCTCCCTCGCCAGGTCAGCCCGCCGATGCGATACTCGTGTTGGCGTCTGCTGGGTGATGCGTGTGCGCTTGAACGATTGGACTACCTCATTCAATTGCTCCTTATTAACTTTGCTTTCGAGGCGCACCCTCACCCGGTACTCCTTGTCCGGGGCGGCTTCCTTGATCTGGCGCACCTCTTCGCGGGATGAGAACCGAAGCCCTTCCACCTCCACCCGATCCCTGCCGAATTCGTTGATCTCCGACTGCAGCGCTAGCAGGTCGATCCTCCTCTTCTTGGGCTCTCGGACCTCGAGCACAAACGGCCTTCCGTTCCCGAGCATCCTGGCATCGATGTCCTCCCTTCCCATGCCATGGAAGAAATGGTCCACGCCCTGCGCGTCACGCTGCAAGGGGTCCCCGATGATCTCCTGCACGCTGGTCTGGTACATCTTTCCCGTGCCACCGCATTTCGAGCAGCCCTTTCCCCGGCAGCGATTGCAGGGCCATCTGGTCTGAGGTATCTCCCTTGAGAACTTGCGGTATCTCCCGTAGACGAAAATGGGGGATACGTCGAGCTCGACGTGGGAGAAACGGGTGTCCACCAGAGCCACGACATCTGGGGTGGCGAACTCCACCTCGTGAGGTATCAGCGCCTGCACGGCCTTGCCGATCTCCCGGTTCAATTCCGCCTTGATGGTCTCAGCCTTGTCCTGGCTTACCAAGCCCCACAGCCTCTCCTCCCTCTCGGTGATGATGGGGTCCACCCGGGTCCCGATCAGAAAGGTCTCGAACTCCAGGTCCCTCAATTTCTCGACCACCGCCTCAGCGAACCTGGGCACCATGGCGAAGATCTCGTCGCAGACGCTGCATCTTTCATGAGGGGACAAAGGTTCCATGCCCTCCAATGCCCGAGAGAATCGCACGGCCATGCGCAGGGACTCCCCCCTCTCCTGGTTGGAGAGCCCGGTGTCGACCAGGGCGAAGAGGCGGCCTAAGCAATGGTCACAAAGGTCCTGGGCGAGGGCCTTCTCAGCCCTGACTACGAGGTCGTTCATCCTATCCGCCTCCAAACCCAACCGGTTCTTAAAGCTATCTTGACTTGAACATGTCAAGGCTCGAAGCCCATCTCGATGACCCTGAGCTTGGGCCTGCTTCTCTCCATGTAGCGGTATACCGTGGCATGTTCGCTTCCGCGCAAAAGCATGTCCACTGCCTTCCTTGCCACCTCAACCTGCTCCGGCTGGCCGATGATTCCCACCGTGCTGCCGTAGACCGAGATATCGGCCCCGGTAAGGTCCTCGATCAGGCGACGGGTCTTGCCGTTGGAGCCGATGACCCTTGCCCGCTGGCGGGAGAGTTGCTCCGGCTTGCTTCCGACGTAGTCCTTCATGTCTATGATCTCGAGGTACTCCATGTCGTCCAGGAGCCGGGAGGCGTGCTGTGGGCTGAAGCCTCTTCCGATGGCCTTGACAATGTCCATGGCCTTCAGAATGGCGATGGGGTCCTTGGCGCTCTCCTCCATGATGTTGACCTCGCCCTCCGAGTCGATCACCAGCTGCAGGCCGAGCTTCTCCTCCAGGTAAGCCTTGGTCTCACCGTTCGTGCCAATGATGACACCCACGCGTTCCTTTGGGATCCTAACCGTCTTCATTTCTTGACCCCCATGATCTGTTTCAAAAGGACCTCGTTCTCGATTATCTTCACATCGTAGGAACGGAAGAAGTGATTGATGTTCTTTATGTCCCTTACTAGGAATTCCTTTGAGTTGTAATGGTCCGTCGTCATTCCCTGGCCGACATCGATAATCACTGGCTCCCCCCGCTGCATGAGGATGTTGTACTCGCTCAGGTCCCCAATGACCAACCCTGCCTTCTTGTAAGCGAGCTTCACATATTTGACGACGGTCTTGTAGGTTTTAGATGGGTCCTCTAGCTCTACGTTCCTAAGCACAGGGGCGGGGGTGCCCTCCTCGCCTATGAATTCCATTACCAACATGTTTTGGCTGAACTTGATGGGCTCAGGAACGCGCACCTTGGCATCTTTCAACCTCTGGAGGTTGCGGAATTCCTTGGTGGCCCATGCGAAAATGACCTTACGCCTTGATCCATGGAGGCCCTGGAAGCGAGGGTCGCCCTCAATATATCGGGAGATGCGCTTGAATG
>JAJRAN010000039.1 GCA_028682915.1 Methanomassiliicoccales archaeon | reverse complement strand
GGTCATCGTTTCATCCATGGTCGCCCTACTGGACATCAAGGCTCTAAAGAGCGTCTACACCTTCGACAGGCTGGAATTCGTTTTTGCAATCGCAGCTATGTTAGGCGTGCTAGTATTCGGGCTGCTCCAGGGGGTTTTCATCGGGGTCGCGCTCACCCTGCTCGCACTGCTCTATCGTATCTCCAAACCAAGCATCACCCAACTCGGAAGAATCCCTGGGACTGCTGAATATACGGACATGGATAGGAGCCCTCAGAACGAGATTACACCTGGTGTCCTGGTTCTGCGAATCGAAGGTCCCCTCATTTTCCCTAACGTGGCCAGAGTCAGGCAAGAGGTCAAGAGGCTCGTAAAGGAGGGGGTAAAGGTGGAATTGGTGGTTTTGAGCATGCGCAGCGCCCCTTACATGGACCTGTCAGCGACTGAGATGCTCTCCAACCTCTACGACGAGCTCAAGGCAGTAGGAACATCGATTAGGCTGGCTGAAGCCTTGGGAGCTTGTCGCGATTCCATCACGAAAGCAGGTCTGAACGAGCGCTTTGGAGAGTTGAGCCCTGGCATGTCCGTACAGAAGGTCATCGATGACTGGTTCGAGGGGAAGCGTGAGTGAGTCAATGGACCTGGCCCCTGGTTTAGCCATCTCGGCTCGAACTCGCCGCATCCAGATTTGAACGTCGATAAAAATCGACTTTTTCCGTTCCATATAAGAAACATATAATTAACAATCAAAGCACAATCTACGGGGCAAGGGGGATAGATTCGTAATGAATGAAGATGTTTCGAATCGGACACATTTGCCGATGCCAAATACGGCTCGGTCAAGATTGATCACGTATGATGCGAAGGATCCCGACACCAGGTTCCCGCCTATCGAACAATTGCGCCCGCCAAAAGGTGCGCCCAACATCCTGATCGTGCTCATCGATGACGCGGGCTTCGGCTCCTCGAGTGCTTTCGGAGGCCCCTGCCAAACGCCGAATGCCGAAAGGCTCGCCGCAGGAGGTTTGAGGTACAACCGTTTCCACACAACAGCGCTATGCGCGCCTACGCGCCAGGCCCTGCTCACTGGCCGCAATCATCACTCCTGCGGGATGGGCGGGATAACCGAGACCGCCACTGGAGCACCTGGCTATTGTTCGGTGCTGCCGAACACGATGTCCCCGCTGGCGAACACCCTGAAGCTCAATGGATATAGCACAGCGCAGTTCGGCAAGTGCCACGAGGTACCGGTCTGGCAGGCGAACCCGGTCGGGCCCTTCGACGCCTGGCCCACAGGTGGCGGGGGCTTCGAGTACTTCTATGGATTCATCGGAGGGGAAGCCAACCAATGGTACCCATCCTTGTACGAGGGCACCACCCCGGTCGAGCCCAAGAAGACGCCCGAGGAAGGCTACCATCTAACGGAGGACATGACCGACAAGGCCATAGCCTGGATCGGCCAGCAGAAGGCGCTCGCGCCTGACAAGCCTTTCTTCGTATACTTCGCTCCAGGCGCGACGCACGCCCCGCACCATGTGCCCAAGCAATGGGCTGACAAGTACAAAGGTAAGTTCGACAGAGGATGGGACAGGCTGCGGGAGGAGATATTGGCGCGCCAAAAGAAGCTCGGCGTGGTCCCAGCGGACTGCGAGCTCACCGCGCGCCACAAGGAGATACCGGCCTGGGACGAGATGCCCAAGGAGCTGAAGCCCATCCTGGCCCGCCAGATGGAGGTCTATGCTGGCTTCATGGAACATACCGATCACCACGTCGGAAGGTTGTTCGAGGCGCTGGAGAAGCTCAAGATCATGGACGACACCCTCATCTTCTACATCATCGGGGACAATGGCGCCTCCCCCGAAGGCACCATTAACGGCGCTTATAACGAGATGGCGAACTTCAACGGCCTGGCCGCCCTTGAGACTCCAGAGTTCCTGTTGAAGCATCTCGACATGCTTGGTGGGCCCGAATCCTACAATCATTACGCCGTCGGCTGGGCGCACGCGATGAACACGCCGTACCAGTGGACCAAGCAGGTCGCCTCTCACTGGGGCGGGACGCGGAACGGCACCATAGTCCATTGGCCGAACGGCATCAAGAGCAAGGGCGAAGTCCGCTCGCAGTTCTGTCACATAATCGACGTCGCCCCGACGATCCTCGAGGCCGCTGGGTTGCCCGAGCCTCTCTCGGTGAACGGCAGGCAGCAGGACCCCATCGAGGGCACGAGCTTGCTGTACTCGTTCGACGACGCCAAGGCGGCGGAAAGGCACGAGACCCAGTACTTCGAGATGTTCGGCAACCGTGGGATATATCATAAGGGCTGGTCCGCGGTGACCAAGCACGGGACGCCTTGGATAATCGTTGGTCGCAAGAACATCCCGCTCGATGATGACGTATGGGAGCTCTACGATGGCACCAAGGACTGGAGCCAGGCTAATGACCTCTCCAAGAAGATGCCGCAGAAGCTCCACGAGCTGCAACGCCTCTGGCTGATCGAAGCTGCCCGGTACAAGGTGCTGCCCATCGACGATCGGGTGGCGGAGAGGTTGAACCCAGACACCGCCGGTCGGCCGGTCGTCGTCAAAGGGAAGACCCAGCTCCTGTTCGGGGGCATGGGGCGCCTGGGGGAGAACAGCGTTCTCAACCTCAAGAACAAGTCCCATGCCGTCACCGCGCAAATCATCGTGCCCGAGTCTGGGGCCGAAGGCGTGATCATCGCCCAAGGCGCGAACATCGGTGGCTGGAGCCTCTATGCCAAGGATGGCAAGCTGAAGTATTGCTACAATCTCGCCGGCGTGCAGCATTACTTCGTGGAATCTGAGAAACCGCTGCCAAAAGGCGAACACCAGGTGCGTATGGAATTCGCCTATGACGGTGGGGGGCTCGGGAAGGGGGGCAAGGTGGCATTGTTCATCGATGGCAAGAAGGTGGGAGAGGGGGTCATACCGATGACCCAAGCGATAGTGTTCTCCGCTGATGATGGCTGCGACGTTGGGGAGGACAACGGCGCCTCGGTCTCCCCGGACTATAAGCCGAAAAGGAACGCATTCAACGGCACCATCAAAGGAGTCCAGCTATCGATAGAAGAGGGCAAGGGCACCGACCATCTAGTCAATCCGGAGGATGCCATTCGAATAGCGATGGCGCGGCAGTAGAGAAATGAATGGACAAGGCAGGGCAAAGCGGGAGTGATCATGCAGGCTTCACCTAGAGGCGGTAAGGATAGTCGTCCCTGTCCTGAGGCGTTCCACATCCTTGCCAAGCCCCGAGGCGCGGTCTGCAATCTCGCCTGCAGGTACTGTTTCTACTCCTCAAGAGTCGACCTGTACAAAGGAGGCTCGTTCCGCATGTCGGAGGAGGTACTGGAGAGCTATATCCGCCAAGTGATCCGGGGCCATTGCTCTCCAGAGGTGACCATCGCCTGGCAGGGAGGGGAGCCGACGATGATGGGCCTCGACTTCTTCAGGAGGTCGATCGCGCTGGAGCGTAAGTACCTACGACCGGGGCAGAGAGCGCTCAACACTATCCAGACCAACGGGACGCTGCTCGATGACGAATGGGGCGACTTCCTTCATGAGAACGACTTCCTGGTAGGGATCTCCATCGACGGGCCGAGGGACCTGCATGACCAGCTCCGCGTGGACTATGAAGGAGGGTCGACCTTCGACAGGGTCATGAACGGCCTCCGCGTCCTGAAAGAACACCGCGTGGAGCACAACGCCCTCGTTACCATCAACGCGGTCAACTCCGACCACCCCCTCAGGGTCTATCGGTTCCTCCGCGATGAGGCCGAGTTCCGCTACATCCAGCTGATACCCGTCGTGG
>JAJRAN010000037.1 GCA_028682915.1 Methanomassiliicoccales archaeon | reverse complement strand
CGTCGATCACATTCAATTGGTTATGAATTGTCGCATCAGCACTGAAATCTACGCCCAGATAGGTGTCGATCGCAGTAAGCGATGATGTGCCTCCAAAGGTGATGTTGCGATAGGTCTTGTTGGAGTAAGTAATATCGAACCAGATTTTGTTGAAATAGATTGAATCTGTCGCATCATTGTTTACAAAGGTAATGTTTAAGTTCCTGAGATCTGAAGCGGACATAGAAGGCATGGTATATGTCTCAACGCGGTCAGAATTTGATTCTGGAAGATACCCAGAATGTGTATCGGTTGGGACAATGGTTGTAGCAACAGTGCCTCCATTTTCATAATTCCAAGCTACAGCATTTGTTCCACCATATCCCAGGTCGGTCTGATATTTCACCATCATCGTTATCGAGTATGACGCTGAGGAAGGGAAAGTCAATCCATCGATGGCGGTTGTGCCAAGGGAAAGGGTCTGGGTGGGTGCGACCCTTACATACTTCAGATCATCCTGCGTGATGTTGGCGATCGGCCCGACAGCGGTGTTGGCGGCAGTGAAGCTGTTGACGTGCCTTGTTATAGAATATGTGACAGCGTCCTTCTTGCCTGTGTCCGAGGCGAAGCCGTAGGTATAATTGTATATCTTCGCTGAACCGAGCTCTCCGATCCCCTCATAGATGCCTTCAACGCGCGTGTTGACGAGCTTGCATGTGCTCGAGATCGCGTAGATCACCGGGGAAGAGGAGAACGCATCCTCAGGGAAATAGTTCGGATCGCAGTAAGTGCCGATATCCGTCTTCCCTGTCACAACCGAGTTGGTCAGCGTTAAGAACGAGTCGTCCACCACGAGGTGGCCAGGGAACTGCAGGACGGAATCGGTGGCTTCAATTACGCCTCCATTCTGGACAAGGACCCCCAAACTGGGGAAGTCATATATCTGATTCAGGTGGGTCGTCAAAGTGGCTTGGTTCAGAATCAGTCTTCCTCCATCCTCCACGATCAGGGTGTAGACGTGGTCGTCCGCCGTTCCTGGACGCCCGTCCAGGCCACAGTCCTGCGTGAAGCTGAGGACTCCGTTCGAGATGGTGACGGTACCTCCAGACCTGATGGTCAGGTTACCATCCATATAATGGGTCCCGCCATTCAGGCTCAAGGTCCACGTGGTTTGGGAATAATCCGTCCCGATCACGACGTCACCATTCTCCAAGAAGGAAGGCAGAGCCGCCTGCCCTTCGCTTGGCGCCACGATCAGTAGCCCAGCGAACAAGGAGAATACCATACACCATACAATTGCAAAGCTCGCTATTCGGTTCTTAATGGAACTGTTCATTTGAACCCACCCTTCCTAAGAGTTCCAACGTCAGAAAAGAGGCGTATCTGGTTATAAATAGGTATCCTTACAAGTGGCATTTTGCGAATTGCTCAGCGACTTACTGGCTCGGACGGCGGAGGGGAGGGCGGACCCTCAGGATTGAACGCCTGGCTATGTCGAAACAGAAGAAAAATTGGGGTTTTCCGGCATGCTGGCCGGTCACTTGCGCTTGATGATCTTGCGGATGGAGACCGACTTCTTCGCCTCGCCCTCGGCCGGCTTCTCCTCGACCTTGTGCTCGGGCTTCATCTCCTCCGCCTTCTCCTCGACCTTCGGCTCCTGCTTCGGCGCCTCGTGAGGCTTGGGGTTCTTCAGGTCCGCGCCGCAGGCATAGCAGGTATCCGCGGAGGCGCTGACGATGGTCCGGCACTCGGGGCAGAAGGCCTCGGCTAGCCCGGCCTCCTCGCTCTCCACCGACTCCGGCTCCTTGGCCTCCTCCTTCGCCTGGGGCATCTCCTCCGGCTCAGGCTTCCTCCTGCTCTCGGGGCGCTCCCAGCCCTGCTCGGCCTTGGGGGCGGCCTCCATCTTCGGCAATGCCGCCGTCCTCTCCAGGGACCTCTCCCTGTTGCCGAGGTCGGCCTCGCGGTCGTTCAGCTTGCGCTCCCACTCCACGAACCGCCTCTGCTCGGCCATGACCAGCTTCTTGCTCTCGGCCAAGAGGGCCTCCTGCTCCTCCAGCACCTTGATCTTGGCCAGGACCTCCTCGCGCCTGGATGACATCTCCTCCATCAGCTTGGCCGAGGCCTTGTCGTTGGCCAGTATCTTCTCCTCTTGGGCCTGGTACTTGGAGGCGAGCTCGGTGATGGCCGCGTCGTACTCCTGCGAACGCTCCAGCAGTGCGAGCACGTCGCTCTCCTTCTCCGTCAGGTCCTTGTCCCTCTTCTCGACGATGACCCGAGCGGAGTTGAGCTCGTCCTGCAGCTCGCGGAGGGATGAGTCCAAGGACGCCAGCTCCTTCTCCTTCTTGATCGCCTCGATCTCGCGGGGAGCCACGTCCTTCTCCCGCCGCTCGACCTCGCGCTCACGGTCCCCCAGCTTAGCATCGCGGCCGTCCAGGGACTGGGCGCGCTTGCGCAGGGTGTCCTCGACCTCGTCGAGCTCGTCCTTGCGCTTCTTGATCTCGGCCTCCTGCGCCTTGATCTAGTCCTTGAACTCCTCGATGACCTGCCAAATCGGAACGCCGTCGCCAGACAGATTTATTCCTCCATTTTGCTTAAACGAGCTCCATGAGCGCCGTTAGATTTTCGATTCATACTATAATCCTTTTCCATCTATTCTAACATCCTAGGCCAGTGAGGGCCCGAGGACGGTCATGCCGCTGCCCGGGGCGACCTCCACGGTGTGCCTCTCCATGGAGTGCTCGCAGGCGCGCATCTTCTCCACGCGCACGTAGCGGACCATCTTGCCCTTGGAACGGTCCAGGCCCATCTCGATTATGCCGTCCACCAGGAAGCCTTCGTTGCCCAACAACTCCGAGGGGGTGTTGGGCGACCTCTCCATGACGATGAAGGACATGAGGTTCAGGTCCCTCAATGTCTTGAAGAAGTAGAACATCTTCTTGCGCATGCCCTCCGAGTCCTCCATGAGCGAGTACAGCGCGCCCAGCGAGTCCAGGGTGAACACGGTGAAGTGGTCTCCGTGCTTCTTCTTGTAGTAGGTGAGCATCTGCTCGATGAACTGGACGTAGTCGGTGGGGTTGTCCACCTCGATTATCTCGTCCAGCTCGCGCAGGTCCGAGAAGTCCGATATCTCCAGGCTGGGCGAGACCTTCAGGCCCAGCGAGCGCATGTTGCGCAGGTGCGAGTCCCCGCTCTCCTCCAAGGTGACGTACAGACCGAACTCCTTGCTCTTCTCCAGGTAGGATGACATGAGGGAGTAGCAGAAGCTGGTCTTCATCGAGCCTGGGGGTCCGGTGACGAGGACCACCTTGGGGGCCTCGATGTCGGTCTTGAAGACCTTCTCGAGCCCGCTGATGGAGTTCTTGAACATGATGGGCACCGCGTGGTTGGACGGAGAATTCAATCATATCTCCGATAATAATACTTTTGGACTTGGCGCTAGCTGGTGATAATCACTCATCGCCGCCCTCGTCCTTCTCCCGCTCCTCCGGCTCCTCCCGGGCCGGCTCCTTGGGCAGCATGCTGTCGTCCTCGTGCGCCTCGGTGGCGGCGACCGTGGCGCGCTCGTGCTCGCCCACCAGCCGCTCCACAGCGATGACCTTCTCGCCCTCCTCCAGGCGCTTGGCCCTGACCCCCATGGTCACACGACCAGTGACGCGGAACTCGGAGACGCTGGTCCGCATGACGTTCCCCTGGTCGGAGGCGATGATTATTCCATCCTCGTCGGATACCGCCAGCACGGAGACCACCTTGCCGTTCTTCTCGGTGACCCGGATGGCCTTGATGCCCTTGCCGCCGCGCCTGGTCTTGCGGAACATGTCCCTCTCTTCCTTGCCGTTGCCGTTCTCGGCCTCCTCGGGCTCCTCCTCGGCCTCGGGCTCCTCTTCCTCCTCGGCCTCCTCGATGGCGGGAGGCTTCCCCACCACTGAGACCTTGCCGTAGCCCCTCTCGGTGATGGTGAGGAGCTTGGAATCGGGGGTGACTATGGCCATGGCCACGACCTCGTCGCCCTCCTTCAGACGGATGCCGATCACGCCAGTGGCGGGACGGCCCATGGGCCTGACCCCGGTCCCCTTCTCCTGGTCATACTTGAGGTTGAAGCGGATGGCCCTGCCATTCCTGGTGGCCAGGATGACCTCTTTCTCGTCATCGGTGATCTTGGTATCGATGAGCTCGTCGCCCTCGTTCATTCCTAGCGCGATGATGCCAGTGACGCGGACGTTCTTGTAGGCGTCCAGGCGGGTCTTCTTGACCACGCCTTGCTTGGTGGCGAAGACCACGAACTTGTCCTCGGAGAACTCTTTGATCGCCGCCTTGTCGATGACCTTCTCCCCCTCCTCCAGGCGGGGAAGGAGGTTGACGATGGGCTTGCCCTTGGAATGGCGCTGCCCGACCGGGATCTTGTAGGTCTTGAGCAGGAACATCTTGCCCTTGTTGGTGAAGAACATTATGTTGTCGTGGGTACTGGAGACGAACAGGTCGGTGACATGGTCCTCCTCCTTGGTCTCCATGCCCATGAGGCCCATGCCGCCGCGCCTCTGCTCCTTGTATGTCGAAAGAGGGATGCGCTTGACATAGCCGTCAGAGGTGATCATCACCACCATGTCCTCCACGGGGATGAGGTCCTCCTCGTCGAGGTCCAAGGCGTTGGCAACGATCTCCGTCTTGCGTTCGTCGCCATACTTCTCCTTGAGGTCGATGATCTCTGAGCGGATGATGCCCATGATCCTCTCCTCGGAGGCGAGGATCTCCTCCAATCGCCTCATGAGCTCGATGACCTCGTGGAACTCCGTGTGCAAGGATTCTAGCTCGAGACCGGTGAGCTTCTGCAGGCGCATCTCCAAAATGGCCTTGGACTGCTCCTCGTCTAGCTGGAGACGGGCCATGAGCGCGTCTCGCGCCTCCTCCGGGCTATTGGCGGCGCGGATGAGGGCGATGGTCTCGTCCAGGGCGTCCACGGCTTTGATCAGACCCTCGAGGATATGATGTCGCTTCTGCGCTTCCTTCAGCTCGAAGCGGGTGCGCCTGATGATGACCTCCTTGCGATATGATAGGAAGTGCTGGAGCGTTTCCTTCAAGGTGAGGACTTTTGGCTCGTTGCCCACAATGGCCAGGTTGATCACGCCGAAGGTGACCTCCATCTGGGTGTGCTGGAAGAGCTGGTTGAGGACTATCTCCTCCATCACGTCCCGGCGGATCTCCATGACGATGCGCATGCCATCGCGGTCGCTCTCGTCCCTTAGGTCGGTGATGCCGTCAACCTTCTTGTCCTTGACCAGCTCGGCGATGGCCTCGATTAGGCTGGCCTTGTTCACTTGATAGGGGATCTCGGTGACGATGATGCTCTTCTTGCCGGCCTTCTCCTCGATGCTGGTCCGGGCGCGCACTTTCAAGCGGCCCTTTCCAGTGGAGTACGCCTCAAGTATCCCGTTGATGCCGTAGATGATGCCCCCGGTGGGGAAGTCCGGGCCCTTGATCAACTGCATCAGGTCCATGACCTCGATGTTAGGCCTCTCGATGAGCGCCACCAGTGCGTCCACCGCTTCCCTCAGGTTATGAGGTGGGATGTTTGTAGCCATTCCCACGGCGATTCCAGATGTGCCATTGATCAGAAGGTTCGGCAATTTCGCAGGAAGTACCGCCGGTTCCTTCAGGCTTCCGTCGAAGTTGTCCAGCCAGTCGACTGTCTCCTTTTCGATGTCGACCAGCATCTCCTCGGCGATCTTCTCCAGTTTGCATTCGGTGTAGCGCATGGCCGCTGCCGAGTCCCCGTCTACGGATCCGAAGTTGCCCTGTCCATCGACTAAAGTGTACCTCAAGGAGAACGGCTGGGCCATTCTGACCAGCGAGTCGTACACCGCCAAATCGCCATGAGGATGGTATTTACCCATGCAGTTGTGGGAGACAACCCCGTTCGCGAGAAATTCGTGGGTTCCTTCGACTTGGAGATCGTAGGTGGGCTGGGGGGTCGCCTTTTCAACTTTCCTCACTTGGATGAAGTGCAGATCATTTTGCAAAATGTCTTCAATGATGGGCGCGAGTTTGGAGCCAATTCTCCTCAACTTGGATTGGACGCCCCAATCTACCATTTGGCAGACGCTCAATCCTTTCTGCTTTAGATCACTTGAATAGCGAATCTTTGAGCCGCCGGGATATGAAATGCCATCGCGGAACTTGTGCCCTTGCTCGTCCTTGTACCATCCACTTCCAATATGATAGTCAGATAGCTCCTGGAAGATTGCTTCGGAAGCAAATGGAATGTTATCGAAGGTGGATTGGGTGAACCTAGAATCATGAATGCGGATTATCCTCTCCGCTTTCGTGGGATGTTCAAGATTCAACAGCCTGGCAAGAACCTTGGAATAACGTCCCGCGATTTCCAGGCTGTGGGAATGGTAATTATGTCTTATCGGATGTCCGTTGACCGACCGATTGGTCTCCGGGCTGGGCGGCTGAACGTACCTATGTGACAATACCCCGAGGTTCTGCATGATCAATTGCATGTCCGTGATCATGTCCGGTGAGACGCTGGTATATTGAATCAGGTTCCTTACTGAATGCACGGATCCATCGCCGTCGATCATCCCAGAGAGCAAGGCCGCCTGGACAGAGATCGGTGAATGGAAGAATTGCTCTGGTATCCGTTTCGTCGGAGCCTTCGAGCTTGCGTCTATTCCGAATGATGTCGAAATATACTCATTGATAGATTTGCGATTCACCCTGACTTGGTGGACTATTGAGACTGGGCTTGAGGGGCCCATACAGTGCATGTCCTGCGTCCAGCCTTCGATCGAGGGCTCGTAGTCGAACAGCGAGATAAGACAGTCACGCACCTTTTCCATGACCCTTGAGCATTCGGAGAAGAAGCAAAATCGCCCATTGTCTCTCTCGAACCACCCATCCGACAGGAACTGGCCAATCAAATAGGCCATGTTCTCGTCCAATACCATATCCTTTCCCTGCCACGAGGGAAGCTTCACAAATGGTACTTCCTTGGGATAGCCAGTCTTTAGAACTACGGTGTCTTCGCTTGTAATGTCCTTTGCCAATTTCCATTCGTACCTGAGGCCTGGTTTGAACACCTTGAGGGGCTGGGAAGGTGTGGCAATCAGGCTATTTCCGTTTTCAAGGGTGATCTTCACCAGGGTCCTCGCCGGCATTTCAAATAGCTCGATCACCCTGGTCTGGCCACTCTGCGTATAGACAAGATCGCCCTTATTGACGTCCTCAATCTTGATCGCCCCGCGCCCGGTTAATATCCTTGTTCCGGCGACGAAGCACTCACCGACCACCCTGGCGCTCTTCATGTACTTCTTGCCAGACGTCAGGCCCATGTCGTACATCGAATATAGGATGCGGCGGTGGACCGGCTTCAGGCCGTCCCTCACGTCGGGAAGAGCCCTGGAAACGATCACGCTCATGGCGTAATCGATGTAGCACTTCTCCATCTCCTTCTCGATGGGGCGGTTGACTACGTTCTTCTGGTCCGCGGACGGCTGGTTTTGATTATTCTGAGACCCTTCCATCTATACCACCTACACGTCCAGGTTCTCCACTTCCTTGGCATGGGTGATGATGAACTCCCGCCTGGGCTGGACCTCGTCACCCATCAATATGGTAAAAAGCTCGTCCGCCCTCACCGCGTCCTCGATGGATACCTGCTTCATGACGCGTCGGGCAGGGTCCATAGTGGTCTCCCACAGCTGACTGGGATTCATCTCACCGAGGCCTTTATAGCGCTGGATCTGCGCGCCCTTCCCTAGCTCCTCCATGGCCAGGTCCCTCTCTTTCTCTGTATACACATAGCGCTCCTTGCTCCCCCTGTAGACCTTGTACAATGGGGGCTGGGCGACGTATACGTAGGCGCTCTCTATCAGCGGCCTCATGTAGCGGAAGAAGAGGGTGAGCAGAAGCGTCCGTATGTGCGCCCCGTCCACATCAGCATCGGTCATGATCACGACCTTATGATAACGGGCGTTGGAGATGTTGAAGTCCTGACCGATGCCGCAGCCAAGGGCGGTGATGAGGTTGCGTATCTCCTGGTTCTTGAGGATCTTGTCCATCCGCGCTTTCTCCACGTTGAGTATCTTCCCCCTGAGTGGTAGAATTGCCTGGAACTCTCGGTTGCGGCCTTGCTTGCTCGAGCCACCAGCACTGTCGCCCTCGACCAGGAACAGCTCGCTCTTGGCTGGGTCCTTCTCCGTGCAATCCGCCAGCTTCCCAGGGAGTGAGGTCGACTCAAGGTAGCCTTTCCGTCTAGTGAGGTCCCTGGCCTTCCTCGCGGCCTCCCTCGCCTGCGCAGCTAGTATGGAGCGCTTCACGACCACCTCCGCCACCTTGGGGTTCTCCTCCAGGTACTCGTAGAGCTTCGAGTTCAGGGTGCTCTCCACGATGCCCTTGACCTCGGAGTTGCCGAGCTTGGTCTTGGTCTGGCCCTCGAACTGGGGCTCGGGCACCTTTACGCTCAGTATCGCGGTCAGGCCCTCGCGCACGTCCTCCCCGGTGAAGCCCTCGTCGTTCTGCTTGAGGAAGTTGTACTTCCTGGCATAGTCGTTTATCGTCCGGGTTAAGGCGGCACGGAACCCTACCAGATGGCTTCCGCCCTCGATGGTGTTGATGTTGTTGACGTAGGTGAAGATGGACTCGTTGAAGGCGTCGGTGTACTGCATGGACAGCTCGACCACCATGCCCTCCGGCTCCGCGTAGATGTAGATGGGCTTCTCATGCAGCACCCCTTTGGTCTTGTTCAGCGAGAGCACGAACTCGTTGATCCCGCCCTCGTAGTGGAAGTGCTCCTCCCTCCCGTTGCGCAGGTCGCGGAAGTTGATGATGACGTTCTTGTTGAGGAACGCCAGGTCCCTCAGGCGATGTGCCAAGGTCTCATCGTCGAAATTGGTGTCCGGGAAGATCTCCGGGTCGGGTTTGAAAGTGATGCTGGTCCCGGTGCCATCCGCTGGGCCGATGTCGTGGAGGCGTTCGATGAGCTCCCCCCTCTCGAACTTTATCGCCCTCTCCACGCTGTCGTGGCGGATATGAACCTCCAGCCACATGGAGAGGGAGTTGACGACGGTGAGGCCTACGCCATGCAGCCCCCCCGAGACCTTGTAGGATTTGCGGTCGAACTTACCTCCCGCGTGCAGATGGGTCATGACCACCTCCACCGCAGGCTTGCCGTACTTCTCGATCATCCCGGTGGGGATGCCCCTGCCATCGTCGGTCACGGTGGCGCTCCCGTCCTGGTTCACGGTGACGTCGATGCGCGAGCAGTATCCTCCCATGGCCTCGTCGATGCTGTTGTCCACTACCTCGTAGACGAGGTGGTGCAGCCCGCGAGCGTCCGTGGAGCCGATGTACATGCTCGGGCGCTTCCTCACGGCCTGCAGGCCTTCTAGGACCTGAATACGGTCGGCCGTGTAGCTTGAGTCCTCCATTTTCTCACCTGGTGAATGTGATTCTTACCCGTGGTCGGCGGATTGTTCCTCGAGTGGCGAGCAGAGCCGCTAATCCCATCCCGTTTCTTGATGAACCTAAGGCCTTGAATGTATAAATACCCTTCGCGCTCAGTCTGGATATATATACTTGGACCCCTCAGATTTCGTGATGAAAATATGCCTCGTAAGGTGATGTACCTAGCCAATGCGCTTAGGCTTCGCCGGAGCTCCTTTTCCTCAGGTCAATATTCAAATAGGACGGTGGGGGCTAAGGGGGACGCTATGACGCTCATGGACCGGGCCCGGCATGCCGTCACCCCCGAAATATACGAGGTAGCCGCGAGGGAAGGGGTCGAGGCGGAGCTGGTTAGGAGGGGAGTGGCCAACGGCAGGATCGTCATCCCCCTCAATCCGAGGCATGCCCCGGGCCCCTGCGGCATCGGAGAGGGACTGGGCGTCAAGGTCAACGTCAACCTCGGCACCTCCAAGGACCATGCCTCCTTGGAAGAGGAGCTGGAGAAGGCGCGCATAGCGCTGAGGTACGGGGCCGACACGGTGATGGACCTCAGCACCGGGGGGGACATCGACGCCATCAGGCGAGCCGTTCTCAAGGAGGTGCCGGTGCCCGTGGGCACTGTCCCCATCTACCAGACCGGGCTGCGCATGGCCCGCCAGAGCGCTGTGGTGGACATGGACGAGGACGACATCTTCAACGGCATCGAGATGCACGCCAAGGACGGGGTTGACTTCATGACCGTCCATTGCGGCATCACAAAGGAGAGCGTCTCTTGGCTAAGGCGCAGCGGCCGCCTGATGGACGTGGTCTCGCGCGGAGGCTCCTTCCTGGTGGCCTGGATCCTCCACAACGACAAGGAGAATCCCCTCTACCAGAACTTCGACTACCTTCTGGAGATGGCGAGGAAGCATGACTTCACCCTGAGCCTGGGCGATGGGCTTCGGCCCGGCTGCGTCCATGACGCCACCGACGCCGCCCAGCTGCAGGAGCTCTTCATCCTCGGCACCTTGGTGAAGAGAGCAAGGGAGAAGGGCGTGCAGGCCATGGTCGAGGGACCCGGCCATGTGCCGATGCAGCAGATAGAGGCCAACGTCCAGGTGGAGAAGTCCGCCTGCGACGGGGCGCCCTTCTATGTGCTTGGGCCTCTGGTAACCGACATCGCTCCTGGCTACGACCACATCACCGCTGCAATCGGGGGGGCGATCGCCGCCTACCATGGCGCTGACTTCCTCTGTTATGTCACGCCCTCGGAGCACCTCTCCCTGCCCACGCCGGAGGATGTCAAGGAGGGACTTATCGCCTCCAAGATCGCAGCCCACGCCGCCGACATCGCCAGGGGCAGGGGACAGGCCAGGGACGACGCCATGGCCAAGGCCCGCAGGAGCCTGGACTGGGAGGCGATGTTCGCCCAGGCCCTGGACCCGGAGAAGGCCCGCGCCTATCGCGCCCGAGGCCACGATGAGAACGTGGAAGGCTGCTCCATGTGCGGGGACGTCTGCGCCATCAAGATCGTCAAGGAATACCTGAAGAAGGACTGAGGGCCGGTTGGATCGCAGAAAGAGAGGAACGCCTTGCGGGCGCCCTTCTCGTAGGATGATGAACGCGCCATGAGGGGAAAATTGGAGCCACTGGAGGGTTTCGAACCCCCGGCCTACGGTTTACGAAACCGTCGCTCTTTCGCGGCCCTGGCATTCCGTCAGGGGCTGCCGCTGAGCTACAGTGGCACGTTTTCCCCCAACAGGCCCACCTCATTTAAAGGTTTCTTGGCCCGCGGCGATGCTCGATCGGCTCAGGGACAGTGCTGGCGCGCCCTTCTCTTCGCACGGCCAGGTTACCCATAGTGATATATCGGCGTTTGGCGATTTTCAAACGGTCACTTTGCTGGTGGAACTGGGCATACCTGACGGTCAAGTGGTGGATCGCTACCGCGGCGGAGACGGCGTGCTCAAGAAGGTATTCGAGGACGTCAGGAAGTACGCGTTCTCGGGGTACGTGAAGCTGGCTTTCGAGCTGAACGTGGAAAGGGCTGAGGGGGCCATCGCCTTCAATTCCGGCGAGCCTCTCCTGGCCCTCTACGTCTACAAGAAGGGCGGGGCGTCCCGCTCTGACCACGTTTACAAGGGATTGAATGCGGTGCGGTTCATCTGGGAGGACTCGCTGTTCCCCGAATCCTCGATCACGCTGCACAGCCGCATCAACGCCTCCGACCTGGAGAAGCAGTTCCCAGACGCCCGCGTCAGCAAGATGGAGCTGGTCCCTCCGGCCGACCTCTCCAACCCCAGGAACGTCGGCGACCTGCAGAAGCTTTCTGGCCGCTCGGACGAGGTCGCCCATCGCATACTGGACTGGGCCAGGGAGGGGTACAACGTCAGCAACCTCATCCGATTATACGCATCCGACCCCCAAGCCGCGGCGCGGGCCATACCGTACTTCGAGTCCAACATCCAGAGGCTGGCGGGGCTGGAGGAGATATTGCGCTTCCTGGACACTCAAGGCTATGAGAGGGAGGCCGAGTCCCTGATGCGCAAGATGCGCGACCCGGAGCGCCTGGTGGACGTGGAGGCGGAGCTGGAATCGCTCCGACGGCAGATCGAGGGCTTCGAGGAGACGCAGGAGGAGACGCCCCAGATCCAGATCCAAATCCAGAAGGAGTTGGAGCGCAAGCGGGCGGACGAGAAGATCGACGGGGTGTACGACCTCATCATGAAGTACCACAAGCAGATCACGGACGAGGCCCCCTCCCCGGTGAAGTGCCCCATCTGCGGCGGGGACCTGGACGCCCAGGGGATGTGCGCCAATTGCCCCCCGGCGACAGAGAAGGCGACCTACGGCCGGCCGTTGAACCCCAGGTACACGTTCGAATCTTTCGTGGTGGGGCCGAACTCGCGCTTCGCCGAGGCGGCGGCCAAGGCGGTGGCCCAATCGCCGGGCAAGTCCTACAATCCACTGTTCATCTACAGCCGCTCCGGGCTGGGCAAGACCCATCTCCTGCAGGCGATAGGAAACCAGGTGGCCAAGGGCTTCCCCTCCAAGGTCATCATCATGGCCCCCACCGACGCCTTCGAGTCCGAGCTCATAGATGCCATCCAGAACAAGACCATGGACGCGATGCGCCAGGCATATCGCTCCGTTGACGTGCTCCTGCTCGACGACGCCCAGTTCCTGGCCGGGAAGGAGCGCATGCAGGAGGAGCTCTTCCAGACCTTCAACTCCATCATGGAGCGGGGCGGCCAGGTGGTCCTCACCTCCGATCGGCAGCCCAAGGAGATCCCCTCGCTCAGCGAGCGGCTGGTCACCAGGTTCGAGTCCGGCCTGATCGCGGACATCCAGGCTCCGGAACTGGAGACCCGCCTCGCCATCCTGGAGAAGAGGGTGAGGGGGGGAGGGTTGCAGGTCCCCAAGGACGTCCTCTCCCTGATCGCCGAGGCCTGCAGGGACAACGTCAGGCAGCTGGAGGGGGGTCTGAACCGGGTGGTCGCCTTCTCCTCCCTGCTGAAATCGGACATCACCCTGGAGAAGGCGCAGGAGATCCTGGGGGTCGAGGCGCCCAAGGCGCAGAGGAAGGTGGTGGCCAAGGCCGAGCTGTCCGAGGGGCACTCCTACCTGTTGGAGGAGGAGAGGCCCGACGCCGCGCACCGCATCCTGCTCAACAAGGCCAGGGAAGGGTACTCCGCCCTGGGGATCGTGCGCAGCCACCCCAAGTCCCTGCGGGCCAAGGCCGGCAGCGCCGACGTGACCTTGCTATGGCTCACGGACCGCGAATCGGCGCAGGAGAAGACCATCCCGCCGTCGCTGGAGAGGATGGTCAGCATCATCGAGGCCTTCATCGAGGAGAAGAAGAGGTCCATCGTCCTCCTGGACGACATACAGTACCTGGTGTCCAACACCAACTTCGATGGCGTGGTGAGGTTCCTGCGCAGCGTTGTAGACAGCGTCACCGAGCGCAACGCCATATTCATGGTCTCGCTGAGCCCGGAGAGCCTCAAGCCTCAGGAGAGGTCCATACTGGAGAGGGAGATGGAGGTCCTGCGGCCTGGCCGCATAGAGGAGGTCAAGCTGTGAGTCCCGGTTTCAAAGGTGCTTGGCCTCGGCCTTGAAATCAATCAGCCGGCTGAGCGCCTCGTCGTACTTCTCCTGCTTGGCGGCGGCCCCCGCCTCCTTCAGCAGCTTCACCAAGGTGCTGACGTCCTTGCCCTCGGCCTTCGCGTCCAGCAGAAGGGACTTGGCCTTCTTCAGCTCGCTGTTCATCAACTCGGGGAGGCCTTTCATTATCTCCTCGCGCCCTTTGCGCGCGAGTATCCCCATCATGCTCCAGTCCCCGTGCTCGCCGGCGTCCTTGGCCTCGGCCAGGAGCTTCTTCGCCTCCCTGACGTCCAAATAGAAGCGTTCGCAAGAGACGATGAGGCCATCCAGCTCATCGGTGAGCTCGTGCGCCTCGATGT
>JAJRAN010000012.1 GCA_028682915.1 Methanomassiliicoccales archaeon | reverse complement strand
GGTGAGATCAAGGTCATGTCCGCCTCCTTGATCAGGATCTTGATGGAGTCCTTGTCCTTTTCGAGAAGCTCGATCTCCATGCTCGGTGGCTATATTAGGCGCGGTAATAAATGTTTGGATGGGAGGGAGGCATGGACTGGCCTCCCTCCCATGACCTCCGCTCACTTCCCCGCGGACTTCATCTCCCCGCCCGTGGTCTTCTTTTTCTCAGAGGTCTTGACCTGGCCCAACGGTGCCAGCTGCCTGCCGTAGACCTCGTTCAGGACCTGCGCCAGGGCGGCGTACATCGCCGACAGACCGCATATTATCCCTATGTATCCCGCGATCTGGGTGATGGTGGGGTCGTTGAGGGCGTCTCCCAATGCCAGGGTAAAAAATAAAATTGCCAACGATGCGAACACGAACTGGAGGGCGCGGTTCATGCGCAAGGTGGCGATAAAGAGCACGGCAGTGAAAACCCCCCAGAGACCCAGGAACCAGGCCATCGTGGTCTTGTCGGCCGCCTCGCCTATTCCTAGCTCCGGCAGGATGAGCAGTCCCACCAGAGCGAGCCAGAAAAACCCATAGGAGGTGAACGCCGTGGTTCCGAAGGTATTTCCTTTCTTCCATTCCATCATCCCCGCGACGATCTGGGCAAGTCCGCCAAAAAATATGCCCAATGCGAGGATTGCCGTGCTCATGCCGAAGGCCCCGGCATTATGAAGGTTGAGCAGTACCGTCGTCATGCCGAAGCCCATCAGCCCGAGGGGGGCTGGATTCGCAGTCACGTCTTTAATCGTGATGCTCCTGATGCTAACTTCCTCATGATCAGTCATCGTAACCATATCCAAATTTTTACTGGACATTATTTAAATGGCTTACGTGTTTATAAGTCATTCCTACAAAAAATACGACTTTTTTCAGTTTCAATTACAAATAAGGGTATTTTTTCTTCTTGTTTCAGCCCCCAATCGTCTTGAGCTGCCGGCGGTACATGGCCTCCAGCTCGGCGCTGGTGGTGGCCTCCCGCGCCCTCTTGTCATCCCGGATCCGCCCGGTGAAGCGGGGGAACCTTATGGCCAGGCCCGCGCCCGGCCTGATCTTCGACATGGCGGTGGTGTGGATGGGGCTGATGGTGATCTCCGCGCCCAGCACCTCGAGGACCATCGACGGCTCGAACCAGTAGTCGGGAACCATCTTGGATACGACCCTAGGGTGCGGCGCGCTCAGCTTGTAGCTCTCCAGCAGAGGAGGGAGCTTCGCCAAGGTCTCGTCGTCGAAGCCAGAGCCCAGCTTGCACACGGTCTCGAACGTGTCTTCCTTCTCGTTGTAGGTGGCCATGAGCAAAGCCCCGTAAACGCCAGCCCGCTTGCCCCGTCCCGCGAACGCGCCCACCACCACCAGGTCCACCGTGTCGGTCATCTCCGAGCGGTACTCCTTCTTGTACTTGATCCAGAGGAAGCCGCGCGACCCCGCGCGGTAGAGGGAGTTGTCCTCCACCGACTTGGCCATCAGACCTTCGCACCCGTCCCTGAGCGCCTCCTGGAAGAAGGCCTCCACCGCCTCCTCGTCCCCCAGCACCCTCATCTCCGAGAAGCGCACCTCGTCCGTGCGCTCGAAGCTCTCCTCCAGCGACCTCCTCCTCTCCAGATACGGCTTGGAGGTCAGGTCCTCGCCCTCCTTGAACGCGCAGTCGAAGAGGAAGACCTTGACCGGGTAGTCCTCGATGGCATCTTCCAGGCCGTGCTTCCGGCCGCGGCGGTGGGACACCTCCTGGAACGGGAGCAGCTCGCCGGTGTTCAGGTCGACCGGGACGCACTCGCCTTCCACGATGGCGCTCTCCCCCTTGAACGCCTTGCCCAGGGCCTTGGCCACGTCCGGGAACTGTCCGGTCAGGTCCTCCAGCCTGCGCGAGTAGAGCGTGATGCCCTTCTTGGTGATGTGCGCCTGGACCCTCACCCCGTCGTACTTGTACTCGAAGGCCGCCCTCCCCCCCAGCTTCTCCAGGATCTCCTTGGGCGAGGGCAGGCGCTCGGCGAGCATGGCCCGCATGGGGCTGCCCACCTGGACCTTCATCTCCCTGACCGCCTGGATGCCCTGGGAGCAAATCACCTGTGCCACCTTGCCCAGGTCGGAGGAGATGTTGAATGCCCTCTCCACCGCGTCCCGGTCCTCCTTGGTGGCGAAGGCGACGGCCAGGGCATCGACCACGGTCATCGCCGCCACGCCCAGGCGCATCTTCCCGGTCACGATGCGGGATATGAACTTGGCCTCCTCCGCCGTTGCATCGCTCAGCAGCTTGGCCAGGAGCTTCATCTTCAGGTCCTGGGAGCCCCCTCCCTCCTCCTCCGTTATCCTGACCAGCCCGTCGTAGACCCGGTCCAGGGTCAGGGGCTCGGAGAAAAGGGTCCTCTGCTTCTTGGTCTGGAATACCTTCTGGGCGACGATCCCCGGGTCCCCTTCCTTGAGCCAGATCTCCTGGATCTGCTCCTCCCTCACCCCCGAGGCCATGACCATGGTCCTCAGCAGCAGCCGGTCGGCCAGCCCCAGCTTATTGGGGTAGAAGTCGGGGTAGAGCTGGCCCTGGGTGAGGTAGATAACCTTGGGCAGGGAGGCGCAGTCGACGGTGCGGAAGAAGCCGGCCAGGATGTCGGTCATCTCCAGCCGGGAACTGCGGGCCTCGACCTGCTCGTACACCCGGGCGAGCTCCTGGAAGAGCATGCTACTCAGAGCGCCTGGTGGAACATAAAGCTAATTCCGGATCCCATCTAGAAATCCTGCAGGTGGCTCTGCCCGCCTTTCCTGGGCGCGTCCTGGGCCGAGGCGTCTTCCTCCCGCTCCTTGTCCAAGGCCGCATCCAGCTCCATCCGGTGCTGCAGCTTCCCCAGTCCCTTCTTCATCGCCCTCTCCTTGTTGATGCTGGCATAGAGGTAGGCCTCGTCCCTCGTCCCCCGGGTGACCAGCACCACCACCCTCCCCGAGCGCTTACGGCCTGTCCTTCCCCTGCGCTGGATGGAGCGTATCTCCGACGGCACCGGCTCGTAGAATATCACCAGGTCGGTGTTGGCCACGTCCAGCCCCTCCTCGCCCACGCTGGTGGCCACGAGCACGTTGCTCTTTCCGTTGCGGAACTGGTCCAGCACCCCGATCTGCTCCTTCTGCTTGAGGCCCTTGTCGTGCGTCCTGTCCGTCTGGCCCACCAGCTTGGCCACCATGGCGCCCTCGACCTCGGAGAGCTTCGAGGCCATCAGGTCGCAGGTGTCCCGGAAATGAGTGAAGACGATGATGCGCGAGGCCGGCTTCTCCTGGATCTGGCGGGCGACGATGGTCATTATCCGGGAGAGCTTGGGGTGCTCGCCCCGCATCTGGTGCACCATCTCCATGGTCTTGACGTACTCCGCCGCCTTCACGATCTCCCTCGAGGCCTTGGAGCCCTCCTCGGACTCCGACTCGGCGCGGAGACGGTCCAGGTACTCCCTCAGCGCGGTCGCCCCTTGGGTCTCGGCCAGCTCCAGGGCGTGGTCCACCTTGATCGCCATGGCCTGCAGGCTCATCGCCCTGAACAGGTTGCGGTGCTTCTCCCCGGAGCGGGAGCGCTGCTGCAGCGCCCTCCCGACCTCGAGAAGGTATTTGCGGTTCGCGGGTCTCTTCGGGTCGACGGCCTTCAGCTGGACCAGCTCTGAGACGTATCTCTCGAAGAGCGACCGCAGCGCGAAGATCACCCTCTTCATTTCCGGCGGGACCTCGACCTCGATCGCGTCTATCTGTATCTCATGCACGTACCTGGCCACGTCCGGGTCGGTCTCGCTCCTGAGCTCTATGCGCCCGATGCTCAGGTTGTCGCACACCTCCTGGATCCGGGCGCGGCTGCTACCGGGCGAGGCGGTCATCCCCAGGACCAGACCGGGATACTCCCGGTAGGCGGCGGCGACGTCCACGTAGGCGTAGTTACCCACCGCCCTGTGCGCCTCGTCGAAGATGATCAGCTTGACGTTGCGGAGGTCGACCCGCTCGTAGCGCAGGTCGTTGGCCACCACTTGGGGGGTGGAGGCTATTATGTCGCTCTCGATCCAGATGGCCTCCCGCTCCTCGGGCGGGTTCTCCCCGGTCATGATCCCGACCTTTTTGCCCACCAGGAACTCCTTCAGGTAGTTTGCGTGCTGCTCGACCAATGGCTTGGTGGGCGCCAGGAAGAGGACCTTGCCCCCCTTCTGCAGGACGTTGGCCGCCACCCTCAGCGCCACCACGGTCTTGCCCATCCCGGTCGGCAGCACTACCAGGGTGGACTCCTTGGAGGCGATGTCGGAGAGCGTCCGTTGGTACTCGCGCTCCTCGATTGCCTCTGGCCTGATCAACGGGTGCTCGACGAACACATCTGACCAATTAAGAAGAAGGATAGAAAAGGATTGTGGGCGGATGCCCGAAGCTCAGTGGCAGCCGCCGCCGCAGGTGTTGCAGCTCGAGGCGTTGGGGTTGTTGACGATGAGCCCGGAGCCGTAGGGCGTCTCGATGAAGTCGACCGTGCACTCGTCCAGCAGCTCGCGGGTCTCCTGGTCGTAGAAGACGCTGAAGCCGTCGGTCTTCTGCTCCAGGTCGCCCTCCTTCTTGCCCTCTTGGAACGACATCCCGAACTGGGGGCCGGAGCAGCCCATGCCGGAGAGGTAGATCCTTATTCCGTATCCCTGCTTGTTGTTCTTCGACAAGAGGTCGTTGATGTACTTGTTAGCCTCGGAGGTTATCGTGACCATGGTTCGTTCACCTTGCCCCTCATCAACAACATTCACTATTTAAAATATTGCCAGAAAAGCATCGCTTCAAGATTCGACGTCGTCCTTGGCCAGCATGCTGAAAATATCTGCGAAGGGTTTATTTCTCACCCCCGCCTAAGGGGCCCCCGTGATGTCGCCCTCCTATTACGCCCCGCTCGAGCGTGGGGACATACCCTATCTTCTGAGAATGACCCGGGAGAACATGTCCCAGATCATCCTCTCCTCCTGGGGCCTGGAATGGAAGGACGAGACCTTGCTGGAGACGCTCCTGGACCAGGGCCTGGTGACCGAGGTGCTCAAGTGCGACGACAGGATCGTCGGCTACTACTGCCTGGACCAGAGGGGCGACTATCTGTTCGTGGTGTCCATCCAGGTGGCCAGGGACCAACAGAGGACGGGCGTGGGCAGGGGCATGATGGAGCGCATCGAGGAGCTGGCTGGCAGGTCGGGGCTGGAGGGGGTGGAGCTCTGCGTGCAGAGCACCAACCTTACGGCCAAGGGGTTCTACGAGCACATGGGCTACCGCCTTGTCTCCCGGGAGAGGAACAACCTCATCATGCGCAAGCACATCGGCCTGGAGGCGTGAGCGCGTGGCCAAGCACAAGGTGGAGATGGCCAAGAGCAAGGTCCTGATCGAGGACGGCCGCGTCAAGGTGCTGAGCCCACCGCTGGTGAAGCGATGCCCCCTGCGCCGAAGCCTCTATGGCTGCGAGGAGGAGGACGAGGGAACGGTCAAGAGGGTACTTGAGTCCCATATACGAGAGCTGGGGATGTACACGGACGACAGGGTGCTGGACCTGGAGGACGAGCCAGTGACCTTCGGTGCCTCGGAGATGATAAACGACGCGCTGCGCCAAGGGATTCTGGACGTGGCGGTGCTGGTCTGCGAGGGAGTAGGCACGGTGATCATCGATAGCCCGAAGGTGATCCAAGCGGTGGGGGCTCACATGACCGGCATCCTGGAGACGCAGCCGATCCCCAGGACCAGGAAGAGGCTGGAGTCGCTTGGCTGCAAGGCTCTCGACGATTGCGAGATCGATCAGGTACGGG
Organism: Methanomassiliicoccales archaeon; assembly: GCA_028682915.1. Classification (GTDB taxonomy): domain Archaea; phylum Thermoplasmatota; class Thermoplasmata; order Methanomassiliicoccales; family UBA472; genus JAJRAN01. The sequence continues at coordinate 9,949 of JAJRAN010000012.1, read as the reverse complement.
GGTTCGCCAAGGCGGTGAGCCTAGGATATGAGAGGATCGCGGTCACGGTGAGCGGGGACCGGGCGGAGGATGCGAGGAGGCTCAGGCGCATGGGAGCGGAGAAGAAGTGCCGGCCGCTGATCCTCGCCGTGCACACGTCAGGGATCTCCAAGAGGGGCGCTGACACCCTGGCTAAGAATGCGGACGTGGTGTGGGGATGCGCTTCCAAGCAAGTCCGGGATGTTATCGGCCCACGTGCTCTGCTCCAGATCGGCACCGGCATACCGGTTTTCGCCCTGACAACGGAGGGGAAGGAGATCGTCCTTAACCGGGCGCTCCGGATGAGCTCTCCGTTGTTGATAAAAAGGGCCAAGCTGCCATCGCTGGAGGCGGGACGACAGCCATCCCCTCTCCTTTGATGCTCGCGTATATGTCCTTTGCATGGTTCAAGGGCGCCCTTTGCGTATATTCTCAACGCACTGGCGCTATGCAAAGGATTATCACTCCGCCTCCTGATAATCCGACCTTAATATCATGGTTGAGAAGTTCGTCGAGCGCATAGAGGAGGCTAGGCCAAGCTCATCGGGCACCGGTACAGTCGAGGTCACATTGAGGCGGGACCTTGGGCTTCTAGAGGTGCTCATGATAGGCATCGGGCCCAACATCGGCTCCTCCATCTTCGTCCTCATCGGCATCGCGGTGGGAATCGCCGGCCCGGCGATTATCCTGGCCTTCATCCTGAACTTCTTCGTCACCCTCTTCACCGCCATGGCATATGCAGAACTTGCCAGCGCCTTCCCGGAGACCGGTGGTGGATACCTCTGGATACACGAGGGCCTCTTCCCACCCTTCGGCTTCCTGGGAGGGTGGATGTCCTGGGTCGGGCATTGCATTGCCTGCGCCGTTTACGCCCTTGGCTTCGGCGTGGGGGTCCAAGCCCTCTTCGAACAGTACGACATAGATTTTTTCGGTCTGTCGCCAGACGTAATCGGCAAGCTCTTCGCCGCCTTGATCGCCATCGCCTTCATCTATCTCAATTACCGGGGAGTTAAAAGCGCGGGAAGGTCAGAGATACTGGTCTCCGCCTTCCTGATCGGGATATTGGCTCTGTTCATCGCCTTCTCGATCGGCTACGTTCTAGGAAATGGTGCGGCTCCCGACGCCTTCGCGCCGTTCTGGGCCTTCGGGTCGATGAGCATCGCCACCTCCATGGCCTTCACTTTCATGATATTCGAAGGCTACGAGGTCGTCGCCCAGACCGGGGAGGAGGCGAAGAACCCGGAGAGGACGGTCCCCCGTGCCATGTTCCTCTGCATCTCCATAAGCTGCTTCATCTTCGTCCTCGTGGCCATCGTCACCTTGGCCGTGCTCGGATGGCAAGAGACCGCTGCGCAGGGCGAGTCCGCCTTGGTGGCGGCATCGGCCTTGACCGTCCCCATCCTTGGGGGCGCATTGATCTCCATCGGGATCATCATAGGCTCCATCGCCGCGGTGAACTCCATCGTCTTCTCGGCCTCTCGCGTCTCCTTCGCCATGGGGCGGGACGGCAACCTTCCTGGCGCCTTCGGTAAGCTCCATGCCAAGAACCAGACACCCTCCACGGCATTGGTGGTTAGCGGGGTCATAATCGTTTTTGCCGTCCTTACCCTGCCCCTCGCGTCCGTGGCCGCGGTCGCGGACATCCTGATCCTTCTCCTGTTCACATTGGTGAATGTCGCGGCCTTGACCCTGAGAAAGAAAAGACCGGACGTGAAGAGGCATTTCATCACCCCCTTCTTTCCCGTAATACCCCTCATCGGCATCGGGACCAAGCTCTTCCTCGCCGTGGCGCTCTTCAGCTATGAGCCTTTCGCATGGTACCTGGCCATGGCCGTCATCTTCGTCGGTCTGTTGCTCCATTACTTCGCCAAAGGCCGGAAGGAGATCGAGCGCGTTGAGGTGCCCGAGCGCACCCCCATGACCAAGGCCGAGCTCAAGAAGTATCGCGTCATCATCCCTGTGGATGAGCCGAATCAAGCCATCATCGACATCGGTTGCATCCTTGCTACCCGACACAATGGCGAGATCCTCTTCACCTCCATAGTCGAGGTGCCGAACGCGGTACCGCTGGACGCCGTCGATCCCGCGCGCGTCATGGAAAAGAGGAAGATGCTCGAGAAACTGAAGAACCAGACCGAAGCAAGAGGGGTCCCGGTCCGTGGCCTGGTCGCCGTGTCGCACGAGGTCGTCACAGCAATAATCGAGACCGCACAGGAGGAGCAGGCCAACATGATCCTCATCGGATGGAAGGGTTACACGAATACCAAGAAGCGCATCCTCGGCCGCAAGCTGGACGAGATGGTGCGGCGCACCCCCTGCGACCTCATCGTGCTCAGGGCTGAGGAACGCCTCCGGCCTGAGAGCATCCTCATCCTGTCCGGTGGGCTGTGGCACGTCTCCTCGGCCACGGCCGTGGCGGCGGACATCGCCGCTGCCAACGCCTCCAGAGTGACAATCCTCAACGCTATCATCAACGACAAGTACCTTACGAAGGCCAGGGAGTACGCCAAGCGTCTCACCGGCATCGTCCAGGACGCCGGGGTCCCGGTGATTACTAAAGAGATAAGGCCAGAGACTATCGTGGGCGGGGTGGTGAGCGAGTCCCTGGAATACGACCTGCTGGTCATGGGCACATCGGCCGTGAGGGCTTGGGAGCACTTCGACTTCGGCCCCATCCAGGACAAGATAATCAGGAACGCCAAGTGCCCAGTGCTCATCTACAAGCACGTCGTCGCCTCCACTGCTGAGGAGCGGAGGCAAAGGGAAGAGGAGGAGCGCGAGGAGATCGAGGAGGAGAAGTCGGAAAGGGTCCAGGAAAAGGCTACAGGGATGAAAGAGAGATGAACCTCTGCAGGAAGAGGTCGGTCGTCTCCACCGGGATCCGCGCGCCTGCGCTCGTCGGATGCCCTCCTCCCTCCACGCCGTAGACATCGGTGAAGTCCTCCACGAAGCGACCGAGGTTCACACCGCCTGTCGTCAGGCCGCGCATGCTCACCGAGGAATGCTGCTTCCTCTCGTTGACCATCACCGCGTAGTTGCAGCCTCTCTCCCTGGCCACCTCGACCAACGCCCGGGTGCCGAAGCCGTAGAGCGAGCGGTTCTTGTCCCGGCAATGAAGCAGGCCAGTACTTCCGCGCACCGTCATGTTGCCCTCGACCCTGGCCAAGGCCTTGGGCCATCGTTGCTCGTTCACCACCTGGAGGTAGCGGCGCTTGATCATGCCCACCTCGCTCGGCCATAGCCCTTTGGCCAAGTGCATCGACGCCTGTGTCCGGTAGAGGTCATCGTCGATGTCCAAGCGCCATGAGAAGTCGAGGGTCCGAGCCTCGTCCTCGATCTTCCTCGCCCCATGGAAGGCCTCCATCTCCTGCAGCAGTGGGGTGCGGCAGAACTCCACCAGGTCAGCGATGGCCACCAGCTTCTTGAATTGCCCGTTGAGGCGGAAGTGGTGGTAGAGGACCGAGGCGGCGCTCACTCCCTCTTGGACTATCACCATGTCCTCGGCGGGCGAGTCATGTGCCTGGTGGTGGTCCAAGGCCACGACCTCGGCCCGCTCCCGGGCCTCGCACATGCGCGCCTCGAGCTCAGGGACCAGGGCCAGGTCGGAGAGGTAGACCGTCGAGGAGAAATCGTCCATGGCCAATACCCTGGCCCCGGAGGAGGGTGAGGTCACGAAGCTTACCTTGGACGAGGGGTACACGCTCAAGAACAGGGCGGCGGAGACTATGCCGTCGACGTTACCCCTAGTGATAAGATGCTTGTCCCGGTCGTCCCTGGATAAGCTGTCCATCCCTTCCAAGGCGGAGGATGAACTGGCCAGGTATTTCAAGGCTTTGCCTTCGGACTATAATTATAGATAGATAAAATAGTGTGCGCAGGTTGATTAAAGCGCCATGGGATGCAGTCTGCGCGAATCACGCCAGAAGCGACCTGGCTTGGACCGCGCTCTAGCACATCCGCTCGATGCCGTGACGCGGTAACCTGCGTGTACGCGCACCGGATATACATTGGCAAACGACTCGACTGGTGGGCGAGGTGGAGTGACATTTGCTCCCCTTGCCATGAGGGATCAGGATGAAGGACCGAGTGGCGATGGAAGCGGCCTTCCAGCAAGTGGGAAGGCAGTTCGGTTTCAGCGAGGTCGAGGCCAGCTACTATCCGTTCAAGGAGTTCAAGACCACCTGGCAGAGGATCGGATCGGAGGTCTCGTTCAAGGTGACAGACTACCTCCAGGGGGCGGGGAACGACATCTTCCAAGATTTCGCCGGATGCTTGTTCACCCGCATCCAGCGGCAGCGCAGGGAGGTCTATACCCCCAAGGTGAGGGACTTCCTTCGCTCGGAGGAGTTCGTGAGGATGAATCAGGAGAAGTACCTGAGGCGGAGCCGGAACCTGACCTTCTCCCCCTTCGGCAACGTCTACGACCTCGAGATATTGCTCAACTCGCTCCGCAGGAAGGGGCTGGTGGAGAACGGAGAGGGCACCTTCCTTAGCTGGACGGACAAGCCCAACCGCTTCCGCATGGGCTACTGCAGCGTGCTAATGAAGGTGGTGGCAATATCCTCGGCCCTGGACCGGGCCGACCTGCCCGATTACGTGGCGGAGTACGTCCTCTACCATGAGATGCTGCATCTGAAGATGGGGACGGACTCGCTGCGCTCCTACCACGACTCGGAGTTCAAGCGCGAGGAGCGCCGCTATCCAAGGTGGCGCGAGGCGGAGAGCTGGCTCAAGAAGGTCGCCCAGGACTCGGTGGCCTGAGGCGTGCATGTTCCTGCAGGCCGGAGCCCTCCTGGCGGACGTTAAGGTTATGCCCAGCCGGGACGATGCATGCATCATGGAAGCGCCCGTGTCCAAGACCCAATTCGTCCACGACCTTAAGGAGGGCGACGAGGTCGACTCCCTCTTCTCGGTCAAGTTCAAGAAGCCTCCCAAGGCCTATACCAAGGGGTTCATGTTCGAGGTGCGCCTTGCCGACCGCAGCGGGGAGATGACCGCTAAGTACTGGGGCCCGAAGGACGAGGCCGCCGTGCGGAAATTGTACCAGTCCTTCGACTCGGACGACGTGGTCAGGGTGCAGGGCTTCGCCTCCTCCTACCGTGACGCGTTGGAGATAGGCATCAGCCATGACAAGAAAGGACGCATCGAGAGGGTGCCCAAGGGCTGCTTCGAGATCTCCGATTTCGTGGCGCGGGCCTCGCGGGACGTGGAGCTGATGATGTCCCAGCTTCTGGCGCAGGTGAGGAAGGTGCAGAACCAGCACCTGCAGGCCCTCCTGGCCCAGTTCTTCTCCGACGAGGAGTTCCTGTCCAGGTTCAAATCAGCTCCAGCCTCCATGTGGATGCACTGCAACTGGGTCGGAGGCCTGGTGGAGCATACCCTGAACGTGGTGCAGATCTGCGAGTTCCTGGCGAGGCAGTACCCCAAGCTGGATCGCGACCTGCTTCTGACAGGGGCGATCCTTCACGACGTGGGCAAGGTGGAGGAGTACGAGGTCACCACCAACATCGACGTCTCCGAGGACGGTATGCTCCGAGGGCACATCATCATCGGCGCGGAGATGGTGTCCCGCGCCTGCGAGAAGGTCGAGGGGATGCCCAAGAACCTGAGGCTAAAGGTGGTGCATCTGGTGCTGGCGAGCCACGGGCAGCCCGAGTTCGGCTCCCCCAAGAAGCCGCAGTTCCCAGAGGCGGTGGCGGTGCACTTCGCCGACGACGCCGACGCCAAGCTCGAGCAGTTCATCGCCGCCAAGGAAGGCGCGGACACCGAGGATCCCTGGGTCTACAACAAGAGGCTGGGCCACATCTACCTTCATTGATCGTCGGGCATCTCCTCGAACCAGTAGGAGCACCGGTTCAACCCCTTGAGGTTGTCGGGGTGCCAAGGGAAGGCGCGGCAGTGATCGCTTCGACCGGCATGGATGGTGCAGGTCCATTGCCCATCGATGAGCGCCAGGAACTGGCACTGGCCATTGTCGGGCAGGCCGTTGGCGCGGTACCACTCGCTGGCCTCCTCGTCCACGTGGAAGCGAGGCTTGCAGCAGTCGCCGCATCGGTTGCAATCGCCGCGACGTTGGTATGTGACCATCTGCGGCCCTAATTCATTGCTACGAGAAAAGCCTTGTGTGGCAGGTGTCCCCCGGGCCTTAACAGATCGGTTCATGGACGGGCTGAGCCCTGATCTCCCCGCACTGACCCAGGCCGGGGGTTTTGTTGTGCTCCGGGGTTGTCCTCCAGTCATGACGCGACGTCACATCGCAGTTCCTGCAGGGACCCATATTACGGTGCACTGTACGCCTCCAGCCGATTCTAGGGATCACCGGTCACCCTCGCATTTGTTGGAGGCGCACTCATCTACGAGGCCGTGGTATTTAAAGCAAGTGCCCGCCCTTGCGGACGAGAAGCCCGAAGAAGTCCCTGGGCCTAGATGGAGTGCTTATATCTCCGCGCCTTCCTAGCAGGCACTGCATGGTCGTATTGGTCGGCTGCAGCGGATGGTCCTACGACGACTGGGTGGGCAGGTTCTACCCGGTCGAGCTGGCCAAGAAGAAGGGGGATTGGTTCGCCTATTACTCGGACTACTTTCGCACGGTGGAGATAAATTCCACCTTCTACCGGCCGCCGAACGAGTTCCAGGTGCGCTCTTGGGTCAAGAAGGCCGAGGGAAGGGAGGGCTTCGAGTTCTCGATCAAGATGCCCCAGCTGGTCACTCATGAGTCGATGGTTAAGCTAGAGGCCGGCAGGGCGGCGGAGCAGGCGGCGTCCTTCGAGCGCATCTGCAGGCCGATGGCGGATGCCAAGGTGCTCGGGGCCGTTCTGCTTCAGATGTCGCCCTATTTCAAGAACGAGGCGCAGGCCCTGGAGGCGCTGAAGAAGGTCCTGGACGCCGTCGACCATGCCGACATCGATTACGCGGTGGAGTTCCGCCATCGCAGCTGGCTCGACGAGACCGGGAAGGAAGTGGTCCCCGAGGCCTTGGAGGTCCTGCGGGAGAGGAACGTGGCCAACGTGCTCATCGACGGCCCCGGGTTCCCCATCACCAAGCTCGAGACGGCCGACCACGCCTATGCCAGGTTCCACGGCCGCAACTATGACATATGGTACCGGGACGAGAAAGAGGACGACTTCCGCATCAACAGATACGACTACCTCTACACCAAGCAGCAGCTGGAGCCTTGGGTGCCGCGCATCCGCGAGGCCGAGAAGGATTACAACAAGGTAAGGGTGTATTTCAATAACCACGGTCGCAGCAAGTCCGCCAAGAACGCCTTCGAGCTCATGGACATGATAGGAGTGCGGCACAAGCCCAAGGAGATAAGGCTCCAGGACCAACACACTCTAGGGAACTTCTAGCCTGACGCATCTATTTTATACAATCCTGGCCCATCCTCACTGGCAATGCCCAAGGAGCTCTTCGAACCAGATTCCATCGCCATCATCGGCGCCTCCAAGGAGGAGTTGAAGGTGGGGCATATCGTCCTCAGGAATCTGCTCGAGTCGGGATACGAGGGCAAGATCTATCCTGTCAATCCCAAGGCGGACGAGATCCTAGGCGTCAAGTGCTTCGCCACCGTCTCCGATATACCGGGTGAGGTGCAGGCCGTGGTCGTCTGCGTGCCCAACACCTTCGTCCCCAAGGTGATGGAGCAATGCGGCGAGAAAGGGGTGAAGGCCGCGATCATCATCACCGCTGGATTCAAGGAGATCGGCAAGGAGGGAGCGGAGCTCGAGCACCAGGTGGGCTCGATCGCCAGGAAGTACGGCATAAGGGTGCTGGGCCCGAACTGCCTCGGCCTGATCAACACCCAGAAGAAGATGAACGCCACCTTCACCAAGAACTATCCGAAGGAGGGCAGCATAGGCATCTCCTCTCAATCCGGGGCCATCTGCTCCACCTTGCTCGATTGGGCTTCGGAGATCAACGTGGGGTTCTCCAAGTTCATCAGCGTCGGCAACAAGGTCGACCTGGAGGAGGCCGACATCCTGCGCTACCTCCGCGACGACCCCGCCACGAAGGTGATCGGGATGTACGTGGAGGGCATGGCCCATGGCACCGAGTTCATGGTCGAGGCCGAGGCCACCTCCCGCCACAAGCCCATAATCGCCCTCAAGGCCGGGAGGACCGCGTCCGGGGCCAAGGCCGCCTCCTCCCACACTGGCGCGATCTCGTCCAGCGACAACGTATACACCGCCGCCATGGCCCAGACCGGGATCATCCGGGTTCACACCATCGAGGAGCTGTTCGATCTCCTCCTCGTCTTCAGCAACATGCCCCTGCCCAACCAGTACGGTGGCGTCGCCATCATCACCAACGCCGGGGGCCTGGGCGTCATGGCGGCGGACGCCTGCGGGGACTACGGGCTGAGGATGGCGCACCTCACCAACGAGACGGTGCAGAAGCTCCACTCCTATCTCCCCGAGGAGGCGAACATCTACAATCCGGTGGACGTCATCGGCGACGCCAAGGCCGACCGTTACGAGTTCGCCATGCAGACGGTGATGGACGACCCAGGGGTGGTGGCGGTGCTGGTGCTTCTCGCGCCGACCGACCTGGTGGACATCCCCGGGGTGGCGAAGATGGTCTCAACTTACAAGGGGAGGACGACCATGCCCGTCGTCTCCTGCTTCGTCGGTGGGGAGGACGCCCGGGAGGGCATCAGGATCCTGCGCCAGGCGGGCATCCCCAATTACGAGTCGCCGGACCGAGCGGTGCGGGCCCTGAGCGCCATGGTCGAGTACGAGGCGACCCGCGAGCGCAACCTGGCCGAGATATTCTCCACCGTGAGGGGGGACAGGATGCGGGTGGAGAAGGTGCTGCGCAAGGCCCGCTCCGAAGGCCGCGTCAGCCTCAGCGAGGCGGAGGGCAAGGAAATTCTGAAGGCATACGGGGTCCCGGTGCCTAAGGAGGCGTTCGCCGACACCGAGGACAAGGCCGTGGCCATGGCCAACAGAATCGGCTATCCGGTGGTGATGAAGGTCGAGTCGCCGGACATCGCGCACAAGACCGACGTGGGGGGCGTGGCCATAAACCTCAAGAACGAGGGCGAGGTGCGCAAGCAGTTCAACCTCATGCTCCCGCTGGTCCGGGAGCGGGTGCCCCGCGCCAGGGTGGACGGCGTGTCGATCCAGCAGATGAAGAGCGGCCGGGAGGTCATAGTGGGCATGGTGCGCGACGACCAGTTCGGCCCGGTCATCACCTTCGGGCTGGGGGGCATCTTCGTCGAGGTGCTCAAGGACGTGTCCCAGAGGATCGTGCCCCTGTCGGATGTGGACGTGTCGGAGATGATAAGTGGGATCAAGGCCTATCCGATCCTGACAGGGGCGAGAGGGAAGAAGCCGGCGGACATCCCCGCCCTGAGGGATGTCATCGTGCGCGTGGCCCAGATAGCCACCGACTTTCCGGCCATCACGGAATTGGAGATGAACCCGGTCATCGTAGGTGACCTGGAGCAGGGAGTGTGCGCGGTGGACGCGCTCGTAATCATAAGGAGGGAAGGAGCATGAAAACGCTATTCTTGGGTTCGGTGAACGAAAGGTCGGGCAAGAGCATGGTGGCGCTGGGCCTGGCCCTCAACCATCCTAGGAAGGTCGGCTATTTCAAGCCGTTCCGGGAAACGCTGCGGACAGAGGGGGACAAGCTGATCGACCAGGACGCCTATCTGATGAAGAACGCCCTGGGGCTCAAGGCGGACGTGGAGCATCTCTCCCCTTTCACCTACGACCTCTACAAGCCGATATCGATGGATCAGATCGTTAGCTCCTACGACTCGGTGAAAGAGACGGCCCGGGACATGCTGGTGGAGGGGACTAGGGACGTGCTCATCGGCTTCCTGCACAACGTATCGGGCATGGCCATCGCCGAGGCCATCGGCGCCGACGTGGTACTGGTGTCCTCCAGGCAGCCAGGCTCGATGGACAAGCTGGTGATGCTC
>JAJRAN010000034.1 GCA_028682915.1 Methanomassiliicoccales archaeon | reverse complement strand
CATTGAAAGGTTTATTATACCCTACCACATTCGGGACGATGCTCAAGCGGGCGTAGTGTAGCTGGTTATCACTTAAGCTTGCCAAGCTTAAAACTCGGGTTCAAATCCCGACGCCCGCACTCCCAATCATTTTTTTACGCCTCACATGTCATGGACCATTCTAACATGCCTGACAGTCTGGGATTAATTACCGAAAAGGTGAAATCTAAGAGTCGTACCTAATTTTGTGGAAGAGCATGGAAAAGGAATTTCTGGTTGAGGCTTTGCGGCTATCTAAAGGGGTTCGTCATGATCTCAACGAGCTCACCAGACTGTGGTCATTCAGGTTTTTTGAGAATATTCATTCGGCCAGTGATTTTATTAGGATCACTGGCTTCGAAGTTGGAGTTATACAGAGTAAACTTGAGTTGCTAGAGAAGTGCATCAAGATCGAGGATATGGCCACCATCTCAAATGAGGAATGGCCAATATACAACCTGGTGAATTACTACGACCATCTGATCGACCTCGTTCACTCGAATATTGAAGCAATTGGAAAGGAGGAGAAGTGGCTGCAATCCCTCAAGATTTGGAGGAACACAGCCGGGCAGTTTGCGCAAATGGTCTGTAGCATGGAAGACGCGATCTGACATTTACAAGCGAGCACCAGTTCTATAGCCGGGTCCATGAGCTTTCTAATTTTACATGGTTTCTCAGGTACGACAAGTGTCGTCTGAAAACTATCGATTGCCAAAATAAGACTTAAGTATCGAAGGCCTCGAGAGTCATATTTCGGGGGTGTAGACCATGTGTTTTCTAATTATACACACCTGGAAGAAAGAAGATTTCAAAGTCGTAGGAAGAAAGGTAATCGAGGCAATGCCAGGAGCACCAAAGGGCTCGAACATGATAAGCAGTTACGTTGATTCGCGGCTGACTGGAGCATGGTGCATTTGGGACACGGAGAACCCCGAAGAGGTCAAGAAATATTTGGCAAAGGTCGTTCCAGAGATGCATACTGCGGACATTATCCCGATCCTCCAATTCGTGCCTCCAGGAACCGATTCGTACAAAATCATGCACACCTTAGCCAGCCTCTAGGAATGCTGCTTCAAGATGCAAACCTTTTCTCATCTAATTTTTTCGTTGAATGATACACGTCCATATCTATCATTTCTTCATTCTCAGACCGAACGCCTATCCAATCAACGCGAGAATTGAAGCAAAGGCGAATCCCAACACCGTCATCAACCCTGTGAGCCTCCCTCCTTCCTCGAAGCCTTCAGGTATCATCGAATCGGTCAGCATCGCAAGCACCGCCCCGGCCGCGAACGCCTTGACATATATACCTTCCACTCCAGAGGTGTATTGGATCAGGATTGCCCCCAAGACGGTGACGGCCACACATACCAGGAGCACGGACAGCCAAATCTTGTAAACCTTGGCGTGTTCCATGCCGCCACGGTCCATCTCTGATGTGGCACCGATGCTCTCAGGGAGGTTCGAGACGAATACCGCTCCGAGGAACGCTACGCTTATCGCACCCCCTATCCCAAGGGACATGCCCAGGACCAGGGACTCGGGTATGCCGTCGAGGAGTGCGCCGAGGACGATGGCCTTTCCCGTCTGCGCCTTGGCGCTCTCCCCTTCCTTGCCTTTTCGCCTCGAGCGCCTATCGATCCATGAGGTGGCAAGATAGAACACGACCGCGCCTAGCCCAAGGGAGATGAAAGAAGCGAAGTCGCGCGGAGAGGTCTCGGGAATCAATTCGTAGGCGACGGCGGCTATCAAGGCACCAGCGCCGAAACCCATGATGATGCCGACGACCTTCGGGGAAGGGCGGAACCTGAACGCGATGTATGCCCCGATGAGCAATGGGATAGTGGAAACTAACCCCCAGAAGGCCGCTTCGGGAATCATCGACTCTCACCGCCCTCAAGAATCATGCTCAAATCAACCAGCAAAGGAATGCCCACAACAGATGATATTACTTTCACATTCTGCAAATGCCTAGATTACATCGATTGATGGTGTGACATCCTTCCTGTCCAGTCAATCGATTATTTTTCTTGTGGTTTCAAAATCATTTAATATCCTTGGTTCGAGTAAATAGGATTGCATTCACAATGCAGGATTATTGAAATGGAGGCCAGAATCGCTTCAGGGCCAGAGATAGTTGATTCGGATTGGCTGGAGAGCCACCTCGATGATCCTGAACTCAGGATCGTAGACACCAGGTCGTCCTATGATTATGGAAAGGGACACGTGCAGAACGCGGTCAACATCGAGCTGTTCGATATCGTGAGGTCGTGGGGCGGACTACCTGCCATGTGCATTCCTCAAGAGAGGTTTGAGGGGTTGATGTCATCTAAAGGGATAGGAAAGGATACCACGGTCGTGGCCTATGACAATTTCGGAGGTCTGTTCTCGGCCAGGCTCCTCTGGACCTTGGAGCATTTCGGACATAAGAAGGTCAAAGTGTATGATGGGAGCATCAAGACCTGGTTGGATGCTGGTAATTCCTTTTCCTTCACTATTCCAAAGGTGAAGACCACGCGCTATCGAGCAGGCCATGACGAAGGGAACCTCGCCACCAAGGAATGGATCATTGACCATTTGAAAGACAAGGGCGTCAAATACCTGGATGTCCGCAGGGAAGGCGAGTACTCAGGCAAGATGGCATTCGGCAAGAGGGGAGGGCATATCCCTGGGGCAGTTCACATTCATTGGCTGGAGGCGATCGATCCTCGGACGGCCAAGTTCAAGAAACCTGATGAGCTTCGGAGAATGTACGAGATGAGCGGATTGACGCCTGACAAGGAGGTGGTCGTCTATTGCTGGATGGGTCTTAGGGCTAGCCATGGTTACATGATGCTTCGTCTCTTGGGATACCCCAAGGTCCGGACCTACGACTCATCATGGTCGGAATGGGGGGACGCGGAAGGATGCGAGGTGGAGAGGTAACGATATGAGGATCAACGAGGACATGGACCTCGAAAAGGTCATCGATCTTTTTCCTGAGACGTTGAAGGTTCTGTATGGAATAGGATACACGGACCTTGAGACCCCGGTGATGAGGCATGCCGCCAAGATAATCTCCGTCAAACAGGCGGCGATGCTAATGGGTGCGGAACCCGAGAAATTGGTGGAGGACCTGAACCAGGCCATAATGGGGGATCAAATTTAATAAAAAATTGGGCCGAGCTCACTTCTCAGTGAGCTCCTCGACCTCTTGCCTTCCCTTGTCCATCTCCTCTGCCTGCTCTTCATCGTACTTCAATAGCAGAGCCTGGAATTCCCCCACATGGGTCTTCTCTTCCTTTGCCACATCAAGAAGGACTTTCTTGAGGTCTTCCTTCTTCACGGCCGCTGCTAGCTGCTCGTATAAGGTGATCGCGTCAAGCTCGGCGATGACCGCGAGCCTGAGGGCTTCCTTGTCAATCTCATTCTGCTTGACCTTGGCCAGATCGATGGGTGCTTGTGAGAGCATGGTTGCCACATCCTCACCAGGAAGATGAAGCGGAAATATGTAATGGCTTTGGCCGCACCTTCCATCCTCAGGATGGGTATTTTGACTTGGGGCCCTAGGCAAAACCAATTTCATCTGGTCAGACGATTCGACCTTTATGCGGCGGAAGGATCTCATCCAAGTGCGAGGCATCGGGTTCAGGGTGCACCAGGAGAGGTTCGAGATTGTACTTGCCAGTCCTACCGACGAGGTCATCGGAGCCTTCGCGCTTATAGACTACCGCGGCGAGAGGACGGTGGTACGAGCCCTGCGCGATGATGAGAGTGCCTTCGGGCGAAGGACCTACAGGATGATATCTTTCATTGGGGACCTGGACTTGGACCTGGTCGGTTTCATGGCCTTGGTGTCAGAGGCCATGGCCGATCTGGGGATCCCGATCTTCGTGATCTCATCCTACCGGACCGACCATGTCCTCGTTCTGGATAAGGACGCGGAGAAGGGAGTCGAGGCCCTAGAATCGTTGGGAATGGTTCAAAGAGCATAGGCTTCCTGGGCCCTGATCTCGTTGCAGATCCACAAGGTGACGTCCTTTGGTATCGGAGCCTCGGACACACCAATTAGCAAATTCATTCGGAGCCAAGGTTATCAAATTATTCCCGCGATCATTCGGCATCGGGCTTCCTGACCTTCTTGTACTCCTTCTTGTCCAGGCGCTTGAGCTTGCCGTTGTCCAAGGCCCATTGATAGTTCTCCATCTCGGATGGGGCGATCGCAACCGTGTCCCCTGGCCTCAGCTTCTTCCTGGTCGTCCAATCGGTGAACCCCAATACCACTCGATAGACCTGCGCCTCCGCCAGGACCTCCTGCCGCTGGATGACGCCCTTCATCTGCGAGTAGGTCCCCGCGAACATCCTGAGCCGCCCCCTTCTGAGCTCGGCCACCTTGTTGCAGACCGCGTCCATGAGATAGCGATCATGGGTGACCAGTATCAATGTGCCTGGATACTCGCGCAGAGCCGCCTCTACCGCCTCCCTGGACCCGGTATCCAGATAGTTGGTCGGCTCGTCAAGGAGGAGGAGGTTCCTCCTCTCGCATATCAGGAGCGCGAGGGCCACCTTCGCTCTCTCCCCTCCAGACAGCTTGGCGATCGGTGTCTTGACCTGGAGATCGTCGAACAGGAACCTCGCAAGCAAGGACCTGGCCAATCCCTTCTCCTCGCTCCCAAGGACCTGGATCAGCTGCTCCTCGGGCGTCAGCCTCCCGTCCAAGCTGTCGTGCCCCTGGGAGAAGTAGCCGATCTTGGCGGCGGGAGAGACCCATAGCTCCCCGAGGTATCCCAGCTCCTTCCTGATGACCTTTAGAAGTGTGGTCTTGCCCGCCCCGTTGGGCCCGAAGACGCCGAGCTTGTCGCCGAGGCTGACCTCCAGATCCAGCTTGTCCAGGACCCTCTGGTTGCCCCTTACCACCACCAGGTCCTTGGCGACGACGAACCCTTTGCTGTGCTTCTCCGCCACCTCGATGCCAAAGCTCACGCTGCCCTCCTGCTCCGGGCCTTCGACGACCCCCATCCTCTCCACCCTTTTCAAGGTGGTCTTGTGCGTCGTGCCGTACCAGTTGCGCAGGTGTTGCTCCTCCGCGACCTTAAGCAAGCGTTCCCGTTCCTTCCGGTTCTTCTCACTCGCGGCCTTCAGCTTCTCCTGTTCCAGCGCCTTCTTTTTCACGAAATCTGAGTAGTTGCCCTGGAACTCCCTGACCCCTCCTCTGTCCAGGTCCCAGATACAAGTCGCCACCCGGTCTAGGAAATAGCGGTCATGTGAGACCACAATCACCGCCCCCGGATAATGCAGAAGGTAGTCCTCCAGCGACTCCACTCCTTCGATGTCGAGGTGGCTGGTTGGTTCATCGAGGATCAGGAGGTCCGCCTCCTCGGCCTGCATGAGTATTCGGGCTAGGCGCACCTTTGTGCGCTCGCCTCCACTCATCTCCTCCACCCTGCGCTCCTCTGAGCGATCGGATATCCCCATGCGCTCCATGGCGTCCTTCCGGGTGTCTTCCACCAGGTGCTCCCTCCTCGAGGTCAGCTCCTCCTGCAGCCGATTGTACTCAAGGACGACCTCATCCAGGTCGACGCTCGAGTCCTCTCCCGCCCGCGTCATCGCCGACTCGAGCTCAAACATGCGACGCTCGATAGAGCGCTGCCTTGGGTCGAGAAGCGTGCTTCCAACGGTATCCTCTGTGCTTTCGTCAAGCTGGGCCAAGTAGCCGATTCTATCCGTTCTGAGCTCCAGATCGCCGGTGTCCGGCCTCAGCTCTCGGGTGATGATCTTGAGCAGCGTGGACTTGCCAGAACCGTTGGGCCCGACCAGGCCGATGCGGTCTCCCTTCTCCACCAGGACGCTGACCGATCGCAGAACCTCTTTCTTGCCGAAGGTCTTGGTGAGTTCGCGGGCCCTGAGCAGCACGCAGCTCAGCATGACCTGCGATTAGATGATGCTTTCTTCTGGGGCTACTGCTCGTTCATGAAGTAGATGGTGCGATGCTTCTCTTGCACGACGCGAAGCTTGCCTTCCTCCACCAGCTGGCTTAACGCGGCTATGGCGATCATGCCGCTCGGGCCTTCTGGCACTTCATCCACAACCAGCTCGCCTTCGGAATGGATCTTTTCCAGGAGGAAACCTTTGGCCAGCACCATCCTGCGAGCCTCTACATCATCCATGAACTGGATGCTAGCTTCGAACGCCAGACCTTCCTCAGAAGATGGGCTATCTTGACCGGAAATCACTTCATCCTCGATTTGTGGTGCATCTGGGCTGATAGATGGCTCCGGCTCCAAAGCCTTGTCCACCTGATTGAAGGAGTCGGCGATCCAGAGCCTTTCCTCTTTTTGCGAGGCATCGGGCTCGGAGCTCGCCACATAGGCCGCCATGGTCTCATCGATGCTCTGGGCGGGTTGGGGAGATGATGCAGCCTTAGCCATCGTCCTCTGGCCCGGGTTCACTTGCATGCTCTTCATGATAGGCGTTTGGTTCAAGGGCATCGGCGATGTCTCGGGTACCATTAACTTGGACTCCACGTCATTGACGCTGCTCTGTAGACGGTCGACGCGCCGTCTCATCGCATCCCAGCGGCTTGCACTGTAGGCGAATCCGACCACCGCACCAAGGGCGAGACAGAAGAAGGCGATTATCAGCCACCAGTTCACATCCGTGCCGACCGCCACATGGCCGGAGAGGCCTGATACCTCGATCTCGTAATCCCCTTCGTCCATTCCGCTCAGATCGAAGGTCACCTCCCTTGTTTCTAATGGACCTAAGGCGACCTGTTCGACCTCGACCTCATTTCCATTTACTAATAATGTGACGTTCTCTACACCACCGACTTGACCAATGTTCGTCAGCATCACGGTCACTTTGATGACCTTTCCAACTCGACTCGCGAAGATGATTGGATCCCACCATACCTGTCTGCTTGGGTCGATGGTCAAGCTGCTGGGCAGGAAGTAGGCTGATTCCAGGGGATCGAACGAAGCGATTACGCCAACCTGCCCCGATCTGTTAATGATGCTAGCACATTGCCCAATGTAGGACGGTGAGTCCACGGCCATCGTCAAAGGTACCCAGGAACTTCCCTCCAGGTGCATATAGAGACCGATTGTTTCCGTGATGGAGGGCAGCAAGGCCGGGTCGTAATTGATGCGCAGGGTCGCAGGAATATCAAGGAAGACTTGTGCCTGTTCCTCCGAAGAAACGAAGGCGTCTATTGAATAGACTGGACCGATCAAAGCCTGGCCCGCCTCAACTGGCAGTGCACCCTCATCCTTCGAGATCACGATGCTGCTTATTGTCCCATTGTCCTCGGAGACGCATCTCGCTCCTTCAGGAATGGTGAGGGAAACGGACCTGGCCTCATCAAAGGCCACTACTTGGCTCGTTGCCCTTCCTTCATTGTCCAACAGGGCGGTGGTGATCCTACCCAGTACATCCACCTTCAACCAGGACATTCCCTGGCTGGGGGGAAGCATATCTCCGAGCAGGTAATTGATATCAAAGCTGAGTGAATCGCCTTGGGCCTCATTTTGGGATTGATAGTTCTCGACGAACTCCCAGAGCCAATTGATCTGGATTGTCTGGCCTGCCCGGACGTTGAGAACCCAGATGTAGCTGCTTCCTACAGGAGCGCTCGGCAACGAACGAATGGGGCAGGGCGTCCGGACATCGGTAGATATGTCGGTACAACTGACATCGAAGAGAAGATAGTCGTCCAAATGGGCGCCATCCCCGGCGAAGTCTGACTCCAGGATGTTTGAGATCCAAATGGCGATCTCCCCATCGACATTCCCGATATTGCGCAATACGACGCTCTTGGAGCCCATATCGCCAGGTTTGAGGTTCTCGACGGCGAACGGGGTATCATATCCTCCATTCAATTCCAAATCGATGACGGGGACTGCAGCTGCCTCGACCGATGGAAGCGTAAGGGGCATTAATGATAAGAGAATCAACAATAGAGCTATGGCCACGGCTGATCGGAGAAGGGTGGGTTTGGACCTTCCCGCGCATCCATGTGCCCTAGACATAATAGATCCGGACCTCCTGTAACACTGGGGTCAGATGTAGGTTGCTGGTGGTCAGTGTTGCCCTCCATTGAATGTACCTGCCGCTAGGCAAGCCTGAAATCACGGGGGAGGTCCCGCCAAGGCCTATCCATGGACCAGAAGGTGCACCCGATGAGAGCGTGTCCGAGGCGCGCATCTCGAAGGTGATGTCCGTACCGGATGCCAACGCCTCAGACCAAAACAGCCCCAGGATCGAGGACCCTGCCTTTCCTGTGTCGCAGGTCACAGATGTCAAGGTCCCTGCCCTAGAGAACATCAAAGGACCGTTGGTGAGGGCCCCTCCCACTCCTACGGTCCCTGGTGCGGATATGGCGGCGGACCAAGTTCCAGTGGAAATGGCATATTGCCAGTACCTTGATGTGCCTCCACCGGAGAAAGCGAAGAGGGTGCTGGGATAGCAGAAGGCTAAGCTCCCACCATAGCTGACCGCGCTCGGTATGTTGGACAAGGTATACCAATGGTTCTCAGAAATGCTATACCTGAGGAAGTAAGGCTGAGACCATCCGGTCAAAGCGTAAATGCTGTCGATGCCATCATAGGTCATCGCCCCTCCGTAGCGCACTTGGTATGGGACTGGCGCCATTGTGGACCAAGAATTGGATGTCACGTTGTAGCGCCAGAATGCGCTCAGCCCGTTTCCTTGTATGGCAAATACAAAATTCTTTTGATCGCTAACAAGACAGCCTCCATCACTTACCGTTCCCGGAGTATTGATGAGGACCGCCCAGGCATCAGTGGCGACATTGTATCTCCAGAATCCGTTGTTGCTGTCACCTCGGAGGGCATAGAAACCACCTTTACCATCGTAGCTAAGCCCACCGCCGAGTCTGACGTTGTTCGGGGTCGGGGCCATTGTCGACCAGAGGTTATACGAGGTGTCGTATCGCCAGAATTGACGATTGCCGCCATGAATTGCGTAGATATATCTGTCGCCATCGCTGGCCAAGGCACCTCCTTCGTCCCTTAGGAGGGCAGGGGCGTTTGCCAACGTGCCCCAGGTCGTGGTGCTGGTGTTATACCTCCAGAAGGAGCGGGAATTTCCCCCACGGAATGCGTAAAGGAATTCCGTTCTCCCACTAAGGATCACATCATCTGGCTGACGGTCAATGTCCACATTCGCGCGCACGTCAAGTTGGAAATCGGCCCGGGTCGTCTGCGTCCATCTGCTAGAGGTGAACCCGGTGAGACTGACTATGGCTTGCTCTGAATCGAAGTAGGAGGCCGAAGCCCCCATGATGCTAGCTAGCATCAGCCACAGCACGAAAGCCGTCGCAATGATCCCTAGCTTCGCTCGTCTCTTACGCTCAGCCATTCGTATCTTCCTTCGTGATTTCCTTCTTGTTATCCTCAGGCTTATCAGGAATGAGCAACGCCGCAGCTCCGAGGCTGATTAAAGCCAGAATCCCAAAAGGGCCTCTTAGCCATTGCACGACGTAGCCCATTGATGGGATGCAGGCCTGCACCTTACCAACGATGCTGTCGGAGCTCAGCGTGAAAGGGTCTGGATCCTCGTTGCAATCCCCTTTGGTTTGGAAGACTAGGGATCCATCCTCCTGCCCTATTGAGATGATCCGATGGCAAATGAGATTGCCATTGATTGGTGAATGGAATACGATGATGTCGCCTACACTCAGATCCTCTGGAGAGGCAGACGTGGTTACGACAAGGTCCCCGACATCCAAGGAGGGGGACATGCTCCCAGAGAGAATCGCATCGAAGCGAACTCCGACGATAGGGGAGACCGCTAAAAGGACCACAAGTCCAATCAGCACCCCTAGGATAGTATAGGTAATGCGCTTCGTTATGATTCTCTTCCTTCTCATACTGATACCTCTGGTACTCGGTTCCTCGACCTAAGATATTAACAAATTTGATAGCAGGTGGACCTTGCGATCCACCTGCTAGGGGGGGTTCTACGGTTGCTGCAGGGTGAACGTTACATCGAAGGAGGTAGTGTCACCCATTATGTCGTTACCTACGCTCGTCGCGATGCTCCAGTAGATACCGATGTGGGTCGAGCCGGCTCCAGCAAGGGAGCCGCAGTTGACGTTAACGCTCGGCAGGGTGTTGAGTTTCCCACTCCACAGATCGTTCCCTACGCCGTCATCATAGATTCCGTTGCCGTTGGCATCAACAAAGACAACGATGTCAACATTGGCGCTCAGATCGCCGGGTGGGGCGGTGTTGGTCTCGGGCTCCCAGTTTGTTCCTTCGCCGTCGACCACATTACTCGCAGTCATCGTGAGAGTACCGGCAATGTTACCATTGTTGTCTAGTTGTAATGACGAAGCTCCAGAGTTGCCTGGGGCCAGATTGTTAAGAACCATGCTCGAGGATCCAGAGCCTCCAAAGACCAGATCCAACGAGCCAGCGGTGAATTGATTTCCGGTGCTGGACTCTGTGTCGCTGAAGTATGCATAAACCCCGCCGCCTAATAGGGCGATAGCAAGGGTTGCGCTTACCAGCAACATCGCAATTTTCCTCTTCATGTTTGTCGACCTCCTGAATGCTTTTTAGTGATTCACTGATTTTCAGAAGAGGCTCTTAAGGGGTGTTACCTGGTTATCACAAGTGATTTCACTTCGGTTCACTTGCTGGCATGGATCATTTTCTAATATGATTATGATTAAATTAGAGGACCTCAATTTTTGACACAGAGGGCGTTCTTAGACGATTTTAGGCTCTTATTTGAATCGCAACTCTCTTTCCTCAGCCCTCTGTTGTCGGGATTGAAAAGGATTAAGTGCGCACGGGTTGTCCCAAATTGCATGGGACGGATGACCCCGCTCTATACTCGTATCATCAAGAAGAGCTTCCATCGCAGGTTTATGATGGCCAAGATGACCAAGATACCAGTGGTGGGGCAGGCGATGGAATTCGCTTTCTTCGAGGATGATGACATCATCATCCTTCCGAAGGAGCAGGTGGTCAAGGAGTCCCTTAAGAAGTCGAGCACCATAGCGGTCAATATCGAAGCTCAACCCGAGAATATCGTCCTTCCATCACAGGTGGTCGAGCACTTTGTTCGCAAGTCCAGGTATGTCTACATCATGAACAAATGCATGTGCCGGGACTCGAACCACTGCAGCAACTACCCATCAGATCTGGGATGCATATTCCTTGGGAGAGGTGTGCTCAAGATACCGAAGGGCATGGGCAGGTTGGTCGATGCCGAAGAGGCAATCGAGCATCTGCGAAAATGCCGCGAGGCGGGGCTCGTCCACCTAATAGGCAGGGACAAGATCGACGCGGTTTGGCTTGGTACCGGCGCCAAGGAGAACCTTCTTTCGATCTGCTCCTGCTGCGAATGTTGCTGCCTTTGGAAGATGGTCCCCGATCTCAACTCGAGCATTAACGCCACGATCAATCGAATGCCTGGAGTCACAATGACGATCGACCGTGAGAGATGCCGCGGCTGCCAGGCATGCATCAAGAAGGGTGTCTGCTATGTTCATGCCATTGCAATGAAGGAAGGAAAGGCCACGATCGACGCGAACTTGTGCAAAGGCTGCGGCCGATGCGTCCAATTCTGCAAGGAGAAGGCCTTCGAACTCAAGATAGAGGATTCGAATTTCTTGCGACGGACTATCGACCGTATAGAGCCATTGGTCGACGTTGTCTCAGAATGATTATAATGAACGTGAGGCGAAGGAAGCATTACCTATTCTAGTAACATCAATTAACGAAGAACGATCGAGAGAATAAAGATTTGAAAATTCTTAAGGGTTTATTACCGGTGGACCGAAAGATTTTGGGGGTCGGTATGGTATTCCGCCTTGGGAGCATCCCAAGCCATACCGACCACCAGTGTTTTTCGGTTCTTCCTAGCTCTTGGACGGCCTCGTCCCGAACGAGTTTATGGCCATCAATGCGCCGACGGCGATGACCAGGAACCCGATCAGATAGATGATGATGGTCAAGGTCGCATCAGGGTAGATCGCTATCACAACTCCGAACGCGATGGCGACCAATCCGATCAATACGCCGACCCATTTTCCACCTGTGCCATAGACGGCATGGCTCTGTTCCTTTGGGACCATGAATGTGGCGACCAACTCGAATATGCCCCATACGATTGCCCATGCTGCGACTATATAGACGAATATCGTCAGGGTGATGTCCGGGTAGACTAAGAGCACGATACCTAGGACTAAATCAATAACGCCCTTTAATATGAATATCCACCTGGCACCTTTGGCCTCTGCGGAGAACCCGAAGATCAGTTCGAAGAGACCAGTGATGATTAGGAATATCCCGACGATCAAGACGATAATCGCCAACGTCACGTCCGGGTAAACCAGAATGGCAATACCCAGGATGACCAGGATTATGCCGCCCAGCAACCTCCATATCCAACTGCTTTTCTTTTCAGCCATAGTTTTCCCTCATATCTCCCAAGGCTTAACAGGCATTAGCCTGTATCCTATGTGAACATAAATGGCACATACCTTTATAAAAAAGCTTCGAGGGCGACCCAGTCATTATTTTTTTATTTTCCAATTGCTTGTATTCCGCTTGGTATAGCATGCCAAGGCTTAAGTATTGGAATTAATGTGAGCATCTAGGAGCCTCAGATAAATTTGGGCGAAATAAATCATGTGAATCGAAGGTCAGGCAGTAAGAGAAGGAATTTTGAGGAGAAGTTCGTCCAAAAGGATTATGTCCGGGTTCCAATGCTCAACCTCAACCGCCTGGGAGGTTTCAAGTACGACATCAGGGAGGTCTTCGCGGAGTCCAAGATGGACCCGACCTACTCCTCCGCGCTGCTGGCCAACATCATCGCCAAGGCTTCTCGGGTGTCAACGCAAGAGGCGAAGATCTATGTCCGGACGGAACAAGAGAAAGGTCAGTTCGAGAAGGCTGTCTCGGACGACATCTGTGCCCTACTGGACAGATATTCTAAGTGGCGCTGATCCATTATTAAGCGAGGAGCTTTTTCGATAGTGCGCATCCTTCACTTCTTGGCAGGCTCGAAAGTCAGTCTCTTTCCTCTGAATTCGGCGCCCTTCACGGCGTTGATGACCTTGAGGGCGACGTCCTTGTGCACCTCTATCACCGAGCTCTGCTCTCCGACCTCGATGTGACCGATGGCAAAATCGCTGATGCGCGCCCTCTTGGTCAATAGATTGGAGAGATCCGCGCTCGCCATATTGTCCCCGCGGCCCAGGTTGATCCTGAACTTTACCATGCCGAATATGTCCGATACCTCATCGAAGTCCCAGACCTTCCGCACCGTCTCCTTCCCCTTTCCTTCCGGGACCTCGGTATGGGCGACCCCTGCACCGCTGAAGTCCTTTATGCCCTTGAGAAGGTGCTCCTCCTGCGACGTGACAAAGGTGATGGCCTTGCCTTCCTTTCCCGCCCGCCCGGTGCGGCCGATGCGATGAACGTACACCTCCGGGTTATCAGGTATGTCATAGTTGATGACGTGCGTGACACCCTCGATGTCGAGGCCTCTGGCCGCGACGTCGGTGGCGATAAGCACCATGATCTTGCCTGAGCGGAAGTCGTCCAGCACCTTTTCCCTGCGGGCCTGGGTCAGGTCCCCATGCAATGCGGCCACTGGATACCCATAAGAGGTGAGCGATTTGGCCAGTATGTCGACCATCCTCTTCGTCTGGCAGAACACTATTGCCTTGGGCTTCTCCGTGTCGAGAATTCTGCACAGCGCCCAGATCTTGTTCTTCCTGCCGACGTTGATATAGGCTTGCTCGGTGCTCGGCAGCACCAGCTTCTCCTCAGAGATGTTGATCTGCTGAGGTTCCTTCATGTGCTCAATGGCGAGGTCCCTTATCTCGCCTGGCAACGTGGCCGAGAAGAGATAGGTGTTGCGCTGCTTGGGCAATTTGGAGATTATGTATCGAATGTCGTCAATGAACCCCATGTCCAGCATGCGGTCGGCCTCATCCAATACCAAGAATTTGATGTTGCGGAGGTCCAAGGTGCCTCGCCTGATGTGATCTATAATCCTCCCAGGGGTGCCGACCACGATATCGACCCCTTTACGCAACTGATCGAACTGCACCTCGATCGATGCGCCGCCATAGACTGGTATTGTCACAAGGTCCATGAACTCCCCCAGCCGGGTGATCTCCTCGGAGACTTGGACCCCCAGCTCTCTGGTGGGCACTAGGATCAGGGCGCTAGGCGTCCTCCCTTTGCTGATCTTCTGCAACAATGGTATGCCGAAGGCGGCTGTCTTGCCCGTGCCTGTCTGCGCCTGGGCCATGACATCCTTGCCTTCCATCATGACTGGGATGGTGGCCTCTTCCACCGGGGTCGGCTCGCTCCATCCCATCTTCTCGATCACCCGCATTATCCTTGGGTCGATCTGCAATGCCTCGAAACTCGACATTTTGCTCACGCTGAACGGACCCACGATTAGGTATCTTGCCTATATGATTTTGCCCTCTTTGGTGAGAAGATGCGGGCACATCACCTTATCATCTTCACCTGGCCCACGAATGAATGCACCGCGTCTCGATGGTGGCCCTCGTCGGAGATGAGGTCGTCCAACATCCTCAGCATCCTTGGCAGGTCTCCTTCACGGATCTTACCCTCGAGGTCGGACCTGGTCAACGCAGCCCTGATGGCGGTATAAAGGTCGAGCGTCAACTGCTCATATCGCTCCAATTCCATCAGGGTGTCGAACTCCGACCTGCCCTGGAAGTCGAACTTTGCGGGTGGCAGCCCCAATGCTTGATGGCCGGGGGGAAGGGTCACCATGCCTAGCATCTCCTTGACCCAGGCCGCATGTTTCTCCGAGTCGGAGATCAGCTCGAAGAGGAGGTCGCGATATTTGGGGCTGTCCAAGGAAATGTAACCCTGCCATTCCGCCAACGTCTCATATTCCGACTCGATCTGCAGGGCTTTGGACAGCAACTTGTGCAGCTCCTCAGCGTCGCGTATCATCATCAGGGCACCAGAGGAAAGGATGAAAAAGGGCCATATTTAGCAGCTGTGCCGCCGCTCCCTCAAAGAAGGAAAAATAAGAGGGCGGGAAAGGATTAGGGAATCAAATTAGGCGATGGGATCATTTCCTCTTTACCGGCTTCTTCCCTTCCTTAAGGCTGGTGAAGAAGTCATGGTGCTCCTCCTCGTCCTCCAGGATCTCGCGGAAGATGAAGGCCGTGGTGGTGTCGCCCTCTTTCTCGGCATCGCATATTATCTGCTTGTACATCTCGATGGCTTCCATCTCGGCCTTGATGTTGTTGTCCACCATCTCCCAAAGCTCTCCGCCCACCAGGATGGATGTGGGCTTGGTCGTGGGGACCCCACCGAGATACCAAAGCCTCTCGGCGATCTTCTCCGCATGCTTCATCTCCGTGACGGCGACGCTCTTGAACTCGTCGGAGACGGCGTAATGCTCGACCCCGGCCCATTGGACGTGCTGCCACATATATTGGATGGAGACCTGCATTTCCCGCGCAATGGCCTTGTTCAGCCATTCTAGCAACTTCTGAGATGTCAAATCATTTCCTCCCATGGGCGGATAGCCCAGATACTACGCTATTCCAAGGGTCCATTAATAAAGCTTATGAGGAATCATTTAAAGATCCGATATTTGTCTCCTGACGGCGAAATCCTCTCGTCCTTTTCCAAGGTCGTGGTGTCCGCCGCTGTCCTGGGCATGATGACCTTCCTGCCCACCCACCAAAACGCCAGGATGGTGGCGTTGACCGTGGCAAGGATCGTGATTCCAGTGTACCATAGGAGGGTCTTGGGGTCGAGGCCTTGTATCGAGCCGAAGAAGGTGGCGATGGTGTTGGGGACCAGCAACGCCGTACCCAGGATCGTGAGCCATGCCACGGCCAAGGTCATCCGGTTGTTCAGCGTCTGCAGCTGGTTGTTGTAGATGGATTGGAGGACCTCCAGACCGGAGGCGAGCACGTCTGACATATGCTCCGCCAAGGATATCTGGCGGTTGACGTCCTCGATGAGAAGGCCGACCTTGGTGAGGACCTTGGGATTGTCGGTTATCACGTCCGCATCGCCATACCGCAGGGAGTTGAGCACGTCGTTGGTCCGCCACATGGAGTTGAGGTATTCGATCAGGGCGTGCTTCATCTCGTAGATGTTGCGACCGACCTTTTCTCTGGGGGAACGCGGGTTGGATAGGTACTCGCTCATCTTGTCGCCTTGGTCCTGGATCTCCCTGAGCTGTTCGAAATTGCGGTTGTTGTTCTCGTCCAGGATCCGGACCAGCATGTTGGTGAGCTTGTCCTCGGCGGGCATATGGTCCGGTAATTTGCGAAGGAACGTGTCCGCGTAGCGGGAGAATTGAATGAACCTGGTAACGACCTCATCGTGCATGGTGAGGATGAGGTTCTTGCGGATCAGGACGATCAGGTTGTAGGAATGAATCTCGAGGCCGTGGATGCGAACGGCGGGGACCATGATGCCCAGCTCCACCTCCCTGTCCTCATAGTTGGAGTAGAAGCCTTTCAGCAGCGCTGAGACCAGGCTGTCGGAGAACCCCAGCTTGGCGGCGATCTCCGTCCCGTCCTTCTCCAGGTCCGCCACGGCGAAGTTAATCCAGGCGATGTTGCATGATTGCACTATCTCCCTGAACTCGGACGGGACCTCCCCGTACACCTTGACTGGCTTCTGGCCGGATGCGAGGGCAACGCAGACGGCCCGGGGCGTCTGAACGGGCTGAGTAGCTCCGCTCGGCGCGCTACCCGACGAGCCTGCGCTGGCTGATTGCGCGCTCTGCTCCCCATTCAAAGGCTTGCCCTCCATCGGCCCAACCCCTTCCTGAGCCGTGGGTATGTGATAGGAAGCTTGAATACTTCTCCCCCCCTGCTCCGATATCTTGTTTAAGTAAGCTTGAGGTCATGTTGTTATGAGCACCTATGAAAGGTGAGAAGCTGCGCAGGCTTGGGGCGACTTTTGGGCTGATCGGCGCGATGGCCTTCGCGGTCCTCTGGACCTTAGCAGTCATAGAGGACGGCGCTTGGGTTTTCGGCGTGGACACCTTGTCCGAGCTCGGAAGGATGGATGGGGGAGGCAGGGATCTCTTCAACGCCGGCGTGATCCTTTCATCTTTGCTCTGGCTGCCTTTCGCCTATGTCCTATTGCTCGCCTTTCCAAGGACTTGGCTTGGACGCACCGGGGCCGTCATGTTCATGCTATCGGCATTCGCGCTCCTCGCGATAGGGCTGTTCCCCATCGACACCGGCACCCCGCACACCGTGGCGAGCTGGACCTTCTTCATACTCTCCCTTTCGTCGCTATTAGTGATGGTCGCCCCCATGTGGCAGTCGGATGTCTTCGGGAGGCTGGGCGCGATTTCGAGCTTAATCGCCTCCCTGCTTCCGCTCGCGCTGCTGCTAACGACCTCGGTCCCTCTGGCCGAGGCCATGGCGGTCATCGCTCTGATGATCTGGGCGTCGATCATGTCCCTCATGATGCTCTTCAACTGGAACATCGTCAGAGTGGGTTGAAGATCATTTCCTCGAGTACCGGAATGCGATGTTGCACGACCCTTCGCGGCTCACCATGCAAGGCCCCATCGGCCGTTTCGGGCTGCAGCCCTTGCCGAATACCGGGCATTGCTGCGATGTGATTATTCCCCTCAGAACCTCCCCGCAGCGGCATCCTCCCATGTCCTCCTTGACCTCTGGAGCCGACCTCAGGACGTCGTGGAACCTGCTACGGGCGTTGTGCGGGCCGAACTCCTTCCTGAGCTCGTAGGCGCTCCTCGGTATCACCGGGAACCCCCGCCAGTTCCTGTCCACTGGCTCGAAGACCTTCTCCAGCATGGCGCGAGCCTTGGGGTTACCTTCCGCCCTCACCACGCGGGAATATTCGTTCTCCACCTCGTGCCTGCCCTCGGCGATCTGCTTGCACATCATGAAGACCGCCACCAGCAGGTCCAGCGGCTCGAAGCCTGCGACCACTTGCGGGATCCTCCTTTCCTCTGAGAAGCGATCGAAAGGCCTGGTCCCGAGGATGGTGGCCACGTGACCTGGTTGTATCAGCCCGTCGATCCTGACCTCCCCCAGGCTGAATAACGCATCCAGCGCGGGCGGGAGGAGGCGGTGGCAGCTGATGACCGAGAAATTCTCCGGGAGGGGGTTGAGCAACACCGCCGCCGTGGTCGGGCTGGTGGTCTCGAACCCTATGGCCATGAAGGCCGCCTCCTCGACCGCGGGAGATATCTTGACGGCGTCCTCCACTGAGTATACGACCCGAACGTCCGCACCCTTCGCCTTGACATCGGCCAATGAGCCTATGGGGGTGGGGACCGTCATCATGTCCCCGAAGACGGCGACGGTGACCCCGGACTCAGCCAGAGTGATGGCCTCAACGATCTCCTTGGTGGTGGTGACGCACACCGGGCACCCCGGCCCTTGGCGGATCTCGACGCCCGTGTCCTTGAGCATGTCCTCGAGGCCGAAGCGGACCAGGGTGTCCTGGTGGGTTCCGCAGACATGCATGAACCGGACATCGAGGTGATATCGGGATATGGACTCGATTACCTTCTTCGCCGTGGCCTCGTCCCTGAACCTGAACATCTACCTCTCCACCACCTTGAGGGAGGTAACAGCGCAGCTTTTACCTTTCGTGACCTCGACGGCCCCTCCGCATCTAGGGCAGGAGAGGTTGGGTATGACGTGGTCGTAGCCCCCGCCGCTGACATAATCGACGCCGCCCGCGTATCCGCAGGTTGTGCAGCTGACCTGGACCTTCTCGTCGCTCATCACCAGCTTCGAGCCCTCCAGAATCGTTCCCCTGGTAACGATCTCATAGGCGAACTCGAGCTGGTCCTTGCCAAGGAAGGTGAGCTCACCGATCACCATGTGCACCTCCTCCACCTTCTCGATGTCGTGCCGCTTGAGCTCCTCCAGCACCGCCTCTACGATGCTCGCCATCACCGATACCTCGTGCACGGCCCTGGACACGCTCCTGGCCGATATTATGCTTTAGGGTCCCGCCTTGGCCCCTTACGAAGATTCTTGGCGGAAGGGGGTGGGGAATGGAGGCGCGAAAAGAAATCGCAATGCATGGAAACGGGACAAGAACCGCATCGCGGGTTGCGTGGGAGGCAGATGGTCTGGCCGAATCTTACTAGCAGGGAGTTGACATCGATCCAGAGGTCCTCGGGCACTATGCCCGACAGGCCCGCCTCCGTGCCCTCGGGGTCCTTCGTGCTCACCAGTCCGATGCGGTTGGAGATCCTATGGACATGGGTGTCGACGCAGATCGAGGGTATGTGGAAGGCGTATGCCCGGACGCAGTTAGCGGTCTTCCTTCCGACCATCGGGAAGGTGAGGAGCGCCTCCATGTCATCGGGCACCACATCCCCCATCTCCTCGTGCACCCGGCGCCCGATCTCCTTTATGGCCCTCGCCTTGGCCTCCGGGAACCCCGCTGGACGGATCAGCTCCTTGATCCTCGACAGAGGAGCACGCGATATCTCCTTCGGGGAGTTGAAAAACCGGAACAGCGCGGCGGAGGCCGCGTAGGTGTTGGCATCCTTGGTTCGCTGCGACAGCACGGTGGAGATTAGCACGTGGAACGGGTCGGGGGGCCATTCCGCCACTTGCTCCCCGTTCCTCCCCGGGAACACGCCATTGGGGCAGACCTCCCTCACCATACTCAAAATAATCCTAGCATCCTTCATGCGCGTCCCACCAGGCCTTGGCCTCGCCTAGGGTGTAGATCGAGCCTGTGACCACGATGGTGTCCTCCGGCCCCGCCTCCCTGAGCGCCTTGCAGAGGCCGTTGACCACGGAATCTGCGATCTCGACCTCCGTCATATGCTTGGACATGGCCTGCTGTACCCTCAAGGGGGAGAAGGCCCTCTGTGTAAGTGGAGAGGCGGCGTATCCGCGCCAAGCGATCTGGGCGAAGGGGGCGACCACCCCCTCAAGGTCCTTGTCGTCCAGCACGCCCATCACCAGGAATATCCTTCCGGGGACGAGCCGGTGCAGCTCCTCGGCCACCACCTCTGCGCCCTGGGGGGTATGGGTGGCATCGAAGATCACGTCGGGGTGGCGACCGACCAGCTCCATCCTCCCTGGCCATCTGACCGTCTCAAGGCCTTTGCGCACGGCCTCGTCATTGATCGCCATGCCCCTCCCCCTCAAGCTCTCCACCACCGCGAATGCCAGGCAGGCATTCGATGCCTGATAGGAGCCTATGAGCGGAAGGCTCACCTCCATTCCATTGCGCAGCAGGACGAGCTTGGTGCCTTGCAAGCTAGAATCCAGGAGCTTGAAGTCCACTCCTTCGGCCACGATGCGAAGGGGTGAGCACAGCTCCATGGCCCGTGACCGTATAACGCCCAGGGCATCCGGGCTCTGCTCGGCGGTGACCACCGGGATTCCTGGCTTTATTATGCCAGCCTTCTCGAAGGCTATCTTGCCGATGGTGTCGCCGAGGTACCGGGTGTGCTCGAGCCCGATCCTGGTGATGGCCGAACATTCAGGGATGATCACGTTGGTAGCGTCCAGCCGCCCGCCCATTCCCACCTCCACCACAGCCACCTCCGCCCCAAGCTCCGCGAAATGGAGGAAAGCTAATGCGGTTGTTACCTCGAAGAAGGTGGGACAGCCCTCTGGCCTCGCCCTGCGCATGTCCTCGAAATGGCCCTTTATCTCCTGGACCAGACGGCAGAGCTGCTTCCTGGATATCGGCGTTCCATCGACCTGGATGCGCTCCCGGAAATCGAACATGTGAGGGGAGGTGTACAA
Organism: Methanomassiliicoccales archaeon; assembly: GCA_028682915.1. Taxonomy (GTDB): domain Archaea; phylum Thermoplasmatota; class Thermoplasmata; order Methanomassiliicoccales; family UBA472; genus JAJRAN01. The sequence goes on along the minus strand of JAJRAN010000034.1, from coordinate 15,459 downwards.
TGCGGTCCGATACCCCTGGGACCTGAGGATGGAGGCGGTCATGGCGCTCACCGAGCCTTTGCCATTGGTGCCCGCGACGTGAACGCTGCGGAACTGGTCCTGAGGGTCGTCCAGCCTCGAGAGGAGCTCCTTGACGTTGCTGAGGCCGAGCTTGATGCCCATGGTCTCCAGTCCAAGGAGCCAGTCCAGCGCCTCTTGGTATTCCATGCCATCCCGAGGATGTCGGCCGCAGCTTAAGATATTTCCCCCTGGCGCAAGGAGTCGACCAGGCCAGCGAGCGGCACCTTCCTCCTCTTGGCCTCGGCCTTCATCTCCTTCATGACTCCCGAGCCATACTGCGCCGCCTTCTTGGGGCGGGAAGCGACCTGCCCAAGGTCAAGCAACGATGCCACGTCCCGAAGGACCTTCTTCCTTTGCCCCTGATGGATGAACTCGGAGGTGGGCATGCTCCGGGCCAGCTGTACGACTTCCTGATGGAGGTAGGGATGGCGGACGACCTTTCCAAAGCGGCTTGCGAGCCGGCGCTCCATTCCCGACCCGTTGGCGAGCAACCTCTCAAGGTCCTCTTGGAGGCTGGCCTTCAGCTCCTCCTCGCCCATCTTCGCGTACCTAGAATAGCCTGCGAACAGCTCGTCCGCGCCCTGACCTGAGATCAGAAGGTGCTCATTGGCCTTGCGCGCGACAACGAAAAGGGGCATCTCGAAAGACAGGACCAAGGGGCTATCGAGCCCCAGTATGGCCGAGAGCACTGGCAGGTCGCGCATTATCTGCTCTCGATCGAGGGTTATGCTGTCCCATTCCAGCCCCAGCTCCCCCGCTGTCTCCCTGGCCACTTCCAGGTCATGGCTCATTGGCATGCCGATGGTGTAGAGGTGGACCTGGCATCGTACCGAGGCGAGCCTGGCCAGGACCGTGCTGTCCAGCCCTCCGGAGAAGAGTATCCCGACCTGAGCCTCGTTGCACGCCTCCTCGATCGCCCTTTCGAGCGCGATCAACAACCTTTCGGCATCGGGCACGAGATGAGCAATCTGGACCCGCATATATAAGTGGATTTCCTAGGCTTAGGAGGTCAATCGCTAGCACGCGCCACTCAACCATTATAAATCGCCATACTAATGGTTCGCCGTGCCCGGCAACTTGGAGAGGCTTTTCAACCCCAAGAGCGTGGCGGTGGTCGGAGCTTCCTCGCAACCGGAGAAGGCGGGGAACGTCATACTTAGGCAGTTGATCGGAGGGAGCTTCCGCGTCTATCCGGTCAACCCCAATCGCCACGACCTGCTGGGCCTGCTCTGCTATTCCACAGTGAGGGATTTGCCAGAGAAGGTGGACGTGGCCATCCTTAGCGTCACCGCCGCAGCCACCTTGCAGGCGGTGGAGGAGTGCGTACAAGCGGAGATACCGTTCGTCATCTCAGTGGCCGGAGGTTTCTCGGAGATGGGCGGTGAGGGGAGGGAGGCGGAGAGGCGCATCGCTGAGGCGGTGCGTGGCTCGAAGACCCGCCTCCTCGGACCGAACACCATGGGCGTGATGGTGCCTGGGCGCAGGTTCGACACCTTCTTCCTACCGAAGGAGAGAAGCCCCCGCCCCAAGGACGGTTCCATCTCGATAATCTCCCAGAGCGGTTCCGTCCTCGTGGGGATGTACGAGATGGCGGAGGACCATGGGGTCGGCCTGCGGGCATGCGCCGGGGTAGGTAACAAGGCGGACCTGAACGAGAACGACTTCCTAGAGCATCTTGCGCATGACCAGGGCACTAAGTGCATCGGCATGTACATCGAGTCCTTCGCCGATGGAGGCGCCTTCTTCGAGCTGGCAAAGGAAGTCTCCATAAGGAAGCCCATGGTGGCAGTCAAGGTCGGCATCACCCCCAGCGGGGCCAAGGCCGCTGCCTCACATACCGGGGCCATTGCCACTTCCTCGGATGCCCTGGTGAGCGGGGTCTTCAAGCAAGCTGGCATTCAGCGCGTCGCTGACGATTTCGAGCTATTGGACGCCGCGAAGGCATTGGCACACATCGGTCAGATCAAAGGGGACCGCATCGCCATCGTGGGCAGCGCGGGAGGGTTCGGGGTCATCGCCACCGACTACGTGGCCTCCAAGAGCAAGGGCTTCGGACTGCGCATGGCCACTATAAGTGAAGAGACCAAGACCAGGCTGCGGGAGAAGGTCCCCCCGTTCGCGTCGGTCGATAATCCCGTCGATCTCACCGGAGTGGTCAACGACCAGATGTACCACGAGGTGATCGAGATCGTTCAAGCGGAGGAGAGCGTGGATGCCATCCTGCTCAACCTCCTCTTCCAGCCTCCTGGCATGACGGTTGGGGTAGTGGACGTGGTGGAGAGGTGGGCGAGGAAGGGCAGGAAGCCGATGGTGGTGTGCTGCGTTGGTGGCAGCTTCCCCCGGCCCATACTCCGCAGGCTGGAGGAGAAGGGCGTGCCGACCTATGGGACCATGAGGAGGGCGGTGTTCGCCCTTCGCTGCCTCTACGAGAGGGGTCAATTCCTGCGCCGCGTCAAGGAGGAGGGCCCGGCCTAGGAAGCAAAGATATTTCTTCCGGCAAATGGTAGCTATGGACGTAATGGACAACGTCACCCGCATCGGCGTATCCTTGGAGCCTGAGCTGCTCAAGAGCTTCGACCTCCTAGTGGCGCAGAAGGGCTTCGCCACCCGTTCGGAGGCTATCCGCGACCTCATCCGAAACGCTCTGGTCCAGGAGTCCCTTTCCCACGACGATTCCCATGCCGTGGGGACCATCACCCTGGTCTACGACCACCGCCATGGGGGGGTAAAGGAGAACATGATGGAGGTCCAGCACCAACATCACCAGGTGATATCCTCCTCCATCCATGTGCATCTCGACGAGGAGAAATGCCTGGAGGTGCTGGTGGTCCACGGGACCGTCGAGGGCATCCAAGGGTTGGTCAAGGACCTTACCAACGTCAAGGGCGTGACCCATGGCCAGCCGGTCCTCATCGCCGGGGAGCTCAGCGAGCATCATATCCATTGATCACATGTCCAGATGACGTGAGCGGGTAAGGTGGAAGTGTCAAGCCTATTTTTTTATAGTCCCTCGTGCTTGGTCGAGACCCGATGAAGAGGCTGGTCATCTCGGAGAAGTCCAACGCCGCCGCGCGCATAGCCACCATACTGTCCAGCGGCAACAAGAGGTCCATTAGGGACCGGGGCGTTCAGGTCTTCTCCTTCGAGCGGGGCGGCGACGAATGGTTCGTCATCGGCCTTCGCGGGCATGTCATCGAACTCGATTACCCCAGGGAGATGAACGATTGGCAGAAGACCCCGGCCAAACAGCTGGTCTATGCCGCCCCGGTCAAGAGCGTCAAGGCGCACAACATCATCAGCATTTTGCAGGAGCAGGCCCGCGACGCCGATGAGATCATCATCGCCACCGACTTCGATCGCGAGGGAGAGCTCATCGGCATGGAGACCGTGGACATGCTCGACGTGGACCCCGCCAAGATCAAGAGGGCCCGCTTCTCCGCCTTGACCAAGGTCGAGATCGAGCGCGCCTTCCAAGAGCTCACCCGCCCGGATGAGCGATTGGCAGAGGCGGCCGAGTGCCGCCAGATCATCGACCTTGCCTGGGGGGCCGCACTTACCCGTTTCATCTCACTGGCCTCCGGGCAGGTGGGCTCCAATTTCCTTTCCGTGGGCAGGGTGCAGAGCCCTACACTCTCTCTCATAGTGGACAAGCACAATGAGATACTCAGCTTCGTTCCGAAGCCTTACTGGAACATTCAGGCGAAGTTCAGGAAGGAGATCGAGTTCCGGGGGCGCCATGAGGGCAACCCCTTCTGGGAGGAGGCCGAGGCCAGTGGTGCCTTGGAAAGATGCAAGGGCGCCTCGACGGCCGAGGTAAAGGAGTACCTTCTGGAGAACAAGGAGGAATACCCGCCACCCCCTTTCAATACCACCATGTTGCTGGCCGAGGCGGTTAAGATGGGCATGTCCGCCTCGCTCGCTATGAAGGTGGCGGAGGACCTTTACACATCGGGATACATCTCATACCCCAGGACCGATAACACCGTCTACCCCCGCTCGCTGGGAATGAGGACGATATTGGAGAAGCTGCGCGAATCTGACTTCAAGCAGGAGGCAGAAGAGGTCTTGGCGCAGGAGACCATCCGCCCCTCGAGAGGAAGGGTGGAGACCACCGACCACCCTCCCATCTACCCGACCGAGGCTGCCACCAAGAAGGAGCTGAAGGGCGAGAAGTGGAGGATCTACGAGCTGGTGGTGCGAAGGTTCCTGGCCACCGTTGCCCCATCCTGCAAAGCCGAGCACCGCCATGCCAAGCTTGCCATCAAGGATGAGGTGTTCGAGGCCAAAGGCTACAAGATACTGGCTCCGGGATGGAGGAGGTATTACCCCTATTTCCGGGTGACCGAGGTCGACCTCCCTTCCCTGAATGTGGGGGAGAAGGTGGAGGTGCTGGGGTTGGACATGGAGAGGCTGGAGACGCTCCCGCCGCGACGCTACACCCAGGGCACGTTGATCCAGGAGATGGAGAGGCTCGGCCTAGGCACCAAGAGCACGAGGCACGAGATCGTCCAGAAGCTCTATGATCGGAAATACGTGGTGGGGAACGACCTCGTCCCGACTGAGAGCGGGATCGCCGTGGCCATGTCCTTGGAGAAGCACGCCAAGACCATCACCGAGAGCAAGATGACGGCGCACCTAGAGAAGGACATGGAGGAGATAGCGGATGGCAAAGCCCTCCTGCCAGAGGTGGTCAGGGAGTCACAGGACATGCTCTCGGACGTCATCGACGCGATGGAAAAGCATCGCGAGGGCATCGGCGACGAGATTCGCTCTGCGCTCATGGAACAGAGCTATGTGGGCAAGTGCCCTGACTGTGAGGGGGAGCTCCGCGTCAAGCGGTCCCGCAAGGGGGAGTTCATCTCCTGCTCCAACTACCCGGAATGCAAGAGGGCGTTCCCCAAGCCACGCGGGGCCAAGCTCGAGGCCACCGAGGAGGCGTGCGAGAAATGCAAATCTCCGGTGGTCCGGCTCATCCGCAGGGGAAGCCCTCCGCAGAAGCATTGCATCAATCCCGATTGCGAGAGCAACAAGCAGGCCACTTCCGTCGGGACCTGCCCTGAGTGCGGATCGACTTTGCGGTTGCTTTTCTCACGCGCGGGAAAGCGGTTCATTGGCTGCTCCGCCTATCCAAATTGTAAGCGCACCTACCCCCTTCCCCAGTTCGGAACGCTGAGGATGACCGGCGAGGTCTGCGACGCGTGCCGCGCCCCCATCGCCTTGGTCATGAACAGGGGCCGCCCTTGGAAGTTCTGCGTCAACATGGAATGCCCGAAACGCGAGAAGAAGGCGGAGAGGAAGGCGGCCAAGGAGGGCAAGGCCAAACCCGGGTCCGAGACCAAGAAACCCGCAGCCAAGCCGAAGAAGAAGGCCGCCTCCAAACCGAAGGCGGCTGCGAAGAAGGAAGCTTCCGAGGCGAAGCCAAAGAAGCCCGCCAGATCAAAGTCCGCTAAGAAGAAGAAATGAAGTCACACACATGTCTTAGTGATCGTGGTCGTGATCGTGCTCCCCTTCGCAATGCTCGTGCTCCTCGAACTCCAGGTCCTCGAACTCCACATGCACGCCCTTCCCAGAAAAGACCTTCTTAGCGGAGCGGACGACGATCGCTTCCACCTTGGGCTTGTCCAGGCCGTAGATGAGCACGTTCAGGATCAGATTCAGGCTCTTGGAGCTCTCTTCCAGCTCGCCCCGGCACATGGCGTCGTTATCGGCCGAGACCACGCTGCAGGCGATGTACTTACCTGAATCGACCTCGGCGATGCACTTGATATGGCCTATCAAGCGGGCGCCGTCGTCCATGCACTCCTTGGCCACCATGGATATGGTCCTCGATACCAAGGACCTGAGCTCCTCGGGCTGCTTGGCATGGTCGAAGCGAGCGTGGACCTTTCCCGCGTAGGCCACGAAATCATCGGTGATCATCAGCCCACCATCGCATTCACGACCTTGTCTAGGTTTGCTCCAGTAGTCGCCGAGGCAGGTATTATCTCGGCCTTGACGCCCGAACTTATAATCTTGGATTCGATGCCCGAAATGACCTCTGGGCTCACCCGGTCCATCTTGTTCAGGATGATCACCTGGGCCGACTTGAGCTGGTTCCTCAACGGCTTCTCCAAGGCCTTGGAGATGATCTCGTACCTCTCTGAGTCCACTATGATCACGATCTTAGTGGATTCTATAGGCGGACCGACGTACAGATCCAAGGTGCCGTGGATCGCCTCTGGGTCTGCCACTCCCGTCGGTTCGATGATCACCAGGTCCGGTTTGAATACCTCCGCTACATCGCGTAGGGTGGTGAGCAGGTCCGACCCCAATGTGCAGCAGATGCAGCCGCTAGGCATCTCCTTGACCTTCAGGCCATACTTCTCCATGACCTTCCCATCGATGCCGATCTTGCCGAAGTCGTTCACGATTACGACCACCTTCTTGTGCTTCCGTTTGGTGATCTCGTCGATGGTGGCTAGCACCATGGTCGTTTTTCCAGAACCTAGGAAACCAGATATCAGCAGAAGGTCCATAGGGCACACCGTGGCAGTTGAGCAATGCCATCAGGACGATTCTATTTAAAAGTGAGCCGCTACATATTTGGATTATTGAAATTCTTTCTATGAGGGGGGCCTCACCAACCTTCCGCCTCGTCCCCGTTGCCAGAGAAATGCTGTTCGAGCTCGTCCCTTTCCCGGGCTATCCTCTCGTTGCGACAGGTTCGGCACTCCATAGCCTTTCCCAGCATCATCTTGTTCGCAGCGATCCCCTGGTCAATTTCAGCGATGGCGCCGCATGAGCACAATATCTTGCGCTTGGTAGTCTCCCCGAAGAGCGTCCTCACCTGCTTGGATGGCGGGGGCATTGCCTGCCTTGAACGATCCAGACGGTTCTCCAAGGCCATGGCTCCGCCATAGGAGTCGTTTGTCAGCCGAGCGTCGTGGCCGTTCAGAGCCTCAGCTAGTTGCCTTGGACTGTGCAATATCTTTCCCCCATTACGGTAAAACGCGCATGCCAGTCTATTCGCCCCATCCCTCTTCTTTTCAACCGGCGGATTAGGCTTACTTGTGCATTTCTCCGAGCGGAAAAAGAATATCAGGAGTATAGGCTTAAACGTTTCGCAAGCGCTGATGACGTCCATCCAGATGTCCGACATTCTGTGTCAGACGGACGTCATGCGATGCATGAAAAAGGGCATCATGAAGAATATAATTCGATAAGGGCGGAGAAGATAATTGTCTGGCTTATACCATGACCGAAGCGCGAACTTCTTCATCGCCTGCTGGACAGCACAGCTTTCATGTCTGCCAGTTAACAGCGAATACTCTTCCCAGTCCTCTGGATGCACCGTATCTTCACTTGAGCGTGAGAGCGGAAAGCAACCATTATCTAACGAGTGTCACAATCCTGGGCCATGAAAGAGTTCACCAAGGCTGAACTGGCCAAATACAATGGCAAGGAAGGCATGCCCATCTACGTCGCTCACAACGGGATGGTCTACGATGTCTCAAAGAGCTCCCTCTGGGAGGGTGGGGAGCACCAGGGGATGCATGTGGCTGGCGGGGACCTCACCAGGGACATTGCCGACGCTCCGCACGAAATCGATGTCCTGGAAAGGTTCCCTATGATAGGGACGATTAAGGAATAAGCGCATCAGCATTTTTCGGCTCGAAAAGGAAAGTTACTTCTTCTTTGGCCGTCTAGTTATCTCCCGATGTCACGGGGTAAGGGCCTGCTCTTCTTGAGCAAGCGCAGGCGCTGGCTCTACAAGAAGGTCGTTCGCGTCATGAACAGGGTGGAACATGGCCACCTGCCCATGGCGATCAAGGAGGTCTACCTGTTTGGGGGCTTCTTGCGCAACAAGGAACGGCCCAAGGACATCGACATCCTTCTGATCTACGACTCGGACCAGACCTTGAAGATGTACGAGACGGTGGGCAAGTCTGGCGACCCGCACTGGCGCCTATGGGCGATGAGGAGGTCGCCTTCCCACCTTCGCCATGCTTTGAAGGAGAACGCCGAGCGCAGCGTCGACATCAACATCTGCCCTTCCTTGGAGGACTATCAGAAGGACCTGCTCTTCCCCATGGACCCCGTCCTGCTCATCTGGACCCCGGAGGTCCGGGATTGGAGGTCCACCCTCTCTACCTATTTCCAGGAGCACCAGCTGGAGTCTCGACCTCTACTTGCACCGGTACGCCCTCGCGGACGCTCTGCGTTACTATACAGAAGTCCTCGAATATCTCGCGGCACCTCTCCAGCTTCTTCGGGTCGTCCATCTCGGGATGCAATTGGACACGAATGGACTTGACCCGCAGGCGGCCGCGCTCGTTCCTGTCCAGCGTGGTATAGACCTCCGCCGATACCCCTTTGACCTCCGCCCTGGCCCGGCTGAGGCAATACGTCAGGGAGGCGCATAGGCAGTTGCCCACCGCGGCCGCGAGCAGAAGGCCGGCGTTGGGATGCTCCCCCCTTCCCAGAGGGGATGGCTCGTCCATGACCAGGTCAGGGATCGACTCCTTGCTGAAGCTCACCCTGTACTCGTATCCCTCGATAGGTTCGATGCGCACCTTGAACTCCCCTTCCTCCATGCTATCACCTCACTCTCATGACTTGGTCGCCAATTCCGGGATTTTACGGCCGCGGTTCATTCAGTCCTTGCTCTTCTTGGCATAGAAGGAGGCGCCAGGGAACTTGGCCTTCGAGCCCAGCTCCTCCTCGATGCGCAGCAGGCGGTTGTACTTGGCAGTGCGCTCGCCTCGGGCCGGGGCGCCGGTCTTGATCTGACCGCATTCGAGGGCCACGGCCAGATCGGCGATGGAAGTGTCCTCGGTCTCTCCCGAGCGGTGGCTGACCACCACCCTGTAACCATAGTCGAAGGACAGCTTGGCCGCGGCCATGGCCTCGCTCACGCTCCCTATTTGGTTCACCTTCAACAGGGTGGCGTTCCCAGCCTGCTTCTCGATCGCCCTCTTGATCCTCTCGACATTGGTAACGAACATGTCATCGCCCACCAGCTGCACCTTGTGGCCCAACCTTAAGGTGATCATGGCCATCATGTCCCAGGCCTCCTCGTGGAACGGGTCCTCTATGCTGATGATTGGGAAGTTCTTGACCCAGGAGAAGTACGTCTCCATGAGGTCCATCGGGCCGATGCGGCGCTTGTCGATGGAGTAGACGCCCTGAATGCAGAACTCGGAGGCAGCGCAATCCAAGGCCAGGAAGATGTCCTTGCCCGGAACGTAACCTGCCTTCTCGATGGCCTTGATGATGGTCTGCATGGCCTGCTGCGAGGTCTCGAACGGGGGCGCGAACCCGCCCTCGTCCCCGATATTGATGGCACTGGGGCCATAGGCTTCCTTGAGGATGCCCCTGAGGGTCTGGTAGACCTCGGCGCCCATGCGCAGGGCGTCAGCGAAGCATTTCGCTCCCGCCGGCACGATCATGAACTCCTGAATGCTCAGCCCGGTACCAGCGTGCTTCCCGCCGTTGATGATGTTCATCATCGGGATGGGCAAGGTCCGGCTCCCCTTGCCCAGGTGCTCATAGAGCTCCACTCCCTTGGCGATTGCTCCAGCCTTGGCCACCGCCAGCGAGACGGCGACCACGGCATTGCCTCCCAATTTCGACTTGTTCGGCGTCCCGTCCAGCTTGATCATGATCTCGTCGATCGCGGCCAGGTCCTCCACCTCGTGGCCTTTGAGCTTCGGGGCGATCTTCTTGTTGACGTTGTCGACCGCCTTCGAGACCCCTTTCCCCAGGAACCGGGTCCCACCATCCCTCAGCTCGAGGACCTCGTGGGTGCCCGTGGACGCGCCCGAGGGCGCGGTCGCCGTGACCTTGAAGGACGCGGTCCGCACCTCGGCCTCGACTGTCGGGTTGCCCCGGGAATCGAGAACCTCTCTCGCCTTGACCTCGACGATCTTCGAACTCGCCAGAACCATCCTCTCCTTGGACTAGATGGAGAGGAATCCGGTTTCCTACCTAATAGGTTTCGCTGCGTTCTGGGGGACCATGGCGTCGATGATCTCCATGTTCCTCTCCAGCAGGGCCATCTGCCTTATGTCCAAGGTCCTGGGGTCCACCGAGATGATCAGCCTGCATTTGTACTCCATGGTGGCCTCGGCTATGTGGTGCACCATGCGCAGCACCTTCTCGAAGTCGTTGTTTACGATAAGGAACTCGATGCCATCGATCATGACCACGCTATCGCCCGACTTCTCGATGAAGCGGATGATGGTGTCCGATAGGATGCCGATGTTGGTGGGGTTGACGTAGACCCGCCCAAGCTGATTGGACAGCCAGATGATCGGCGTCTTCTCCAGCCCCCACTTCTTCCTGATTATTCCGGGGTGCTCACGGGTGATGCACAGCCCCTGGAGGTTGTGAGTGACCTGGTCGACGAAGATCTCGAAGGACTTCTCCGGCTTGGTCTCCTTGACTATGTAGCCATAGCCCTTGCGGAGCTCGAACTTCATGGCGGTCTTCTGCGCCTTCTCCATCCCACCTGGGGTCTCCTTTTTCTTTCCTAAGAGCCTGTCAAAGAATCCTTTCTTCTCGGGCTCTGGCGTCGAAGGCCGTATGGTGACCTCCTCGGTCTCGAGGAGTTCCTTGATCTTGTCGGAGAGCTCGGTGTTGGAGAAGGGCTTGCGGACGTACCCGGAAACGACGTCCTGAAGTCCGAAGATGTCCGTGCCTATGTCGGTATAGGCGGTGAGCATCATCACCTTGATCTTGTTGGTGAGCCCCTCCTCCTTGAGGTTGCGCAGCACGCTCCAACCGTCTATATCGGGCATGTTGATGTCCAAAAGGATGAGGTTGGGGAGCTCGGATTTGGCCTTCTCGATGGCCTCCTTGCCTCCGCTGGCGGTTATCGCCTGATATCCTGAGGCGGCCACCAGCTCAGAAACTATGGCTAGGACATCGGGGTTGTCATCGACGACCAAGACCTTCTTTATCTGAAAGACCCCCAGTTCGGGTTAGATGCGACTAGATTGAACGATGGGCATAAAAAAGATATCCATACGAATTGCAGGATTTGATATCGTCCGTGATAGGGCGCCAGCATCGGCGGCCAGAATGGGTATGGAAGGAAGGAATTGCTCGAAGGCCTAAGCCTTCCTGCTCTCCTTCGCCTTGGCGCGGAGGTGAGTGTACCCACATTTCCTGCAGCGGGTGGCCTTGGGGGCGTTCCTCGCGTAGCAGTTCATGCAGATCATCTTGTTGAGGAGCCTTGCGTCGGCCTCCTTGAATCGTGCCATAATGATTCCTCTGCCGTGGGAATAAGGAGGGAATATAAAAATGTTGGCAGTGAGGGGCCCTCTGGTCCATCATTCCACGATGAGTCTGCGCAGGCGAAGGTAATCCTCCTCGCTTATCTCACCTTTGGCCAGCCTTGTCTTCAAGGAGGCCATGGCCTCGTTCGTCTCCACCGCCTCCCTGGCACAAATGGATGATCCGTCCTTGTTTATATGATATTGGCAGGAGGAGTGGCCTTCCGTCATCCTTTTGTCATGGAAGAACGCCAGGCTCGAATTCATGCTGCAGCACAACCCCCTGAACATGGCTTCCAGCTGCTCGCAGACCTCCTTTGGGTACGTCGAGAACGGGCACTTGGTGATCTCCCGGGTCCAATCGCTTCCCTGCTCCCATTCCTCCCGACCGTCCTGCATCAGCAAAGAGGAGACGAAGTCGACCACCATACCCACCGAAGCTAGGTCGGTGCCAGTGAGTCTGGTCGCCCCGGTGATGCGCTGGTTCATCGTGACACCATAATGCTCCGCGGCGGGGATAAGGACGTTGCGCCAGTCCTCGCCCAGGGTCTGCTTCGCCGCCATGGTGGTCCCGGCCACGTATTCGCCCAGGTAATCGATGCCGAACTTGGATAGCACGTCGAGGGAAACGCTCTCCCTGACCTGGTCGGTCGTCAGCTCCATCAGCGGCTGGCCATCCATGGGTGACTTGCCACCACGGGTGACGGTGAGGGTGCAATTGGTGGAGTCGTCCTGCACATCGTGCTCGAAATAAGGCTCCAGGTCCGGGGAGAAGGAGTTGAGGAACGACTTGTATGCCACATGGTCCCTGAGCCAGCATAGCTCCCATGGTGCCCCGCGGAACGGGCAGGGCTCCAGGTCGATTATCTTCAGGCCGTTGTCGTAGACCTTGACCAGGTTGCCCTCGTCGTGGAAAGCCAGGACGAAGGCGCTAGCCTTCCCCACGTCAGCGAAATCGCTTCCCTTGATGTCCAATGCCTCGCGCACCTTCACCCCGCCTCGAGCGCCGGTGTCGCTGATGAATGGCGCCAGGCTGAGGAGGGTCTTGTCACCACCCATTGCTCCCACTAGGGCTCGGACCTGCGATATCCAAAGTCCGCCCAGCACATCCTGTCCGTTCACGCAGCCCCTGCGCCGCATGCCATGGAACTTCCATTCGGGCATAGCCTCTCCTACGATCCCCGTATAAATAGTGAACAGGGCTGTAGATAAGCGTTGTCGTGCTGGGTTGGGACATCCAGGTCAACGCCCTTCAGATTCTCCACAATTCGATTAGCGGTCCTCGAGGATGAGCTTCTTCAGCCTGAAGTATTCATCCTCGCTTATTTCTCCTTTAGCCAGGCGCAGTTTTAATTGGACCAGATGGTCATCATAAGTTCCTCTCTGGCCCCTTTGCCCTTCTTGCGGTGAAGTGGTTAGCTCACCGAGGCATGATGCGGCGCCGGAGGTCATTCTTTTCGAATAATAGAACGACGCATTCTTGTCGAAGGCAGTGCAAATTCCATTTAAATAGCTCTGGTACATCTCGCAAAATTCTTTCGGGGCGTGGGAGAACGGACACTCTTTGATTTCCTTCTTCCAGACTGAATCGGAAGTCCTTTGAAATTGGCCAGATTGTTTGAGTGTTTTATTTACCAAATCCACGGCACCCAACACTAGGCTCTCTCCATCATCCAAATCTTCCTTCGTTAGTATCGTGCCTGCGATTGCCCTTCCGTGCCAGTACATCGCTGGACACATGACCCCTGAAATGGCTTTCTCACCAAGGGCGTCCAGGGCGGCGTTTGCTGTAAGGACTATGAATTCGCCATAGTATTGTGTACCAAGGCTCTGCCTAAGCGCCAATGGATATCTTTCTTCGATGTCATGGCGAGGTATGCAGAGGATCTCTTGACCTTCTGGAGGGCCGGTGCCCTTCATATGCAGGAACCCATGGCCCCCCTTGCAATTAGGGCCGCCATCATAACCTGGCACCATGAGATCAAATGCCCATTCAGGATGTAATGACTCGCAGCTGGTTCTACCTGCTACCTCGCAGAAGATGACACAAACCTCCATAGGTGCCTTGAGGAAAGAACAGGGGGAAGCATGATTGAACGAGATTCCGTCCTTATGGACGGTTATTATGTGGTCCCACCCCAGACAAGTATTCTGCAAGCCCCACATCTCAGCCAACTCTGGTAATCCGACCAAGTCAAGTCCAAGTAGCTCCTTGCTCACCATCGTTCCCGCGAGGGCAGAATTCTTGAAATATGGGGTCATTGCCTCGATGGTCGCTTTGCTTCCAGTCGCATCGACAAGGGCTTGGACTTGGGCGAACCAGAATTGCTTCAATAACTCCATTGCCAATGGGGCACGAGCATCCTGATTTAATTGTCTGCTATCTCGTGTTACCATATTCAGCAGCGAAAAAGATGACTTGCTGGGGGCTTAATGTTTTGGAAGCGTGAACGGTGCCCCTAATCCATCTCAGATTCATCTCTTAATGTTGGTCGACCCTACCAGGACGAGGTAGGCTAGCAATGCCTCGAGCTGGATTCTCTCGTTGCTCCCCTCGACTATGCGGAACTCGACCTCCCCGGTCTTATCGATCAGGCGCACCTTCTCGATGTCCGGGATGTTGAGCTCGAAGAACTGCTTGTGTATCTGCCTGATGACGTCCTCGCCCGATAGGCCGTAGGTTATCATTAGCTCGTCCAGCTGGCTCCTGGCCTCGAGGAAGTCGCCCTTGAGCGCGGTCTCAAGCAGCCTCTTCACTTCCTCGGGATGCGCTGTGCCCGTGGTCTGATAGACCACGTCCACTGTTATCGTTTCCGATAATGCTGCGGCCACCTGCAATGAATTCACGGCCTTGCGCATGTCCCCGTTCGCTACGTGCACCAACGCATCCAAGGCGTCGTCAGCGACATCCAGCTTCTCCAGTTTCGCGATGTGCTGCAGGTACCTCTTCACATCCTCCGCCTTCAATTGCCGGAAGCGGAAGACCGCGCACCTGGATTGGATGGGCTCGATGATCTTCGAGGAGTAGTTGCAGGAGATTATGAAACGGCAGATTGCCGAGTATCTCTCCATGGTGCGCCTCAATGCCGACTGGGCGTCGTTGGTCAGCGCGTCCGCCTCGTCCAAGAAGATGATCTTGAAGCCCGCGCCCCCGATCGGCGCCGTTCGGGCGAATTCCTTGATCTTGCCTCGAACTACATCGATGCCCCTCTCGTCGGACGCGTTCATCTCCACGAAGTTGTTCTTCCAGCCCTCCCCGAAAAGCTCCTTGGCCAGGGCCAGGGCGCAGGTTGTCTTGCCCGTCCCCGGAGAGCCGGCGAACATGAGGTGAGGGAGGTTCTTGGAACGGACATAGGACTGAAGGCGATCGGTGATCTCCTTCTGCCCCGCGACCTCTTTGAGGGCCCTGGGGCGATATTTCTCGATCCAAATCTCCTTCATTTCCCTCATCGCCCGCTGAAAAAGCGCTGGTACGAATTAACACTTTGCATATGGTGCCCGAAACGCTCTCGGGCAAGGTTTTAATCAGGGGATTTCCTGAGGTCCTGCGTGCAATGCATCAAGTGCTCCAAGGAGGCCGTCGAGTATGTACGCTACAATGGCTCGCACCTCTGCGAGGAGCACTTCCTCGAGTACGTGGAGCGGAGGGTCAAGAAGGAGATCAGACAGCAGGTCGACCTGGAAGGGAAGAGCAAGGTCGCTGTCGCCTTGTCAGGAGGCAAGGACAGCTCCGTTGCCCTATACATAATGCATCTGGCCCTGAGGCAGCGCCGTGACATAAGCGTCGTCGCGATCACCGTCGATGAGGGTATTTCCGGATATCGCCCAAGTACCATGGAAAAGGCGAAGGAGCTGACCAGGTCGCTGGGGATAGAGCACCTGGTCATATCCTTCCAGGGCGAGGTGGGGATGACCATGGACGGCATAGCCAAGGCCTCAGGGGACAAGGGGCCGTGTACCTACTGCGGGGTCATCCGCCGCAGATGCATGAACAAGGTCGCCAGGGATGTTGGGGCGGACGTGCTGGCCACCGGACTCAACCTCGATGATACCGCCCAGTCGATACTCATGAACTTCACCCGGGGAGACGTGGAGCGCTTGGCACGGCTCGGGCCACATCAAAAGGTGCAGCCCGGGCTGATCC
>JAJRAN010000016.1 GCA_028682915.1 Methanomassiliicoccales archaeon | reverse complement strand
TTTCTGGTAAAGTCCAAAAGCCTTCATGATTATTAGGAGCGCTGCGTTCTCTGCGTTCCGGAAATATGACCAAAGCAGTTTGACGGCTTCTTCTGATCCAGCGGTATCCACTAAGGCCTGAACGCCATTGAGAAACCAATCGACGAGCAATTCAGATGCAAGCTCTCCTTGCTCCGCAGACAGCTCCAAGGGTTGATCCTGCCCCATCTTTCCCCGATAATGATTGACATTGGTGCCCTTATAAGGCATCGCTCCGTAGTCCGAACCTCACGGCACCCCTACAGCATCAGCTCGAACTCAATTCCTTGCGGCCCGATTCGCACTATGATTCGCAGACTCCCTCGAGCCAAGGCCGCTCATCCCGCACACTAGGGGACGAAGCCCAGCCTGTGAGCGGTGGGGCAGATATATCCAGGTGTCAGATTGATTGGAAGATAGTCTGTCATTCTCACATCGAATGATTCAGCGCCCAAACTGAAGATAATTCCAGGCTTGTTATTCTCTCAAGCGATCTATGATGGTTTGGAGCGATTGGATGGTGGGCGTGGATAATAGGGGCACGTCGGCCCATGGCATTCATCGTTGAGGGTTGAGAAGGTGCACCTCCTGGAAAGCTTTGATAGCTCCAGCTTGTAGCCCATGTCCTCCAGAACCTTGGCTCCGAGGTTCAGGGCGGTATAAGTGCTTAGGGGACAGCATCTCGATCCTCCGATTCTGGCTATTCTCTTGTAGGCTTCTGAAGTCCCCATCAAGGCCCGCGATCGCTCTTCCTTATGCACAGGATTGGATCTTTCTACGATACTAAGGACAATGCCAACTGCGCCTCCAGCCCCGCATACCCCCTGGAATCCGCATCCACCCCCCGGTATCATCCTTCCGCGCTCCATGGCCTCCTTCACGTCTTCCTCGGTGAAGTCATGGCCGTTGTTGCGTAGCGCCTGCATTAGAATACCGGGGACCAGGAAATGATGCCAACCTCCATGCACTGGCATGCTCTCGGAGGCGGTCCATATCTTCCTTATCTCTTCGATTATCCTCTCGTACATGATGAGAGGGTCCTTTTCTCTACGGTCCATCAGTATCTTGACCATTTGCGGCATCATCTGCTTCAGTTTCTCTCGGTCCAATCCTTGGAATTCCGAGGTCCTGTCCATAAAATCTTGATACTTCCATAGCTTCTGGCAAGCTTTAACGTCCTCAGGTTTCATGCGTTATTCACTCCTGAAAGGGTATCAATCAACGGGGTAGAGTCGGACCCGTCTACAGATAAAACCATTGGTTGACAAACTTTATACAGTCGAAATGCCCAGGTCCAGCTAGGTCAGTCAGGTTGGAATTCGATAGAGATGTTCTTCACTTCTAGAGCGAGGGATTTGCTGACGAGCCCCGCTTCCAGCCTTGCTGCGTTCATTATTCCGCTGGGGATGAGGCAAGCTACTCCTAACTTCGTCTCCATCATCCTTTTCTGAACCTTGCTATTGGGCCAGTCCGTGATGTCGGTCAGGTCCAAATTCTCCAGCCCTTTGGCAAATTTCTGGATCTTCTCGCAGGAGGAATCTACCTTAATATCATAAGTCAGGTCGCCTTTTTCTGTTGCCTCAATCAATGTCACGAAACTGCATAGGTTCGAATTCACTTTGACTTTGGATGTCATTTCGTGTCATCTCCTCCTTTTATCTAATCTCGCCTTCGCCCATTTAAGATTTTGTGGAGAGTTGTTCCCTCCACACGGACCCAAATCGGGCAAAGTATCGAACTGGAGTGATCCTAAAGCCCGAACCTCACGGCATCCTAACGACGACCATGGACGACGACTCGACCTTGAAACGCCCTAATAAAATATAATTAAGTCTATTAAAATATTTTAATTAAAGCTGGCCAACGACCGAAAGCTTTAAGACCTGACATTTTGAGAAATTAACTATAACCCCCGATCAATGGTGCGGGGGGGTACACTTTGAACTCTCTTGCATTAAACCGGTTCAGATCCTAAAAAAAATGAAAAGAAGGAAAGGGGTTTCTGCTTCTGGTCACTTCTTGGGCCTCATCATCAAGAAGGCGATGACCGCGATGATGATGATCGCGACCACGGCTATCCCGATGTACAGCATCGTGTTGTCGGTGCCCCCTCCTCCACCGCCCTCTTGGGAGGCTGCGTTGACCGTGGCGGACTGGGCTCCGGCACCGTTGGCGTTGGTGGCGACGACGTAGTACGAGTAGGTCGCTCCCACGGTTCCAGTGGTGTCCTCATAGGTGAGGGTGCTTGCTCCGACTGTGCTGAGCAAAGAAGCTGATCCTTCAACCGGGCTGCGATATACCTTATAACCAGTGATATCGGAGCCTCCGTTGTCGGCTGGAGCTTGCCATGTCAGGGTGACCTTGCCCTGCCCCGGGGTCGCCACTAGGTTCTGCGGGTAGGACGGCGTTCCACTGGGTTGCTCAGTGGCGGTGGCCGAGTCCTCGTTGGAGAACGCGCTGTCCCCGAAGGAGTTGCTGGCCTTGACCTTATAGAAGTACGGGGTTCCTACCGTAGCAGATAGATCGGTGTAGGTCAACGTCCCTCCAGAGACCGTGGCCAGAGGCGTCGTCCCTTGTCCACCCGAGGTCGTGGCGCGGAAGACCAGGTAGCTGGAGACTCCCGACCCCACGTTCGATGGCGCGTCCCAGGTCAGAACGATGGCTCCGACCTCCCCTACGGCATTAAGGTTGGTTGGGGCCCCTGGTGCCGTACCTGCCTGCGAGGGTGTGGCCTGCGCGGTGCCCGAGGCTGGGCTGGAGCCGACATCGTTGACGGCCTTGACCACATAGTAGTAGGTGTTGCCGTTTGTCACGGTGGTGTCGTTGTAGGTCAAGGTTCCAGCTCCTACATTGCCGATGGGCGTGGCGCCGATGCTACCCGCGCTGGCCCCGCGGAAGACATCATAGCGGGTGATGGCCGACGTGCCAGGGCTGGTGGGCGCGTCCCAGGTCAGGATGACATAGCCGTCGTGACCGAGCGCCGCCAGGTTCCTCGGTGCAGTGGGCGCCGAGGGGCCGGAAGGCGTCGCCGTAGCCGTGTTCGAAGCCGGGCTGGAGCCCTCGTTGTTCACGGCCTTCACCTGGTAGTAGTAAGCTTGGCCGTTGGTCACGGTGGTGTCGTTGTAGGTCAGGGTGCCCACGGGCGCGTTTCCGATGGGCGTGGTCCCAATGCTCCCAGCGGTTGTCCCGCGGAAGACGTCGTAGCGGGTCACGCTGGAGGAACCAGAGCTCGATGGAGCGTTCCAGATCAGGATCACGTAGCCGTCGTGGCCTGTAGCTGCGAGGCTAGTTGGCGCTCCTGGAGGCTGGGCCGCGGTGGAAGTGCCTTGCACTTCATTGGAGGCGGGGCTGGCTCCAACCGAGTTCACTGCCTTCACAACATAGAAGTACGTGCCGGCAGCGACGTTGTCGGTATAGGAGACCGCGCTCGCTCCCGCGGTGGCGATGGGCGTGGTGCCTTCCCCTCCCGAGGTTGTCCCGCGGAATATCTGGTAGCCGGTGATAGGCGAGCTGCCCTGGCTAGCGGGCGGCGACCAGCTCAGGACGACGGAGCCGACGAGGCTCTGCGATGACAGGCCCAAGGGCGCGCTTGGCACTGAGGTAGCCTGGGTGGCGGTTCCGGAGACCACGTTGGAATAGTCCGCATCTCCGTAGTTGTTGTAAACCAACACTCTGTATTGGTAGCTCACGCCCGGGATGCCCCAGGTGTCCTGATAGTTCAGGCTGGCCTGCGTCCTGTCCATATACCCGATGGTGTCCCATGTGCCATCGGTGCCGTTGCGCTCGATCTCATAGGAGAGCAGCGTGGCCGTCCCGGCGTAAGGCGCATTCCACTCCAGAAGCACGCTGCCAGGCTGACCGGTGGCTGTGAGCCCTTGGACCGCGTCCGGGTATTCTCCCGTGGGGCTGCCGAAGGACGTCACCGCACTAGAAGCCGGTCCAATTCCGTAGAGATTCTTCAACTTCACAGTATACTGGTAGTTGACATCGGGTATGCGAGCGCTGTCCCACCATGAGAACCCATACTCGGCATAGAAGTTCTGTTCCGTGTCCACTAGCACCCATGTGCCGGGTGTCGTATCATTACGGTAGATCTCGTAGCCTATGAGCATGGAGGTCACGGTCTGCTGCGGCACATAGATCATTGCGCCGTCATAGTCAGGCGTCGCCACCACTCCGGTGGCCGCCACTGGTACCGCTCCCGCAGAGGGAGAGGCCGATGCCTCCTCCGAGGCTGGTCCCACAGTGCTACCCTTCTTGGGCTTCATGTAGTAGAAATAGGTGTGGCCGTTGAGGGCGGTGGTGTCGAAGTAATAGGAGCTCGCCCCTATTGACGTCAGCAAAGTCTCGGTGCCAGAGCTCTCGGACCTATAGATGTCGTTTCCGGTCGCTCCGAATGCCGATGACCAGAGGAGGAGGACCTGGTTGTTCCCCGGATAGGCGTCCAGGTACGAAATCTGGAATGGTGGTATGTACTCATTTGGAGTGGCATTCACCACGTTGGAATACCCTCCCGGACCATTGGTGTTGAAGGCCCTGACCTCATACCAGTATGTCACTCCGTTGGTGACCGCATCATCGGAGTAGAAGCCGTCATACCCATAGAAGACGGTCGTCTCGTTGATCTTGGTGAAAGGCCCGGCTGCGCTTGTGGCCCGGTAGACCTCAAAGCCATCGAATCCAGTGGCAGATGGGTTCGCTGGACGGTCCCACCACAGCATTACGGAGTTGTTCAATCCCCAAGCGGTGAGGTTCCTTGCCGCGGAGGGCAGGTTCCCCGTGCCCTGGATGAGCACCGTCGCCGTCCCCTCTGCTCCCTGGCCGTAAGTGTTCACCGCCCTTACCGTGTAGGTGTAGGACACTCCGATCGCGGTGAAGAACCCCGCTTCGTCCGAGGCGGATGTGGTCCTCAGCCATTCCTCCCAGTTGCTGAAGAAGAGCATGGCAGGGTCGCGGTAGGTGAAGAAGAACCTGGCCGGCGGGCTCCCTGAGGGAACGCTTGGCCACGTCCAGCTCAGGTCGGCGGAGTAGATTCCGTTCAAGCCTGTGACCGTAGGCGCGTTCGGCGTGTCCCCGGTCATGCTCGGAGTGGCAGTTGCCTCGTTCGAGGGCGCGCTGCTCCCGGCGTCGCTCACCGCCACGACCTGGTAGAAGTACTCGGTGTCGAGGACGATGTCAGTGGAGTCGTTGTAGAACTCGAGCCCACCGAGGTAGGTCCCCTCGTGCTCATTCGAACCCACGTAGACCCAGTCGTGCAACGTCTCCCCGCCGGAGGACTCTCCCCTCCAGATCTCGTAGGTCTTGATCAGATCCGAGCCTTGGCTGGTGGGGTGCTCCCACCAAACCCAGTTGAACCCCGGTCCCTGGTCCACGACCAGGCTGCGGGGCGCGGTAGGCACCGTGCCCGCTCCCAATCCATCGCCGCTCAGCGGCGCCTGGCTCTCCGTTGCGGTGACATCGACCGCGACCGCGAGCAGGCTGGTCACCAAAAATGCAGCGATAATGGCGACGCTGAGCGCTAATTTCAGCTTCCGTCTATAGTCAATCATCGAACTTTCCCCCATATCATGAACAAGGGAGAGCGACTTTCCGAAAGGCTCTCCTCTCCCCCGTTAATAGTGGATTAGGAAAGCATCTCAGCCACGATGATATAACGTTTGCCTATTTTCATTGGGTGAGGGCTACAGGATGACACGCCTATCCCGAGGGAGCGATCCTATGAAGTCGGCCGTGCCGAGCGAGCGTTTCTAAACCATGACATCTATCCGGTGCGCATGTGCCTTCTGCCGGACCATGAGATCGAGAAGCGCATCAGGGAGGGGAGCCTGGGCATTCGCGGTTTCTCCCAGGAATCGCTGACCCCGAACGGCTACGACCTAAGGATAGCCGAGCTCTCGCTGCCTGCCGAGGGCAAGGTCCTCAGGGAGGGTGTGGCCAAAATACCTCCTAAGGCGATGTTCTACGTCTCCACTATTGAGTACGTCGAGCTCCCGGACGACGTGGCGGCGCAGCTATGGACCCGGACCTCGTGGATCAGGAAGGGGCTGCTGGTCGGGCTGGGGAAGATCGACGCCGGGTTCCACGGCACCCTTACGTTCACAGGCTTCAACGCCTCCGACAAGGAGGTGGAGGTGCCCATCGGCTCGCGCTTCGTCCAGATGTGCTTCGAGACCATGCATTCTAAGGTGGAGAGGACTTATGAGAAGCGCTCCGGCAACTACCAGGGGCAGAAGGGGATCACCCTATCTCCGCTCGAGAAGAAGTAGGTCCAGAGCGTAGACCGACATGCTCGGGGAGTAGGTCTTGAGCTCCTCGAGCCGGGCCAGAGAAACCCTGAACCCCGCCTTGTCCGCGTCGCCGAGGATGTCCTTGGCCAAGCTCTCGACCTCCCCCCGCTCGCATATCTGGTAAAGGTGGACGGTCCCTCCCGGCCTCAGGTGCGCCAGCGCGTCCCCGAGGAATTCCCTGGCCGAATGAGGGAGGTTCATGATGATGCGGTCCGCCTGCGGGAGCTCTCCTATCTCCTCGCGCGCGTCCCCTTGAATAGGTCTCACGCTGAGCGCACGATTCAGGTAAACGTTTAGCCTGAGGTACTCAACGGCGTCCTGATTCAGGTCGATGGCGTAGACCGCCTCGGGAGAGGCGTGCATGGCGATCATTATCGAGAACGGCCCGACGCCGGCGAACATGTCGATGACCACCTCACCCTGCTGGACGAGCTTGGCGACCCTGAACCTCTCGTTGGACAGCCGGGGGTTGAAGTAGGTCTTGGCGGGATCGACCAGCAGCTTGACACCGAACTCCGTGTGCATGGTCTCGGTGCCCGGGCCTCCGGCGATGACCTCCAGGTCCCGCACGCGCAGCTCGCCCTTCACGCCCTTGTCCATGGCGACGGTGGTCAAGCGGGGGAAGGCCTCGCGCAGGGCGAGCCCGATCCGTCCCTTGTAGGGGAGGAGCTCGTCCGGGATCTTGATTATGGCCACGTCCCCGACCACGTCGAAGGAGGTGGGCAGCAAGGGCCTCAGGTCATCGGGCACCTCGACCAGATCCTTGTAGTCGGTCTCCGCCAACTCCCTTTCCTCGAACTCCCCCTCCTCCAGCTGGTAGCCGAAGCTGGCCGCCGCCTCCGAGGTCACCGGGAAGAGGATGAGGTCGCCCTCCCTCCGGACCTTCAGGGAGATGTCCAGCAAGTCGCCCTCTAAAAGCTTTTTACGCACCTGTTCTCCTTTCCCCTTGGGCACCTTCAAGCAGAGGGAGCGCACGGTGATGCCATGGGCGAATTGCTATTTGTCGGTTTAGGGCTGGGGGGCGTGGAGGACATGAGCGTGAGGGCATTGAACGCGCTCAAGTCCTGTGATGCTGTCTACGGCGAGTTCTACACCTCCAGGCTCATCGACTCGGACCTGGCCCAGCTGGAAGGATTCATTGGCAAGAGGATCAAGAGGCTGGACCGCGTGGACGTGGAGGAGGGGGAGGAGCTCATCGAGGCGGCCAAGACCGAGAGGGTCGCCTTCGTGACCGCGGGGGACACCATGGCCGCGACCACGCACGTGGACCTGCGGCTCCGGGCCATGGAGCTCGGCATACCGACCCGCCTGGTCCACGGCGTCTCCATCTTCACCGCCTGCGCCTCCGCCCTCGGCCTCCAGCCCTACAAGTTCGGGCGGACCATCACCCTGCCTTTCCAGGAGGAGGGGTATTCGCCGTCCAGCCCCTACGAGAACATCTTGGAGAACCTCAAGAGGGGGCTGCATTCCCTGGTGCTGCTGGATATTAGGGAGAGCGAAGGGAGGTACATGAGCGCCGCCGAGGGCACCAGATGGCTCATGGACGCCGAGGCGCGGATAGGGAACGGGCTGATCAAGGACGACACCCTGATGGTAGGATGCGCTAGGGTCGGCTCGTCCTCGGAGCGATTGGTGGCGGGATTCCCCTCCCAGCTCAGCAGGACCGACCTGGGCATGCCCTTGCACACGTTGGTGATCCCGGGAAAACTGCACTTCATGGAGGCGGAGGCGCTGGTCCGCTTCGCCGACGCGCCACCGGAGATAATCAAGGACTAATCACGGCTTGAGAGGGCCGACCCCGAGAAGGAGGACGAGCTTCATCCTCTCGCCCATGGCCGGGTCCGTCCTGCTGGCGTACCTAATCCTGGTGCTGGGGAGGCGGAGCGAGACGTCCCGCACCACCTTCTGCAGCTGCACGTCGTCCATGTCGCTGGCGGTGGCGATCGCCAGCGCGGTCTTGGCCGTCCTGACGTCGAAGTCGAACCAGGGGGAGGTGAACGCCTCCTCCACCGCCCTCAGCCCCCGGTCCAGGCCGCTGGCTATGCCCACCCCGGCGCGCACGTGCTTGCAGCCGCCGAAGTCGGAACGTACCTGGAGCAAATCCTCCATGGTCAGCGCGCTCGCCAGCTCCAGGACCGGCGCCATCATGATGATGTCCATGGCCCCGAACGCCTTCCTCAGCGGGAGGTTGGGGGCGATCTTGAGCAGCGAGTCGTTGCTGTAGGTGATGACCATGTCCGAATGCTCCATCACCTTCTCCATGGCCCCGGCGGCGACGTGCTTGCGCTCCCCGCCCTCGACCGAGAACGGTAGCGCGGCCGAGACCACCACCAGCTTGCATTGCTTGCGGGAGATGTTGGCGAGGGCGGGCGTCACCGAGCTCCCGGTCTCGCCGCCCAGCCCGGTGAACAGGAACATGATGTCGGCGTCGCCGATGCAGCCGAAGACCCCGGTCCTCAGGTTGCCGCCGATGGCGTGGAACATCTGAGGGGAGGTGGTCTTGAAGAGCTTGACGTGGTCCGGGGTGAGGACGCATTTCTTCGGGACCTTGACATCGTGGACGCCCTCCTCGGCCTTGAGCACGGCCACCGCCTCCATGCCGGAGTCGGAGACGATGTTGCACCCAGCGCCCCCGATGCCCACCACCTTGATGCGCGGCTTGGTCCTCGATTCCCCCGATCCAAGGCGCGACACCTCCAGAGCCATGTACGGACAATGGGCTGAGAATTGTAATAGCCTTTCGGTAGGTTTGGAGGGCTAGCCTTTCGGACGCGACCTGCTTGCCTTGTCCAGACCCAGGAGCGCCTTGAGCTCGTACAGCCCTACCTTGTAGTTCAGGAGCATATGCAGCAGCGCCAAACCCAAGAGGGCATATGCCGCCAGGATGTGAAGGCCTCCCTCCTCATCCTCCGCCCCGTCCTCGTCCGCGCTGACGAAGGCCAGGACCAAAGCCAACATGATGGCGATTGAGACCAGGGCTCGGACCTTGACCATCCAAGAAGCCATGACGGTTCGAGACCGAGCTGCGATATAACGATTCCTGAAAATGAATCGCGGATTAACATTCGAGATCGGCCAGGAGCAATCGTTTTTTACCATACCGCCATTACTGCCTGAGGTTCGCATGTCCGGTCCTGAGAGCGCGAGCGAGTACGTAGGAAGGGTCTTCGGGGAAAGGGTCATGGAGATCCGTTTCCGCGCGCCCTGCCGCGAGGAGCTCCAAGTGGGAGAGATGCTGGTGGTGGAGGACGATGCCGCCAGCTCCAAGTATCTGGTCAGGGTCATGGACATCGAGCACGGCGCGGACATGGAGTCCCCGGATTGGATGCAGAGGGAGGCGGGCGAGCTCATCATCAAGGACTTCGACGAGGAGGCGGTGGACCTCGTCGGGCTCTCCTCCAGCCTGTACAAGGTGGGGGTCTCCAGCCCCTTGGGCCATATCCAGGGGAAGGAGTTCAAGAAGACCAAGTCAATCCCCACCCACTTCTCCAAGGTGCGCAGGCCGATCGATGAGGACTACGACTTCCTCCAGGCCTATCTGGGGGACATCGAGGTGGGGAGACTCCGCTCCGGCGACAAGGTGCTCGGACGCCCGGTCGGGTTCTGGGGGAGGGCGATGCCCTACCACATCGGCATCTTCGCCACCACGGGCATGGGCAAGAGCAACCTCATGAAGAACCTGGCGCTCAGCTGCATGCGCCTGCGCAGGTACGGCTTCCTCATCCTCGACCCGCACGGCGAATACTACGACGGCGGCGAGGCGGGCAAGAAGGGGCTCCGCCATGCGCAGGCGAGCCAGGCCTTGGAGGTGTTCTCCTCGCGCAAGCTCGACGGCCCCTACAACCCGCTGCGCATCTCGGCCACGGAGATAGAGATCGACGACCTGGCCAACCTCTACGAGTTCACGCCGGCGCAGCTGGAGTGCCTGCAGGCGGCGCAATGGAGGTACGGCGCCAATTATCTCCTGGAGCTGCACGCCAAGGACGCGCAGGCCGTCTCCCAGGACCTCAGCGGCCGCTTCCACGAAGGCTCCATCAACGTCATCAAGCGCCGCCTGGAGAACATCTTCCGTTTCGAGCTGATCACCAAGGACAAGCAGTTCAGCATCACCAACCAGGTCATCTCCTGCCTGCACGCGGGCAAGGTGGTCCTGGTTGACACCAGCAACATGTTCGAGGCGGAAGAGCTGCTCGTTTCCACCGTCCTGGCGAGGGCGATATTCGAGCGCAACAAGTCCTTCTATGCGGACAAGGGCAAGTTCGACTCCTTGCCGCCGCTGCTCATCGCCATGGAGGAAGCGCAGCGCGTCCTTTCCCAGTCCAAGGGCACCATCTTCGCCCAGATCGCCCGGGAGGGGAGGAAGTTCAAGGTAGGCCTGTGCGCCGTCTCCCAGCAGCCCAAGCTCATCAACGAGGAGGTCGTCTCGCAGTTCAACACCCTCTTCATCCTCGGGCTGGCGGACAAGAGGGACCGCGACATCCTGCGCAACAGCGCCAAGCAGGACATCTCCATGCTGGACAATGAGATCCAGATGCTGATGCCGGGTGAGGCCCTGGTGGCGTCGCCGTTCACCCCCTTCGCCGTGCCAGTGAAGATACACCTCTTCGAGGAATACTTGGCAAGGATGAACTCCGAGGCGTGCGAAGAGGAGGGCAAGGAGCCGAGGAAAGTTAGAACGGATAGTAAGTTCTTCTAACCAGGAGGGAAGTCGGAATGGACACCACGACCCAGTTCATGCTGGAGATCGCCCTGATAACCATCATCGCCGGTGTGTGCTCCGTGGTGTTCACCAAGCTCCGCTTCCCGGTGGTCATCGGCTACATCGTCGCCGGCATGCTCCTGGGCCCGACGGTGATCGGTGAGTACGTCTACTTCGACACCCAGGTGATCGACTTCCTGGCCAACATTGGGATCGCCCTCCTGATGTTCTCCATCGGCCTCGACTTCAACCTGAAACGGCTGAAGAAGATAGGGGGCTTCGCCATCCTGGCCGGTACGGTCGAGGTGGCGCTGATGTTGCTCGTCGGCTACAGCCTGGGCCTGGTCCTGGGGTTCGGCACCAGCGAGTCGATATTCCTCGCGGCCATCATGGCCATCTCCTCGACCGCGGTCATCTTCAAGGTCCTAGTGGACACGGGCAATATGAGCAAGGAGTGGGTGGACGCGGTCATCGGCATCCTGATCATCGAGGACCTGGCGGGCGTCATCCTCCTCACCGTCACCTCGCCGCTACTCACGGGCCAGAACCCTGACATCACCTCGACCATCGGCATATTCCTGGCCATCGTGGCCTTCATCGCCTTCAGCCTGGTCCTGGGATTGGCGGTCGTACCCTGGTTGATCAACGGGGTCGCCAAGCGATATTCCTCCGAGACGCTGCTCCTGGTCTCGCTGGGGCTTTGCTTCGGCTTCGCGCTCTTCGCTGTCGGCCTCGGGCTGAGCCTGACCATCGGCGCCTTCATCATGGGCGTCCTCATCTCCCAGTCCAAGCATGGCGAGGACGTGACCCGCAAGATCGGCTCCATCAAGGAGATGTTCCTGGCGGTCTTCTTCGTATCCATCGGGATGCTGGTGGACCCGGTCCTGGTGGTGCAGGGGCTCCTGATCGCACTGGTGATCGCCTTGGTCTTCGTAATCGGCAAGACCTTCAGCGTGACCATAGGCTGCTACATGGCGAACCTCCCGGCCAGGACATCGTTCTACGCTGGGGCGGCGATGGTGGCCATCGGTGAGGTCTCCTTCATACTTGCGAACTCCGGGGTGCAGGCCGGGGTGCTATCCAATGAACTATACGCCTCCATCATCGGCGCTTCCATCATCACCATGGTCGTCCTGCCCATATCCATCAGGTCAGGGCCGAGGGAGCTGGACTGGATCGTCCGCCACCTGCCGAAGAGGCTGCTCTCCTCGCTGACCGTGATCGAGGGAGTGCGCATGGACCTGCGCCGTCGCCTCTCCGCCTCGGCCGAGAGGAGGGCGGAGATACGCAGGCAGCTCTTCTGGCTTTTTATCGACGTCGTGATATTCATCCTCATCCAGTTCTTCGGCCTGATGCTACTCGCGGCAAGCAACACCTTGGACGGTGTCGCCGACGTGCTGGGGGTCAGCGTCGCGGCCGTGGCCTTGGTCTTGACAGTGGCCCTCGCCCTTCCCGTGATTCTGGACATCCTCTCACATTTGAACAAGCTGGTCGCGGCGTTGACCTACACCGTCACGGGCACGAAGGCTTACAAGTTGGCCAAGGACACCTTCGTCTTCCGCCTCTTCAAGAGGCTGATAAGGATCGCCGTGGTGATCATCCTCCTCCTGACCTTGGCGCCGATAGCCTACGCGCTGGACAGCACGCATGCCGCGGCGGCCATCATCTTCATAGCGCTAGGGCTCCTCCTGGCATATTTCATATGGGGCTACCTGCACTCCTCCTACGAGAGGATGTCGAGCGCGCTCACCAAGAACCTGGTGGAGAACGAGGAGCAGAAGTGAGCACTTTCACTACGGTCTCAGCAATCCATTTTAAGCGCCCGATGGTTCTTGGCTAGCTAGGAGAGGACAAAGGATGAGGATAGTCCACATCTCCGACACGCATCTGGGCTACAGCGCCTACTCCAAGGTGGACGAGGAGAGCGGCCTGAACCAGAGGGAGGTGGATTTCTACAAGGCGTTCGAGCGCATGGTGTCCAAGTGCTTGGAACTAGGGCCAGACGCCGTGCTCCATTCCGGGGACCTTTTCGATACCGTCCGACCGACCAACCGGGCGATATCCTTCGCCCTGGAGCAGCTGCTCAGGCTGAGCGAGGCCAGGATCCCGGTGGTGGTCATCGCCGGCAATCACTCCACCCCCAGGCTTAGGGAGACCGGCTCGGTCTTCAAGATCTTCGAGCACCTGGATCACATCTACCCAGTGTTCCGCGAGGAGTACGAGGTCGTGGAGCTGGGCGACCTCGTGGTCCATGCGCTCCCTCATTGCGAGGGGGAGCGATTGGCGTCCGAGGCCTCCCGCCTCGAGCCCAGGAAAGGGAAAAGGAACGTGGCCATGCTGCACGCGGGCATATCCAGCCTCCAGGTCTTCCGCATGGGCGAGTTCAACGAGGAGGTGCTCCCGGCTTCGTACCTGAGGCCGGAGTTCGATTACATCGCGCTCGGTCACTACCACGATTTCGCCGAGGTTACGCCCAACGCCTGCTACGCCGGCTCTTCTGAGAGGCTCTCCTTCTCCGAGGCCAACGCCCCCAAGGGAATGATCGAGGTCGACCTGGACCGGGGGAGGAGGAGATTCATCGAGATGCCCTCCAGGCCGATGCTGGACCTGGGGACGATAGAGGCCAGGGACCTCGACCTCAATTCGCTCAGGGCCTCCTTGCAGGAGCGCATCGAGTCGCAGGACGTCGAGGGCAAGATAGTGCGCATCTCGGTCAAGGACGTGAGCTACGAGAACTACAAGAACGTCAACTTCCACTGGCTCAGGCAGCTGGCGGTCAAGGCCATGCACTTCGAGCCCAAGTTCGAGGTCAGGCCCCAGGACTTGGCCATGCAGGGGAAAGGGGCGAGCATCGGCGCCCTGGACAAGGAGTGGGTCGCCTTCCTGGAGAGTTATCCGATGGAGAGGGGGGACAAGTCCAGGGTGCGCTCCCGCGGCCTGGAATACCTCGCCAAGGGGGTGGAGGAATCAGACTGAGGAACCTGGAGGTCCGCAATTACCGCAAGTTCCGCCAGGCCTCGCTGGAATTCCCCGACGGCGTGGTCGGGATACTCGGCTCCAATGGGTCAGGCAAGAGCACCCTGATGGAAGCGGTGGCATGGGCCCTCTACGGCAACGAGAAATCGATAACCCGGGACGGCAAGAAGGAAGGGGTGCGCTCATCCTTCGCGAACATGAACGATGACTGCTCTGTCCTGCTAGATTTCGAGATCGCCGGCGACCACTACCGCCTGTACCGGGCGATGAAGGGCAGGTCCCAGACCATGGAGGCACAGCTCTCGGTCAACGGAAAACAGCTGGCCAAGACGGACAAGGGGGTCACGGACGAGATCAGGCGGATACTTGGCATGGACTACAAGTCCTTCTTCATCTCGGTCTTCGCCAGGCAGAAGGAGCTCAACGCCCTCAGCAGCCTGAGCGCCGCGGAGAGGGGCAAGGTGGTCCGAAGGATGCTGGGCATAGAGTCCTTGACCAAGACGGTGGAGGAGATCGACCGGGAGCGGAAGTCGATCCAGGACCGCCTCTTCGGGATGCAGCAGGACCAGCTGGCGCCGGACGGGAGCAGGAGGTCGGACCTGCTCCGAAATGACCTCGACCAGCTGTCCAGGACGAAGTCGGAGGCGGAGAGGGAGCTGGACTCCGTGGAGAAGGCCTTGGCCGCCGTGCAGAGGGACGTCGCTTCCGCGATGGAGCGCAGAGACGCGCTGAACAGCCTGGAGGAAGCGCATTCCAAGCTCCAGGCGGAGAGGCTCGCCAACCGCAAGGACACGGAGGCCGCGCGCTCCAACGCCGACAAGGCAAGGCAGCGGATCAAGGAGCTGGAGGGGAAGAGGGAGGAGATCGCGGCGCTCGACCGGGATCACGCGGCCTATGAGGAGGCCTCCAGAAAGAAGGAGCTGCTCGACTCCCGGGCGCAAGCCTTCGAACGGCGGAAGGCGCTGGCGCAGCAGCGGGCCGACGCCGAGACGAAGTCGAGCAAGGCCAAGGCCGCGCTGGCGGATCGGGAGCGCATGTTCTCCGCCTGCGCTGATTCCAGGAAGAGGCTGCAGACGGTCGAGGAGAGCATATCCACGGCCACGGGCGAGAGGGATACGCTCCGGGAGAGGTCGCGCCTGCTCGAGGCCGACGACCGCAGGCTGACCAAGGAGGCGGGCGAGAAAGGGAAGAAGCTGGAGGAGATCAGGCGCCTGGGGCCGGAGAGCGAGTGCCCCACCTGCGAGCGCAAGCTCTGCGACCAGCACTCGTTCCTCGTCGACAAGCTGGAGAAGGAGCTCACGGAGCTGCAGGGCCAGGCCCAGGAGGCGAGGGCAGAGCTCACCGCCGTCAAGCAGGAGCTGGAGCAGAGGCGCCAGAAGCTGGACGCGTTGGACAAGAGGAGGAAGGAGCTGCTTGCGAAATGCGACGAGGAGGTCCGCGCCCAGGAGGCCCTGCGCGCCGCGCGGGAGAAGTTGGATTCGACAGAGGAGGAGCTGGGCGCGATCCAACGGGCGATGGATGCCATCCAAGTCGAAGATTACAGCGAGGAGGAGCACGCCTCCTTGAGGATAGGGCTGCAGGAGCTCAGGCCGAGGTGGGAGCGACATCGGGCGCTGACGGTGGAGCTGGAGGCCCTGCCGCGCTGGCAAGGGGAGCTCCATGAGTCGGAGGCCGACCTTCGGACACTAGGGGATCAAGCGAAGGGGATCGAGGCGAGGATGACCTCCCTCGGATACGTGGAAGGCGAGAGGAGGAGGGCGCAGGATGCCTTGGACTCGCTCCTGAGCGTACGCGAGAGGACCTCCGCTCAGGTGGCTCAGGCCGACAAGCGGCTGGAGCGGAATAAGGCGGAGGAAGCGGCCAAGCGCTCGGCCCTAGAGGAGCTGGAGCAGCGCGAGAAGGCGGCAGAGGAGATCTCCAGGCAGCTGGAGGAGCAGAGCGCCCTGAGCAAGGCGATGCGCGACTTCCGGGAGAGCATGATGGCCAGGGTCGTGCCGACCTTGTCCGAGTTATCCTCCAGGCTGTTCGAAGAGCTGACCGACGGCAAGTACCCAGGTATGGAGCTCGACGCCGACTACGAGATATCCGTCTTCGACCGGGGCGAGAAGTACGCGCTCTCGCGCTTCTCCGGCGGGGAGGCGGACCTGGCCAACCTCTGCTTGCGGCTGGCTATTTCCAAGGTCATCTCCGAGAGGGCGGGGAGCGCGCTCAACTTCCTCATCCTGGACGAGATATTCGGATCGCAGGACCAGGGGCGCAAGCGCAACATCATGGAGGCGTTCGGTCAGCTGTCCAAGCAGTTCTCCCAGATACTGCTCATCACCCACATCGAGGATGTCAAGGACCTGGTGGGCGGCGCGATCGTGGTCCAGGAGAACGAGGACGGCTCGAGCTCGGTGAGCGTCGTCGGCTGATCCGACCTGGCTACTCCGTCAATGCATCGCGCAATAGACGATACTCGTCCAGGGACAGCTCGCCCTTAGCTAGTCTGGATTTCAATAATACCAGGTTCCCTCCGTCCTCATCTTTCTGCGGGATATCCGATCGAGCTTTCTGCGCCTTCGCGGTAGACTTCCTGGCAATCACCCTTACGCACTTAGGGTCGCCGCGGCACATCGCCTGGGTATGTGTGACGTAGAAGTCGGGGTTGATCACCTCGCAGACGCCATTGGCGAAGCTCTCGAACTGTGAAACGATTTCTTTGGGAGAGCCCGACAAGGGGCAGGAAGTGATCTCCTTGATGACCTCGTCTTTGGTCAATTGCATCACTTTGCCTTCCTGATGGCCGGCTTTATTCAACTCTTCAAAAAGGTTATTGATAGAAACGGCGTCCTGGCCCTCCTCGTCCAATCTATTCCTAAGGCGAACACCTAGGGAATTGCCTAAAAGCCTCATGTGCCATCCTAGTATTTCAAGCGCTTTCTCGCTGCCGAGTACCTCAACCAGGGAATTCGTCACATAGATCCATGAGTTGCCGTTAAGAGCCCCTATCCAAACCGTCCTAAATTCAGGACCGACATCGACCAGGTTGACGCATGCAAGTTGGTCACCAATGTCTTGGGGATTCTGAA
>JAJRAN010000074.1 GCA_028682915.1 Methanomassiliicoccales archaeon | reverse complement strand
AGGTCAAAGGCGACAGACTC
Source organism: Methanomassiliicoccales archaeon (assembly GCA_028682915.1). Lineage (GTDB taxonomy): Archaea > Thermoplasmatota > Thermoplasmata > Methanomassiliicoccales > UBA472 > JAJRAN01. Next base: position 32,632 of record JAJRAN010000074.1, on the reverse strand, counting down.
AAGATCTGTTCCTGCAGAGGTCCGCCGGTTCAAATCCGGCCCCTCGCACCATTCCGAAGGGGATATAGATAATTCCGCGAATTGTCGGGGTATATAATGCTTACTATTGGGCCATCTGGTCTGCTTAATTTAATATTTTTTTTCTTATTTTATTAGATTGTTTCAAGGTCGGGGCCGTTTCGTCCGTAGTCGTCAGGGATGCCGTGAGGTTCTGGCGATGGAGCGATGCCTTATAAGAACACCGATACCAATCATCATCGGGGAAAGATGGGGCAGAATCAACCTTTGGAGCTGTCCGCGGAGCAAGGAGAGCTTGCGTCTGAATTGCTCGTCGATTGGTTTCTCAATGGCGTTCAAGCCTTAGTGGACACCGCTGGATCAGAAGAAGCGGTCAAACTGCTTTGGCCATATTTCCGAAACGCAGAGAACGCAGCGCTCCTAATCATCATGAAGGCTTTTGGACTAGACCAGAAAGACAGAATTGCGATGGGATTCTATTTTGCAGTCACTTGGAATTTCATCTCTCGAACGCCAGTAGTGAGGGCTAGAGTATTCCAGAGGGGGGCAATATCCACAGTATCCGGTTGTCCGTTTTCGGATGGGCCTGATGCCATTTGTACGGTTTTTTGTGAAAAAGAGACTTATAACAAGGCGCTTGAGGTCCCATACCAATCCACCTTGGTATCATGCGCAGCGCGAGGGGACAAGGAGTGTAAGTGGGTCATGAAGCCATTCGGTCGCCAGGATCTAAAGGACGAAAGCGACCTGGGCCCTATGATAGCCGATATCCTCAATTGGGAGCTTCCAAAGGAAATGGTGGATAGCTTCTCCGTCCAATACCTAGCGGAATTTTGGATTTTGGCCACTAAAGCCCTCATAGATCACTTGGGAGAAGAGCGGGTGGCATCTATGCTAGCACCTTATATGAAGCACAGAGGAGCCTCCTTTGGCTTAAAAAGGTCCTCAGCCAGCCATGGTGCATTCGACCTACTGCGCATCACCTCAAGCATATGTCTTATTGATGGGGCGCTGCATATGGAGCCGTCAAGCACACTTCCAGAACTGAACATGGTGGAGCGTACTATCGTGGATTGTCCCTTTAGAGAAGCCCCGGTAGCGGTCTGTCAGCAATTCGAAGCCTTCTGCAATGGCATCTGCGAAGCCATCGACCCCGATTACAAGTTCGCTTACGACTGCATGATGACCAAGGGCGACAAGACCTGCCACTGGACGATAAGGAAGAAGGGCGAAGCCACAAAGGAGAAGGCGAAGGAAGAAGGGACTGCCGACGACCCGATAAAGCGACTCACCAACAAGTACATCGACGAGGAGATTGCCAAGGAAGAATACGAGGAGAAGATGGCGATCATCAAGAAGCATTATCCTAGGTAATCAGGGATACCGTAAGGTGGTATGCTTGAAGAGAGGTACTATTGCCTTGTTGGTCGTTGTGATCATCATTGCAATTGTAGTAGGGTTTCTTAGCTATCAACAGGTCCAGCAAAGACAGGCATTAGAGGACATCCAGGTAAGCGCAGATGGGGTAAAGTTGGTGAGTTTAAACACATCCAGCGCGACCCTCAACATCATACTTCGTTTTACAAACCCGAACGCCAACGCGGCCACCCTCGATAGGACCGATTATACATTGTATATCAACGACATCAACGTGGGGAGCGGACAGAACCTGGAGAAGACGACCATCCCAGCTGGGGGTTCCGTAGTCATTCCCCAACTGTTCACCGTCTCATATTCAGGGGGACTTCAGACCATCTGGTCATTGATCCAGCAGGGTGGGGCGGACTGGAGGCTCGTAGGAACTGCCTATTTCGACATGTTCCTGGGTACTGTGAGCGTTCCTTACGACTTGAATGGTACAATTACACTTTAGGAGGCTCCGTTCGGTATGTTACGCGGCCGTGAGGTTCGGGCTGTGAATCGAACCAGTTATTCTTCGGCAATCAACGAACGCTAGCATGAAAGGATATTTCTAGGATGACTCGCAAGATTCTGAAGGAGATGAATCGATTACGAATAAAATTCTCTTTATCATTGGATTGGTAACTTGTTTGATCGCTGCAGGGTTATTGTTTCTAGGTATGATTGAATCTGGCATAGCAGCAGTTATTGGTATTATTGGGATTGGCTTGCTCGGTTCGTCTGCTATAATAAGAAAGCAATGGTAAAGCTCGCAACTGGATAAGATTATCCTCCTTGGAGGTCGTCAGGGAGAACCTCGGCCACGAGGACACTGCGATGACGCAGATCTATCTTCATTTGAACATCAGGTAAAGGTCCAGGACTTATCGAGATGCCGTGAGGTTCGGGCTTTGAGAGGTGAGCTGGAGCCATTCACTTCTTCTTTTTCTCGATGACCCAGGAGCAGAAAGGATCGCCTTTAGTGATCATATGGGTGAATTTACACTCGTACTCAGGATTGATGGCTTCGCAAACAGCGTTCAAGAATATGGCGCCATGCGTTATGCACATCTCCTTTGGATTGTCCCTCCAATGACACTTTGTCCCCCCGACGCAAACTATCTTATCTTTTGTTCTTTCGATTTCATTCATATCATGGTCGGAAATTTTGTGGAAAATAAGGCAGCAATCTCCCATTTTATCGATGTCGTCTCCTTCGATATGAAAAAGATTGATAATATTTATCGCAAAGGCTTTGCCAGACATAATAAAATAAGGACGTGTGCTGTTGATAACGCTATTACTATCCGCGACATCCAGAAAGGCGTTCACCGATATCTGACATGCCACAACACGGATATTTTCTCTGAGAGCTTGCCATTGCTCGTCACTTAACTCACTAATGTAATCTTTCATTGGCTCTAGATAAATAGGGATGTGCGTTTTAATATCATTTAGCATGGCGGAGTTGTGGCGGGGGATGCCGTGAGGTTCGAGCCTCGGATACACTCCGCACAATTTTTTTCCAGAATGGCGAATTGTCTTAGCTATTCACGAGAAAAAAGGATATATACGGAGTCTGTGATTCTGTATCAGTTGGATGATATATCCAACTCACACTGACTGATTGGAAAGGAGAGGGATTGAATTTGAAGTTTGGTATCTTAGCGCTAACCTCCTTGCTGCTGATGGCATCATTTGCCATTCCTGCCCAGGCTGCGACATACGACGCCTGCGCGGTCTCATTCGATTTCGGTGACGGGCGGATCGCCTGGGCCGACGTACAGGTGACCTCAGGCATGACCGCCTTCGACGCCACCATGCAAGCGGCCGACCAGCTGGGCTTCATCGTGAACGCCACCAACTCCCAGTTCGGGTGGTCGGTCAACTCGATAGAGGGCATCGGGGACAACAATTCGATCGGAGGCTGGAACCCGGACACCGGGGAATATTGGGCTTTCTGGACCTGGAACGCGGATACGGGAGCCTGGGAGAGCTCGTGGGTGGGCGCATCTGCGACGCCAGCCAACAGCGTGCCGGCCATCGCCTGGACCTACTTCGCCTCATGGACGCTGATCCCTGGCGCCACTCCCGAGAATCGCTATCCTTGGAGCAGCTACCGTCACGATAACCTTAACACCGGCGCTCAGCCCGCAATCGCACCGAATAACGTCACCCTTAAATTGGACGTGGACTTGGGCAATGGCGCCATCGACGCTCCGATCGTGAGCGCGAACGGTTTGCAGTACGCTGTTACCAGCGGTTTGCTGAACTTCACCACCTTCGGCTACGACACCAACTCGACCGTCTTCTGCCTTAACTCATCCGGAGGGATCGTTTGGAGCAAGGAGATAGGCACAGGCTACCAGGTAGGCGCCCCGTTGATCTATGGAGGACTCCTGGTCGTCCCTTCGGCCAACGGAAAGATCTATGCCTTCGACGCCGCGTCCGGCGATCCCCGCTGGGACTTCGACACGAAGTCGGGAATGGTGTACGGTTCCCCGTCGCCTATCGCCTATCGCGGATTGATCTATGTGGCATCGGGCGATGGAAAGCTCTACGCCCTGCATGACGATGGGTCAGAGGCGTGGAACAGCACCGTCGCAGCCGCCATCTACTCCTCGTCTCCCGCCGCATGGGACGGGACCATCTACATAGGCGCGGAGGATGGGAAACTTCATGCATTCTTCGCAAGCAATGGCACGGAGAAATGGAGCATGGCCGTGGGAAGCAAGATCCGCGGCTTCCCGTTGGTAATGGACTCATTTGTGGTTGTTAGTTATTCCAACTACTCTGGAGCCTCGGCGACCAACGGAGGTCTGGCTTGGGTCAGCTTCGACGGCGATGTTCTAGGCTACACGGAACTCGGACCATCACCGGCTTCGCCTGCACTGTCCAGCAATGGAGTGGCTTCCATAACCGCGACTGACCTTCATTTGGTGAGCTTCGCCGGTGAGAGGCTTTGGAACCTGTCCTTGGGAACGATGTTCGCCGGGGCGGCACCCACCTGCGTGGATGGTTCCATATTCCTGGTCACCAACGAGGCGCAGAGTCGGTTGCTGGCCATCAGTGAGTCGGGAGAGCTCTACTGGCAGATGCCGCTCGACCCCGCCCAATATGCGCTGAGCGCGCCTACGGTGGCCGACGGCGTGCTCTACGTCTCATCGGACAACGGGCACGTGTATGCCTTCTCCCTGAACAGCGTGGTTCCACCGGTAGTCTCGTTCACGAAGACCATCGACGGTAAACAGGTTGACTTAGTAGTCAGCTCTGCGGTCGGTTCCAGCCTGTTCGGATATGCCTGGGACTTCGGCGATGGCAACACAAGTATTGGGAGGTCGGTGAGCCATACCTATGCCGAGGACGGCAATTACACGGTGACTCTTACGATCACCAACCCGGCTGGTCAATCCTCCTCAGCGACGGACTTCGCCAACATCGAGTCCACGGAACCCACTGACGACAACACCTTGCTGTGGATTGCCGCAGCCATAGGAATAGTCGCGATCGTTGTAGTAGTAGCAATCTTGCTGATGAGAAGGAGAGTCATATGAGCAAGCTGAAAAGGACGGACCTGGCGCTGATCGCCATCGTTATCGTGATAATCGTGATCATCGCCGTCTTCGCCTTCCCCGATCTGAGCGGCTCGGAGGACGACGTGACCACGGACCTGTCCATAGACTTCGTGGACACTGCCGCGCCCATCCACCCCGGGAACATCACGACCTGGGAGATGGTGAGCGGGGAATGGCAGGCCACGACGGTGGAGAACTCCGGCCACTCGGTCTGGACGTTCAAGAACATCACCAGCGGCTCGAACTGCTATCTGCAGCTCATGGAGGCGGCGTCCATCGCCGATTTCGCTGTCGGGACCCAGAACCAGACCTTGGGCCTGCTGGTCACGTCCATCGCCGACCTCACCAACCAGGTTGGAGGCGGGCCGGGGTGGCAGTTCTACCTGAACGGCGTCTACGGGAACCGCGCCTGCAACATGATCAGCATCGCCAACGGTGACAGCGTGGAATGGAAGTACACGCCCTTGGCCGGATGAGCGCAAATGCCGCTACTCTTCCCCTACCAGGATAAGGATTCCCGCATCCATCGCATGGATGCTAGGCCGAAGATAGCCTTCGTGGCGGCCATCTTCCTGCTCTCAATCCTCATCTCGGACATTTTCTACCTGGCAGTTTTCCTGGTGTTCGCCTTAGTGGTGGTGACGGCGGCCAAGGTGCTGCGCGCCACCCTCAGCCTGCTCAAGTACACCGTCTACGTGGCGGCCTTCCTCTTCCTCTTCAGCATCCTGTTCTCGCAGGGCAGCACCGTCATCTTCACCATATGGATCATCCAGGTGACGCAGGAGTCCATTCTGTTCGCCACTTCGATGAGCCTCCGCCTGTTCCTGGCCATCGTGGCCTTCTCCGTACTGACGTTCACCGTCCACCCGGACGACCTACTCAAGATACTCTCACGCTTCGGGGTGAAATCGATGACCGGGCTGTCCATAGCCACCAGGATGTACCCCACGATAGCGGCCGACTCGGGCAGCATCGAGGACGCGATGAAGGCTCGAGGCGTGGAGTTCGACAAAGGCAACGTCATCGCCAAGGCGAAGGTGAGGGCCCCGGTGATGATGCCATTGCTGCTGAACTCCATGGACCGCTCCATGGAGATCGCCGAGGCCATGGAGGCGAGGGGCTTCGGGGCCAGGAGGAGGACTTCCTATTACGATCCGATAATGTCCAGAAGGGAGAGGGCGATAATGTACCTCGCACTGGCCGCGGTGCCGTTCGGCGTGGCGATGTTCATCCTCGGCTATGGCAACGCCAACTACATCGGAGGGTCCACACTCACCGTGGACTCCATGGACGTTCTGGTGGTGGCAGTGGAAGTGCTGCTCTTCGCGCCGATTTTGCTGGGGGCGAGGAAATGATCCGAATGGACCGGTTCACCTTCACCTACGGGGGCGCGGGCAAGCCCTCGCTCAGGGACGTAAGCCTTGAGATCAATGAGGGCGAGTTCGTCATCCTCGTCGGTCCTTCCGGGTGCGGGAAATCGACGCTATGCCGCGCGCTGAACGGCCTGATACCGCACTTCTATGGCGGCAACATCGAAGGCGGCGTCTCCGTGGACGGCCAGGAGACGCGGCACACCCCCCCGGCGAAGCTGGCTGGCATCATCGGCATGGTCTTCCAGGACCCTGAGAACCAGCTGGTCATGACCAACGTGGAGAACGAGATGGCCTTCGGGATGGAGAACCTCGCCCTGTCGAGGGAGGAGATGCATTCCCGGGTGGCTCAGCTCTCAACCTACTTCGACCTGCAGCGCTTCTTCAAGCGCTTCATCCCCGAGCTGTCGGGAGGCGAGAAGCAGAAGGTGGCACTGGCCTCGGTGCTGGCCATGAGGCCCAAGTACATCGTCCTAGACGAGCCCACCTCCCAGTTGGACGAGGAGACGGCCGTGCTCTTCCTCGATTTCCTCAAGCGCCTCAACCGGGAGCAGGGGATCGCCATCGTCATCGTCGAGCACCGGCTCGAGCGCTGCCTGCGCCATGCCCAGAGGATCGTGCTCATGGAGGGGGGCCGCATCATCCTGGACGGGAAGCCGAAGGAGCTGATGCTTGCCCTGAGGGAGAAGGGGCTGATCGCCGACTTCAGCAGGAAGACCGTCGAGGATGGGCACTCATCCGTGGTGCTCTCTGCTCGATCGCTCGACTTCGCCTATGGCGAGACCAAGATCCTGAAGGACCTGAGCCTCGACGTGAGGTCCCAGGAGATAGTGGCCATCGTCGGGGCCAACGGCTGCGGCAAGTCGACCCTCCTGAAGCACCTCAACGGGCTGCTGAGGCCCAAGGCTGGGAAGGTCGTCCTGATGGGCCAGGACATCGAGAAGTCCACCACGGCCAGCCTCGCCAACCAGATAGGTTACCTGGGGCAGAACCCCAACAACTACCTTTTCGAGGAGACGCTGACCAAGGAGCTGGAGTTCACCCTGAAGAACCTGAGCATCGACCACAGGGAGTGGAAGGAGAGGATCGACTGGTCCCTCAAGGTGCTCGACCTGGAGCGCTACAGGGAGATGTTCCCACGTGACCTGAGCTGCGGCGAGCGCGAGAGGGCGGCCCTGGCCTCGGTCATCGTGGGCAGGCCCAAGATCCTGGTGCTCGATGAGCCCACCCGGGGCTTGGACTACGGCAACAAGGAGAAGATGGCCTCCATCCTAGACGCGCTGCGGGAACAGGGCATGACCACCGTCCTTGTCACCCACGACTACCGCTTCGTGGCGGAGCACGCGACCCGGGTCATGAGGCTTGAGGAAGGGCGCCTGACGGACGTGCCCCTGGACAGCATCATGAGCCTGGCCAAGAGCGCGATATGCGTGGAGGCTTGAGATGAAGATAAAGGCCAGCATGCTTGCGAGCCTGGGGGCGGTGGTCACGGCCGTGGCGATCGTGGCACTCGGCGTGGTTTCCACCTCGCTGCTGGCGGACTACGCCGCCTTCCTCTCCATCATGCTGGTCTTCTTCATCCTCGCGGTGCTGTTCGCCAAGTTCGAGGAGTCCAAGATCAGCTCCAAGGAGGTCGCGCTCATCGGCGTGCTCGCGGCCATCACCGCCGCCTCGCGCATTCCGTTCGCCGCCCTGCCCAACATCAAGCCCTGCACCTTCCTCATCATCTGCGTCGGCCTGGTGTTCGGCTCATTGGCCGGCGCCATGGTCGGCTCCCTGACCGCGGCGGTGAGCAACATGTTCTTCGGGCAGGGCCCCTGGACGCCCTGGGAGATGATGGCCTGGGCCATGGTCGGGCTGGTCGCTGGCTATTATGGAAAGCGCCACCCGGACGCCGGCGTCCGCGTGGTCATCCTCCTCGGAATTATCTTGGGGATGGCCTATAACACGGTGATGGACTTCAGCAGCTGGATCGTCTTCTACCGCTGCGACCCCGACCTGCTCATCCCCACCCTGATAGCTGGATTGCCTTTCGGGCTTTTACATATCATAGGGAACGTCATCTTCGCCATCGCCCTGGGCAAGCCTGTGCTCGTGATGTTCAAGCGCTTCCAGAAACGCTTCCGGGTCACCTACGGAGCCAAGGCTCCCAGCGTGGCTGAGGCCTCGCCTTGATACGGTATTGACAAGACGTGCGCAGGCCACCTTCGAAAGTTGTAACTTCCTCCCCTCCCTTCCATAGTACATGCCCCGGAGCTCGAAGGCGCGGACCACTGACGAGGAACAGGTGAGGCAAGCCCTCCAGAAGCTGCAGGACGGTTACCTGAAGAGGAACCCTGCCTCCCTGGATTATTACATGAAGGAGCTGTTCCCCTCCGATGGCCATGTGACCATAATCGGCACCAGTGGCCTGCTGCCTGAGGACACCGAATGGCCTCGCCACAGCGGCGGGGCGAGGAAGCTGCTGGAGAACGACTGGCGGAACTGGGGTGACGTCTACTTCAACGTGGCCATCGCCAAGATAAGGGTGGCCGGGGACGTGGCCTGGGTCGAGAGCAACGGCTTCGTGGAGAAGGTGATGCCCGACGAGCAGGTGTGCGAGAACCACCTGAAATACGTCAAGGCGGTGGTGGACGGCGACCTCAGCGCCAAGGAGAAGGTGGCGGAGATCGCCCGGGGCGCATCCAACGTGGTCATGGAGCTGATGATGGGGGAACGCTATGTATGGCCGATGAGGTTCAGCGCGGTGCTGCAGAGGTCCGAAGGCAGGTGGGCCTTCCGCCTCATGCACTTCTCCTTCCCCACCACCAGGTTCCCCGACGAGAGGCTGGTGGGGATGGAAGCGCCGGGCAAGGAGAAGGTGTAGGGCTCACTTCCTCCTAAGCCGCTGGTTCCTATTGCCTACGAAGAAGAGGCCCAGCGCGCCGACGACGATCACCGCGTCGATCACGACCCATTCGTAATCAGGGGCCGGTTGGACCTGGACAACGCCGATGTCGAGCGCCCCTCCCGCCGTGATCTCCACGGGGACGGTCTTGGCGATGATGCTGTCCTTGGAAATGGTAAGATTGTAGGAACCGGCAGGGGCGCTAATCTGGAACCGGCCGTTATCGTCGGTCTTGGTCTCGGCCACCACTTCGTTGTTGTGGAGCAGGAGGACGTCTGCATCCGCAACCAGGTCACCACGGTCATCGACGACCTGGCCTGTGACGGAGCCTTGGCTGGTGGTGCTGAAGCTCCATGAGAACCAGGTAAGGTTGTTCCCGGCCAGGTCTTGGCCGTAGACGATCAACAGATAGTTGTGCTCGAGCAAGAGCGGCTCGTAGGGGGTGATGGTCACGGTCACCGTCTGCCCATCCCAGGTCGAGGTGCCTTGGACGCCGGTGACGATGACCGAGTCTTTGTTCATCTCCTCCGAGAAGGTAACGACAATCTCAGCAGAGACAGGGACCTGGGTGCCGATGGGCTGATAATCGATGACCGTCGGCGGGATGGTGTCCATGAAGAAGATGACCATGTCCGAGTAGACGACCTCGATCTCCGTCCAGGCTTGCACACGGACAGAGTGCGCTCCCTCCTGCGGCATGATCAGAGAGATGCTGGTGCGGAGCGAGTTGTTGATCCAGCCGCCCCCGTCCACGCTCACTAGGTAGAATTGGATCGCGGCGACCGACCCGGTCATGTGCCAGCTGACGGTGATGTTCAGCCCGTTCAGGTGCGAGCCGTTTTCGGGGGAATCGATCACCACCCCGGTCATCGGCGCCGCGGTTGGTCCGGTACCAATGGCGGGAGGGGCCCCGGCTGCGGCGTGGGCGCTTAGCGAGAAGACGAGGAATAAGGATATCAGCAACAAGGCAGGCAGCTTTCGGTGCATCGGTACGCCTGCCACCTGATTCACTTCATCCTTTTCAATGCTATCGCGCATTGCCCGACCGCGATGCAACCGTCCCCGTTGGGCAGCCGGTCATGGCACACAAACTTCAGGCCTTGGGCTTCGACGAGCTCCTTGGCCATGGAGCTGATGGCTCGGTTGTAGGAGACGCCGCCGCTTATTCCGACGCTCCCCACGCCCTTGTCCCGCGCCGCTTCGACCGCAATATCCACCAGCCCCCCCATAACCGCCTTCACCAAGGAGCGCGCCTTGTCCTCCGGCCTTCCCTTGGCCTCGGCCATGGCCTTGAACATCTCCGCGGTATGGATGATGTTCCCTCGCCTCGATATCGGTATGGGGACCGAGTCCCTCCCCCTTTCCAAGAGGGGCTCGAGCTTCATCGCTGGCTCACCATCGTAGGAACGGTACTCGCAGACGCCGAGCTGGCAGGAGACGGCGTCCAGGAGCCTGCCCATGGCCGTGGTCCGAGGGGAGGAGGGCGCCATCTTGCGCATGATCTCCGCCTCCCGTTCCTCGAAGTAACTGGTCTCGAGCCCTCCCGCCTCGGCCAGAGAGAATGCCAGGCGGCGGACGTCGTACACCGCCTTCTCGCCCCCCAGCAAGGGGAACTCCTGCAGGTGCCCGACCCGCTTGTACGAGTCAAAGTCGGAGATGAGGACCTCCCCTCCCCACGCCACCCCGTCCGCCCCGTATCCGGTCCCGTCGAGCGTCAGGACCGCCATCTCCTCCAGGCCAGCATCGACCATCAGGGCGGCGGCGTGGGCGTGGTGATGCTGTACCTCGACGATCCCCGCCCCCTTCTCCTCAGCCAGCCTCTTGCCCAGGCGCCTGGTGCTATAGCCAGGGTGCAGGTCCACGGCCACCGCCTGGACCTCCCTCACCCCCAGCAGCCTCATCTGGTAATCCAGGGCGCTCTCCAGGAACTCCATCACGCCGTAGGAGGAGCCGTCACCGATGTATTGGGTGAGATGGGCCCGTCCACCATATGCCACAGCGCCGGAGATGTGCTCCTGCGCCCCGACCCCCAGCGCCGTCCCGCCGAGGCCTAGCTCGATATGAGATGGAATGTGGCCCCGCGACTTGCGGATGAAGAAGGTGCTCTTCCCGAAGGTCCTGAGGACCGAGTCATCGCAGCGGTTCACGATCTCGCGGTCGTGCATGAGGTAGCACTCCGCCCCCAACGACAGGGCATCCTCGTCACTGAGCACCATCGGCTCGCTTGGTACGTTGGCCGAGGTCATCACCAGGGCGTCCTCGTCCAGGTAGGAGAAGAGCAGGGTTTGCATCTCTGTGTAGGGCAGGAAGAGCCCGATATTGCCGAGGCCGGGGGAGATGGCCTCGGTCATTTGGCTCTCGACCTTCGGGACAAGAACGATGGGCCTATGGCTGGATCGAAGGTGCTCGCTCTCGAATTCATCGGGGTTGCCATAACGCCTGACGGCATCTATGTCACGCACCATGACCGCGAAAGGCTTCTCCTTCCGGCGGTACCAGAGGCGGAGCCTCGGCAGAGTGTTCAAGGTGCAGCAGATGTGCATGCCCCCCCAGCCCTTGCAGACGCCTATCCTGCCCTCCTCCAGCAAGGAGGCGAAGGTCGGTATCGGCGGTCCTTCCATCCTCCTGCCCTCCTTGTCCATGAGGTAGAAGGTCGGCCCGCAGCGCGGGCAGGATATGGTCTGATGGTGGAATCGCCGGTCCGAGGGGTCATCGTACTCCTCCTTGCACTCCTGGCACATGGGGAATGCCCGCATAGACGTCTTCTCGCGGTCGTACGGCAGGTCCTCGATTATGGAGAAGCGAGCGCCGCAATCGGTGCAGTTGGTGAAAGGGTAGAGGTATCTCCTGTCCTCGCCATCGAAGAGCTCCCTACGGCAATTTTCGCAGAGGGCCACATCGTTCGGTATCCCCACCCCGCGCATCCCCTTCTGGCTGGGCACGATCCTGAACCCCTTGCCGAGCTCGCCAGGTGGCAGCCCCTCCTCGACCTCGAGGGATTCGATTTTGGCCAAGGGCGGGAGCTGGGCCTTCAGCCTACTCACGAACTCGTCCGCCTCCCGGTCCACCTCGATGACCACGTTGGAGCCGTTGTTCTGCACATAGCCGTTGAGGCCCATGGCCGTGGCCACCCTGTGAACGGTGGGGCGGAAGCCCACGCCCTGGACTATGCCACGTACGACGATTCTCATAGAGGTGGGGGAATCATCCCCGATATGCATATAAAGCATTTTCCAGTTTCAAAATCGTGTCCATAAATTACATTATGAACTGATGCTGCATGTACTTGCTGCGCATACCTTCCATTCACGATCCAAGCTTCTGATTCTACTAGCCTGATCCCCATACATCCATGCCAATTCTTAAGGTTCCTGAGTCAATTGTGATAATAGGTATTGGATGGGCAATAGCAAGAGAGGCTGGTCAAGAGAGATCGGAGGAGGTCCTATAGCTCAGGATAGGTGGACTCCCGGTTGGATAGGTTTGATCGCTCTAGCGATAGTTATCATCATTCTTTTATTGATAGGGATGATTTGATACACCTCCCGGAGAAATTTGCGAAGGAAAATCAAGGGAATTGGCTTGTTGTGTAGAGCAGGCCAGTGAGCTTCGTTGCGCATAGGCCTCATTCATTTACTTTGATGGAGTCGTTTTCAATACTCTAAGATTTTTTTTTAGAACCTTCAAAATGCCTTGTTCAGCTATGACCTGCATCAAAACCTATATCTCTGGCATGGCCAATTACGCCCCGGGGACAGAGATGAGTTCGGTACCAGATGGGCTTCATTACACCAAGGAGCACGAGTGGCTGAAGGTCGAGGGCGCTAACGCCCGGGTCGGCATCACGGACCACGCCCAGCATGAGCTGACCGAGATAGTCTACGTGGAGCTACCCAAGGTCGGTAAGAAGGTGAAGAAGGGCGACTCCTTGGGCGTCGTGGAGAGCGTGAAGACCGTATCCGACATTTATTCTCCCGTGACCGGAGAGGTGGTCGAGGCGAACAAGCCGCTGGAGGACTCGCCCCAATGGATCAACGAGAGCCCCTATGAGAAGGGATGGCTGGCCGTGGTGAAGATGTCCGACCCCGGTGAGGTCAAGGGCATGCTGGACGCGGCGGCCTACAAGCGCGTCATCGAGGAGTAGGCGCTACGCCTCCTCCAACTCCTTCTTGACCTTGGCCATGAAAGCCTTCTTGTCCGAGGCCATGCGCGCCTTCACTCCCTTCCAGGCCTTGGGGCAATCCTTGTACTCCACGCCCACAACCCGATGAATGGCCTGGTCCAGCTTCTTTCGGCTCTCCTCGTCGATCATGATCCCTGCCTGCTCCAGCTCCGCCCGCAGATGCCTAAGGTAACAGCTCATCTTATCGACGTAGGAATTCCTTTCGCCCCCCATAATGCTCGCCAAAACCATTATGAAATAAGGCCCGTCTCTTGCTTTGAGGTGGAAATTTGGGCAAGACGCTCAAGGTCGGGGACAAGGCCCCTGCGTTCGCATTGCCGGACCAGGACGGGAATTCGGTCGACGTGGGATCCTTGATAGGAAAGAAGGCGCTGGTCATCTACTTCTATCCCAAGGATTTCACGACCGGCTGCACCATGGAGGCGCACGAGTTCAGGGACATGCACGAGCAGTTCCTGGCCAATGGCGCCGAGGTCATCGGGATCTCCGCTGACGACGTCAAGACGCACAAGGAGTTCGCCGTCGAGCACGAGCTCCCCTTCAAGCTCCTCGCCGACACCGAGAATAAGGTCCGGGACATGTACGGCGCTTGGGGCTTGGCGCACACCCCAGGAAGGGTCACCTTCCTCGTCGACAAGCAAGGGGTCATCCGCATGGTCTTCTCATCGCAGATGCAGCCGAAGAAGCACATAGAGGAAGGGCTGCGCATCCTGAAGGAGATCAACAAGTAGGGCTCACTTCGGCGCGACGATGAAGCCGATATGCTCCGAGTCCAGGGGGGTGATGGAGACCTCCATCAGCTGACGGTCCGGAGCCCCCTCGCGCACCACCAGCACCTTGACCTGGTTGCTGGTGCGGCCGACCTCGCGGGCCAATGCGTCCAGGTCCTGGCTTAGCCCCTGGGAGCAATCCTTGAGGGTGGTGAAGCTTCCCTCCTCCTTTCCGAGCAGCAGAATGGCCGAGGCGCGGTTCCATATCACCGGGTGGTACTCCTCCGTCCCGCGGCCCAGGTGCCAGACCATTATGCCTTCCTCGCTCGCCTCTATCATCGCCTCCATGAGCAGGCGCTGGTGCTCCGCCAATCCTCTGCGGTCGAGCTCCAGAGCCTCCTCCTGATGCATCCTGGATAGGGATATGGCCGCCGCGGCGCTCCCGGCCAACGGCTCCAGGAACCTGAGGTGCCCCTCGGAGAACGCCCCCTTGTAGTCCGATATCACCGACAGCACCCCGATCACCTGGTCTTCGCGCTTCAAGGGGACAAGTATCGCCGACCTCGCCTGGTCGGTGATCTCCCTGGCCGGCTTCTGTGCCTTACCCTCCTCGTCCAGGTGATAGTCGGAGGAAGTGGCCTTGATCAACGCCTGGTAGTCCGGGATGATGAGGGGCTTCCCCGACCTGATGACCTGGCTCTGGGTCCCATGCCCCTCGTGATCCAGGCCCACGGGAGGGAACCTCGTGGCATCGAGCATCTTGCCGTTGGACCACGCCGCCTCGGTGTAGATGGAATTGGTCTTCTGATCGTAGGAGGTCAGCATCATGGCGTCCGTCTGCATGGCCAGGGGTATGGCCTTGAAGATGGTCTGGGAGATCTCGCGGAGGTCGTGGTCCCCCACCAGCTCCTCCGTGGCATGGTACAGCACCTCGAGCTCCCGCTTGCTCTCCAGCAGCTCGCTCTCCGTCTGGACCCGCTGGTGCAGCTGGACCACGGCGTGCTTGAGCTCGATGAACTGGGCCTTGGGATCCCCGCCCTTCTGGATGTAGCGGTCGGCGCCGAGGTTGAGCGCCTCGATGGCCACCTCCTCTCGGCCCTTGCCCGTGAATAGTATGAAGGGCACATGGCTGCCGTTCTCCCGCAGGGTCCGGAGCACTTGCAGGCCGTCCATCTCCGGCATCTGGTAGTCGCACACTACTACATCGTACGTCCTGTGGCTCAATGCCGAGAAGGCGTCCCAGACCACCTCGAACGCGTCGACCTGGACATCGCCATCGATCTCCAGCAAGGCCTTGGCTAGCTCGAGCATCGGCTCCTCGTCATCGATGACCGCGGCCTGGATGGTCGTCATGTGCCTTCTCGCCCTAATCGTGAATGGGAAGAGGTTTGCTAGTGCATCCTACGGCATTGGATGTTTTTGTGATATTTATATAGGTTATTTGAGGGCCCTCTAATAACCAAGCGCTCAGGCGCCGGCGGCCTCGAGGGTCTTGGGGCACTCGCACCGCTTCCTTGGTTCCGGTATCTTGGGAAGGGCGGCCTGGACCAGCGCCTTGATCTTGTCCATGTTCTCCGCCATGGTCCGGAGTATGGTTTCGACGTCGACTGGATGCTCGGCCCATACGTCGTAATCGGTGATCATGGCCAGGGACACGTAGCACATCTCCAGCTCTCTGGCCAGCTGGATCTCCGGGCAGAGGGTCATCCCTATCACGTCGGCGAAGGCCCGGAACATGCGCGACTCCGCCCGGGTGGAGAAGCGGGGGCCTTCGATGCAGACGTAGGTTCCATCCTTGTGATGAGGGATTTTCAGTCGCCTGGCCTCCTTGATGAACAGCTCCCTGAGCTCGGTGCAGATGGGGTCGGCGGTGGATATGTGCACGGTCTGCGCGCCATCGAAAAACGTGTAATCGCGCTTCTTGGTGAAATCGATGAACTGGTCGACGATGGCGATCTGGCCAGGCTTGAACTCCTCCTGCAGGGACCCGACGGCGCAGGGAGAGACCACGCGCTCCACCCCGCATTGCTTCAGCGCCCAAAGGTTGGCGCGGTAGTTCACCATGTGGGGCGGAAAGATATGCTCCTTCCCGTGACGTTGCAGGAATGCCACCGAGACGCCCTCGATCTCCCCGATCTGGATCTCATCGGAGGGTGCCCCATAGGGCGTGGAGAGCTTAACGGTCTGCTTGAGCTTGAACAGCTCCGGGTCATAGACGCCAGTGCCGCCTATGATGCCGATTCTCGCCTTGGCTTTCATCGATTGGTCATCGGCCAGGGAAAATATAAGGGCATTGATGGGGCGCTGACCTTCCCTTTACTTCTTCTCCCTCTCCACCATGCCCATCATGAGCATGGCCGCCAGGATGATTCTCCTATCAAGGTAGTCGGGCATGCTGGACAGGTCTACCTCCCAGGTGTCTCCCACGATCTTGAACTGCTGCTTTATCTCGCAGACCAATTTCCCGTTGACCTCAAGGCACATGTGCTCTGGTACCAGACCTCCGAAGGGGACGAACTTGCGGGCCAGCCCGCGCCCAGCCCTCTCGGCCACCTTCCCGAACTGATTCCCGTTCGCGTCCAGCAGCTGATACTCGTCCCATACGTAGTTGGAGGCGAAACTCCGTCGGATCTTGCCCACCACTAGGCCGGTGGGCGAATCGATCACCGAGAACGTCCCCCAATCGTTCATGACATTTTCTTGCTGGATACGAAAGACCTCCGCGGACATGCTAGCGTCGGTGAAGATGCGTATGTCCTCCTTGATCCGCAAGAGCTTCTGCCGCGAATATCCAAGCTCCCTGCCATTCCAATCCTCGATCCAGTATTGGTTCGTCAGGGCGACGACCTTCTTCTTGATACGATACTGGTTCTGTAACCAGATGTTGCCTTCCAACCCCCATGCCTCCCGCTGGTAGCGACGTTCACCTGAGGGACTATGAATCTATGCCTAGCCTCGAATGCTCATCCTCCGACCGCAGAATTCTTTTGAAACGGGCCCCACAAAGACGATTCTTCGTTCATCGAAGAATATCACCAGATATCTGGACTTCGAATTTTTGAGGAATAAGCTTCACCTTCCAGCGAAGATTCTCTGCCACTAGTTTTATTAGTGAACCCTCATCATCGTCCGGACTCATGACGCAGCACAAGTCGGAGGTCAACCCTATCTGGGCGTGCAGGGGCTTTCCCGCATTCCCTGTAGCCTTAGTGGGGGTTGGGAACGCCAAGGACAACTCCGACTGCAACGTGATGACCGTCGTCCTGGTCCACATGTTCTCATTCGATCCGCCGGTCATCGGCATCGGGGTATCCCCTTGCCGCTACACCTACGACCTGCTCAACAAGTACGAGGATTTCACCATCAACATTCCCGGGAAGGAGCTGGTGGAGGAGACCCTCTTCTGCGGCCAGAAGTGCGGCCGCGAGGTGAACAAGTTCGAGGAGTGTGGGTTCACCCTGGTGCCGGGGAAGAAAGTGGGCGCGCCGGTCATCGACGAGTGCCTCGTCAACCTCGAATGCAGGAAGAAGCAGGTGCTGGACGTGGGGGACCACTTCTGGTTCCTGGGGGACGTCGTGCACGCGGAGAGCGTCGACGGCGAGATCCGCGAGAAGGCCCTCCTCTATTGGGGCGGCGAGTTCCGCCTGATCGGGAACTGCATCCGCAAGCGCTGAGACGGGACCATACCAGTCCCTCGTTCTGGAATTACCAACCTTTTTCTAGGCAGACCGTTCATTGCTTCGATGGTGGATTTAATGGCGAAGGAGCCAGAAAGGATCGATCTCGAGCAGTCAGAGGCCATCGCGGCCCTCCCCCACGCACCAGTTTTGCTGGTATGCTCCGGGGACAAGGAGGAGAATTGGAATGTGACGACCATCGGCATGTTCAACGTCTTCTCGCTCTTCCCCATCGTGTTGGGGATAGGCGTGAAGACCTCGAGGAACATCTACCGGTTGATCGCGGACTCGGAGGACTTCACCATCAACGTCCCCACGGCCGAGCTGCTGCAGGCGGTTGAGGTCTGCGGCCGGGAAGCCGGCGCGCGCAAGAACAAGTTCAAGGAGGCCAAGCTGACTCCGGAGAAGGGCAAGCGCGTATCCTCCCCCATCATCAAGGAGTGCCCGCTGAACATCGAGGTCAGGAAGCTCTCCAGCGCCAAGAAGAAGTCCATTTACTCGGTGCACGAGGGCGAGATGGACATCGGGGACCACACCTGGTTCCTGGGCCAGATAGTGCACACCGACGCCTGGAAGGAATACGACCGCACCAAGGCGCTGCTCTACTGGGACGGAGAGTACCGCCTGGCGGACAAGTGCCTCAAGGGCAAGGAAGAATGAAATTCGAACCCTTCCTCCTCGAAGAGTGGCTGATCCGGTGCCTGGGAGCCAAGATCGACCTGGACCACTCGGGCGCCCCCAACCCCTTGCGCGACGGCTTCGACCCCTGCGTGGGCGGGGAGGCCTTCCTCAACGAGTTCGAGGTCGAGGAGAAACTGTACAAGGCGATCTCCTCCGCCTACAGGGTCAAGCGCGAGAACATCGCCCTGACCTGCGGCGCGCAGAGCGCCAACTTCACCTTCTTCCAGTCATGCCTCGAGCGCGGTGACAAGGTGGCGGTGGAGTCGCCCACCTATGCCCCGATCCGGGCCTGCGCCAACGCCATGTTCAAGTCCGTCCTCCCCGTGGACAGGAAGAGGCAGGCGGGCTACGCCGTGGACCCGGCCTCTTTCAAAGCCGCGCTCAGGAAAGGGGCCAAGGCCGTCGCCCTCACCAACCTGCACAACCCCAGCGCCAAGATGCTGAGCGACGAATCGCTCACGCAGCTGTTGGAGCAGGCGGGGGCCAAGGGCGCATTGGTGATCGTCGACGAGGTCTACCGCGAGATGGCGCACGGCCGGCCGCCGAAAGGGGCCTTCGAGCTAGGCGCGAACGGCGTCGCGACCAACGGGCTCTCCAAGCTCTGGGGCCTGGGAGGGCTGCGCATCGGCTGGCTCATCGGGCCCAAGGAGATCGCAACCATGGTCACCGAGGCCAGGCTCTACTCCTCCTGGCATCTGCCCACCCGGGCGATGGCCTTGGCGGTCCACGCCATCAAGAAGAAGGAGTGGTTCCGCAAACGGGTGCTGGAGGTGGCGAGACGCAACCTGCCGGTCATCCGTGACTGGGCGACCGAGGAGAGGAGGGTGGAGCTGGTGGAGCCCGACGGCTGCCTGCACCTCCTCCTCCGGCTGCCGCCTGGAACGGACGACGAGAGGTTCTCCGAGCGATTGCTCAAGCGTCATAGGACCGCGGTCTGCCCCGGGCGGTACTTCGGGGAGGCGGGCAGCGTCCGAGTGACGTTCTCATGCGAGAGCGACGATCTGTCAAAGGGGCTGGGGCAGATATCGGACACCTTGGACCGTCTGTGACCCGGCTCAGGGGACCTTTGCCTTCTTGTACGACCCGAATACCTTCACGAAGGATGACTTGCGGACCAGGTCGGCGAGCGCCTCGCTGACCTTGGGGTCGTTGACGTGGCCGTCGACGTCCACGAAGAACACGTACTCCCAGGTGCGGCCCTTGCGCGGACGCGACTCGAGCTTGCTCAAATTCACGCCCCGCTCCGCGAAGGCCCCGATGCACTGGTACAGCGCCCCAGGTATGTTCTTGGTGGTGAAGGCCAAGGAGGTCTTGTCCCCGTCGACGGGGATGGCGTTGGTCTTCTGCACCACGAAGAAGCGGGTGAAGTTGCGCGTCGACGACTGGACGTCCTCCCGGAGCACCTTCATGCCGTAGTAGTCGGCCGCGCGCCTCGAGGCGATGGCCGCCTCCTCTAGCCGCCCGCGCTCCTTGACCAGCTTGACGCTGCCTGCCGTGTCGTAGGAGGGCACCTTCTCCCATTCTGGATGCTGGGAGAGGAATTGGCGGCACTGCCCCAATGCCTGGGGGTGGGAGTAGACCCTCCTGACGCCCTCCAAGCTCGAGCCAGGCTGCCCGATTAGGCAATGCCTAACCAGGACGAAGACCTCGCCCGTGACCGTGAGGTCGCTGTCGAGCAGCAGGTCGCTTACGGAGGTCACGCTGCCCTCCAGGGAGTTCTCCACCGGTACGACCGCGTGCGATACCTGACCCCCCTCCACCAGCTCGAAGACCTCCTCGAACTCGTTGCAGGGCACCGCCTCCGCGTCGTCATGGAAGTAGGAGAAGACCGCGTCCTCGCTGAACGCGCCATGCACTCCTTGGAACGCGACCTTGTGCCTCATCTCAACCTGCCTTGTGGAAGAACTCGTTATGGATGGCCTTGGTAGTCCTCTCCAGGTCCTTCTTGTCCACGGTGAAGTGGTACGCCACCAAAGACGCGCCGGCGGAGATCATGTTAACGCTCACGCCCTCCTTGGCCACGGCGGTGAACACCCTGGCCGCGATCCCCTTCTCGTAGCCCAGGCCCTCGCCCACCACGCACAGCAGGGCTACGTCATCGGTGGTCTCGATCCTCTCTATCACGCCCTTCCTCGACGCCTCCAGCGCCTTCTGCGCCATGTGCAGGTCGTGCTTGGCGATGAGGAAGGCCACGCAGGTCTGGGACGTAGCCGCCGAATAAATGTTCACGCCCGCGTCCGTGAGCTTGCTAGATATCTCGGAGATGACGCCGGTCTTGGTCCCCGCGCCGGCGCCATAGATTTTGATGATGGACATGTTCTTCATGAAGGAGATGGACTTGATGCCCTGCACCTTCTGCACCCCGGACGGCTTGATGGCCGTGCCGCGCAGCTCGGGCCTGAACACGTTCTTCACGTAGATGGTGATGTTCTTCATCCGCGCCGGCTCCACCGTCCTGGGATGCAGGACCTGGGCCCCGAAGTACGAGAGCTCGGCCGCCTCGTCGTAGGAGAGCGAGTCTATGGGCACCGCCTCCTTCACGATCTTGGGGTCGACCGACATGAAGCCGTCCACGTCCTTCCAGATCTCCAACGCGTCCGCGTTCAGAGCGTTGGCCACCACCGCGGCGGAGTAGTCCGAGCCGTTGCGCCCGAAGATGGTGACGTGGCCCTCCACGGTCCGGCCGAAGAAGCCGGTGACCACCGGCGTCTCGCCCCGGTCGAACATTTGGCGGAGGCGCGGGCAGATGTTCTTCGCGGTAGCGTCCAGGATGGCGCTCGCGCCTCCGTACACGCCGTCCGTGATGATGCCCAGCTCGTCCGCGTCGATAGGTACGCCCTTGACGCCCATGTCCTGGAGGGTCGCGGCAACGAGTATCACCGAGAGCCTCTCCCCCAGCGATTGGATGATGTCCTTGGTGCGGGGGGTCAGCTCCTCCAGGTAGACGAAGCCGTAGAGCGCCCTTTCCAGGCGGGTGAGCTTGTCCTTTATCTTGGAGCAGGACTCCTTCCTGATGGTCTCGTTGCCCACGCTGTCGACCAGGAGGGCGATGTGCTTGTCCTCCATCCCCTTGATGAAGGACTCGATCTCGTCCTCCTTGTGCAGCTCGCTCATGAACTGGATAAGCTCCTCCGTCACGCCGGACAGGGCGGAGACCACCACCACCTTGAGCTCGTCGTCCGAGGAGATGATCTTGCACACCCGCTTCATGCCCTCGCCGCTCTTCAGCGACGACCCCCCGAACTTCATGACCTTCATCTTCCCCTCAGCCTCCTGACCATCTCCTGCGGGACGTCGTAGACGGCCCTTTGTGCTTCCCTCTCCGGCAATCCGGCCGCCCGGGCGATCATGAGCGCGGCCTCGGCGTCGATCAGGTCCGAGGGGGAGTGGGTGTCGGTGTTCACCACCATCCTCGCCCCCGTCTCCAGCGCCATCTTTGCCACGTGCCCGTTGGTGGGGTTGTGCGAGCGCCTGGAGGTTATCTCCAGCACGACGTCGTTGCGCTTGGCCAGCTCCGCCTCTTCCTTGGTAATGAAGCCGGGATGCGCGAGGATGTCCACCTCGGGGTTGGAGACCGCGGCGAGGTTGGTGCCCTTCTCCACCGGCTCGCTCACCGTCTCCCCGTGGATGACGATGAGCTCCGCGCCCTTCCTCCTGGCCTCCTTCACCACCTGGTCGATGCGCTTGGCCGGCACGTGGGTTATCTCCACGCCCACGATCAGGTCGAGACCCCACTCGGCGGCAAGCTCCACGTCCCTCCTGGTTTCAGAGATGAGCCGGTCGAGGTTGGAGAGCGAGGCGTGGTCGGTGACCGCCAAGGCCGTGTGGCCCTTGACTACCGCGCGCCTTGCCAGCTCGATCGGTATCAGCTCCCCGTCCGAGAGCAGCGTGTGCGAGTGCAGATCGATCCTCATCTCACTTCCTCCTTTCCGACAGCTGCCGATAGACCTGCTCCAATGATATGTCCTCGCCCTCGAGCACGACCAACAGGTGGTAGATGAGGTCCGCGACCTCCCAGGCCTGCATCTTCTTGTCGGAGGATTTCGAGGCCAGGGCGATCTCGGCGGCCTCCTCCACGATCTTCTTCAGCATCTTGTCCTCGTTGGCGAACAGGGAGCTGGTGTAGCTCCCCTCCTTGGGATTGACCTTGCGGTCGTGTATTACCCGGACGAGCTCCGGCAGGATGGCGGACGTCCCCTTCAGGTCGCCCATCAGCAGCTCCTCGAAGCACGAGGGCCGCTCCAGGTGGCAGGCGACCCCGGTCTGGTTGACGCGGACCAGGAGGCAATCGCCATCGCAGTCCGCCTGCATGGATACGATGTCCTGGACGTGGCCGGAGGTCTCGCCCTTCATCCACAGCCTCTGCCGCGAGCGGGAGTAGAAGTGCGTGCGCTTGGTCTCCATCATCTTGTCGTACGCCTCGCGGTTCGCGTAGGCCATCATCAGCACTTCCGAGGTCAGCGCATCCTGGACTATGACTGGTATCAGACCCTTCTCGTCGAACTTCAGCTCCGTCATCGGACCGGCACCCCCCTCTCCCTGAGGTAATCCTTGACCTGCTTAACGGTCAGCTCGCCGTAATGGAATATGGACGCCGCTAGGGCAGCCTCCGCCCCGGTGCGGGACAGCACCTCGTAGATGTGCTGGGCGTTGCCGCACCCCCCGGAGGCGATGACCGGGATGTCAACCTCTTCGGCAACCTTCTCCGTGAGAGGGAGGTCGTAGCCGTCCTTGGTCCCGTCCGCGTCCATGCTGGTGAGCAGGATCTCGCCCGCGCCCAGGTCCTGGGCCATGGCCGCCCATTCGATGGCGTCCTTGTCCGTCCTGCGCCTTCCCCCGTGGGTGTAGACCTTCCAGCTGGAGCCCTCGCGCTTGGCATCGATGGCGACGACCACGCACTGCCTGCCGAAGTCCTGGGCGCACTCGCTGATGACCTCTGGCCTCTGCACCGCGACCGTGTTCACGGACACCTTGTCCGCGCCGGCGTTCAGGGCGGTGCGCATGTCCTCCTTGCTGCGGATGCCACCTCCCACCGTCAGCGGCACGAAGAGGCGCTCCGCCGTGCTCTCCACCACGTGCATCAGCGTCTTCCTCCCCTCGGCGGAGGCGGAGATGTCCAGGAAGACGATCTCGTCCGCTCCCTGGGCCTCGTAGGCGGAGGCCATCGCCGGCGGCTCTCCCACCTCTTGAAGGTTGACGAAGTTGACCCCCTTTACCGTCACG
The DNA here is from genome assembly GCA_028682915.1 of Methanomassiliicoccales archaeon. Taxonomy (GTDB): domain Archaea; phylum Thermoplasmatota; class Thermoplasmata; order Methanomassiliicoccales; family UBA472; genus JAJRAN01. The sequence continues at coordinate 8,907 of JAJRAN010000074.1, read as the reverse complement.
CCGTCCCTGACGTCCAGGCAGGGAATTATCCTCTTGGTGAGCATCTACTTCTTCCTCACTTTCGGCTTGGCCTTGGTGCTGAGCGTCCGCTCCCTCTTCGCAACAGCCTTCCTCAACGCCCTTCCCAGCGCCTTTATCGTCGCTTCCACCACATGGTGGTCGTCGAAGCCCCTCACCACCTTGACGTGCAGGGTCATCCCCGAGGACATCGCCACCGAGCGGAGGAAGTGGTGGTAGAGCGGGTCCGGGCACTCGATGTCCACGTAGGGGCGGTCGATGAGGTCCAGGGCCACGACCACCAGCGCGTCGTCCATCGGGACCATGGATGAGGCGATCCTCTGGATGGGCTGCTCGCCGATGGCCTCCCTCAGGGCCATGCCCAGCACTATGGCCACGTCCTCAAGGATGTGGTGCTCGTTGTCCCCCTTGGCCTTGACCGTTAGGTCGAAGTCAGCGTACTTGGCCAGCGACTCGAGCATGTGGGTCAGGAACTGGTCGTCGCAGTTCACATCCACCTTTCCAGAGCCGTCAAGGTCCAGCCAGACCTCGATGGCAGTCTCCTTCGTCTCCCTCTCGATGAGCGCGACTCGGTTCATTTGGCACGCCTCCAGATATCCGACGGGTTTATCCTCTTGGTGTAGAGCGCGATGCCGGCGACGCAGGCCTCCGCGCCTATGGATTCCAGGGCCCGGATGTCCTCCATGCCCCGTATGCCGCCGGAGGCGATCACCTTGTGCGGGCATCGCTCCACGAACTTACGCACCTCTGCGGCATTTATTCCTTGTGCCCGGCCCTCGACGTCCACGTCCGTGTTCAGGACCGCGGCCAAGGGCAATGACTTAATGATGGCGAACATCTGCTCCAGCGACAGCTTGGAGGCCTCCTGCCATCCCTTTACCTGGATGTGCCCTTTGGCGGTGTCAAGGGCCAGGACGACCTTGCCTGGGTGCGCGCACGAGATGTCCTCCAGCCAATTGGTGTCCGTGATGGCCTTGGTGCCCACGATGACCCTGGCAGCGCCCCAGTCCACGTACTGGTCGACCATGGCCGTGGAGCGTATCCCGCCCCCGACCTGGACCGGTATCTTGAGCTCGCGCAGCATGCGGCGGATGAGGTTGGGGTTGCCCCCCTTGCCGAAAGCGCCGTCCAGGTCGATGACGTGGACCATCGGGGCCCCCTTCCTCTCCCATTCCTTGGCCACCTCCAAGGGGTCGGGGAGCACCACCTGCTCCGTGCCCGGCTTGCCGCCCACCAATTGCACAACGTGGCCGTCGAGTATGTCCACGGCGGGAAGGACCATCATGTGGATGCCTCCGCGAACTTGACGAAGTTGCGCAGGAAGCGCATCCCCGACTCGGACGACTTCTCCGGGTGGAACTGCGTGCCATATGTCCTGTTCTTGAGGAAGAGCGTGGGCACCTGGCCATAGTAATCGGTGTCCCCGATGGCGATGTCCTCGCTGGGCAGCCCGTAATAGGAGTGCGCGAAGTAGAAGTAGGGCGATCCGACGCCCCTGAGGATGAGATCGTCCGTCCGCACCGAGTTCCAGCCCATGTGCGGGACCCTCTCCGCCTTGAGCCTGACGACCTTGCCCCGGTAGAAGCCGAGGCCGGGCTGCCTGCCCTCCTCGCTCGTCTCGAAGAGGATCTGAGCCCCGATGCAGATACCCAAGGAAGGGACACCCTCCTCCAGCCTGCGGACCAGGCCCGATTTGATAGGCTGGAGCCGCTCCATGGTCTTGTCGAAGGCTCCCACCCCCGGGAACACCACGCACTCCGCCTCCAAGAGCTCGCGCATGTCCTCGACGATGTAGGGGCTCGCCCCGCAGTTCTCCAGCGCCTTGCGTATGGAGTGCAGGTTGCCTACGCCGTAGTCGGCGATGGCCACCCTCACCGGCATTCGCGCAGCACCTCCGCCAATTTATCCAGCAGCAGCTGGTTCATCCTCTCGGTGCCGATGGTGGTGCGGACGCAGTTCTCCATGCGGCGCTTGTCCCCGAAGTCCCGGATCATCACGCCCTTCTTGGCCAGCCTCTCCACCAGGAGCTTGTGGTCCAGGTTTCCCTTGAACAGGATGAAGTTGGCCTCGCTGAGGAAGACCTGGAAGCCGAGCCTCTCCAAGCCCTCGTGCAGCTGCTTCCTGCCCTCGTTGACGACCTTCACGCTGTGCCTCACGAACTCCTGGTCCTTCAGCGCCTTGAGCGCCACTGCCTCCGATACCCGGTTCAGCGAGTAAGGGATCTTGACGCGCTGCATGACGTCGGCCAGCTCCGGGTTGGAGACGGCGTATCCGATGCGCATGCCCGCCAGGGCGTAGGCCTTGGAGAAGGTCCTGGTGACGATGACGTTCTCGTAGTCCTCCAGCTCGGGGATGAAGGACTTGCCGGCGAACTCCCCGTAGGCCTCGTCCACCACCACTATCCGGTCCGGGACGCCCTCGATCACCGCCTCGATGTCCTGGTGGCGGAAGGTGTTGGAGGTGGGATTGTTGGGGTTGCAGAGCAGGAGCACCTTGCCCTTGGCCCGGTTCAGCTTCTCCACGTCCAGCTGGAAGTCGTCCTTGAGGTCCACGAACACCGGCCTGCCGGCGTTCACCTTGACGAAATAGGAGTGCAATGAATAGCCTGGGTATGGAAGGATCACGCCCTCCCCCGGCTCCAGGAAGCTCTTGAAGATAATGTCCAGGGCCTCATCGGAGCCGTTGCCGACCACGAAGTCCTCTGGAGGAAGGGAGTAGAGCTCGCCCAGCGCATCCCTCAGCCTGTCGGAATAGGGGGATGGGTACTGATTGAGGTCCATCTCCATGCATTCCTTCAGGGCCTCCTTGGCCGCCGGGTTGGCACCAAGTGGGTTGGTGGAGGTGTCCATGCGCAGCCCCGAGACCTTGGGGTTGTAGTACAGGGGAATGTCCCGGACGGTGGATCTCTGCCACTCGAGCTTCATGGCCTCACCTACGGAACCATGCGGTCGATGGGCACGATCAGTATACCGGTCGCGCCCAGCTTCTTCAGCCTGGTGATGGCGTCGTACGCCTTGTCCTTGTCGATGACCACGTGGACCGCGACCACGTCGTCCCGCCCGGCTATGTTCATGACCGTGGGGCCAGCGATGCCGGGGAGGTACTTGCGCACCGCCTCCAGGGACTTGGTGGGCACGTCGGCCATCAGGTACTTCTTGTTGGCGGCGTTCTCCACGCTCTCGATGGCCGCCACCAGCTCGTCGATCTCCTCCCTCTTGCTCTTGTAGGATCCCTCGTTGACGATGACCACGGCGTTGGAGCGGGCGATCACCGCCACCTCCTTGAGGTGGTTCACCTTGAGGGTGGAGCCCGAGCTCACCAGATCGACGATGAGGTCCGCCACGCCGATGTGCGGGGTGACCTCGGCGGCGCCCGATATGGTCGTGACCTCGATCCTCTTCCCCGCCTTGGCGAAGTACTTCCTGGTCAGGTTGGGGAAGGAGGTGGCGACCACCGAGCCGTCCTTGATGTCCTTGACGTCCTCGATGCCCGAGGACTCCGGGGCGGCGACGGACAGCCTGCAATGGCCGAAGTTCAGGTCGTAGACGGACTTCACATCCAACCCGGCCTCGAGCACGAGGTCCTTGCCCGTGATGCCGATGTCCACCGCCCCCTTCGAGACGAAGCTGACGATGTCCGCGGCCCTCACGAACATGACCGCGAAGTCGCGCTTCTTCACATTCGCGAACAGCTTGCGGTCGTCCGAATCCTCGATCTCCAGGCCTGCCTGCTTCAGAATCTGGACCGAGCGCTCGCTCAGCCTCCCCTTGTTCGGCACGGCCAATCGCAGTGTCACTTGCTCACCTGTGACAATCTAAACACGCAATGACCAATGGCTACTTAAATTCGACTAATGAGCGGAACGCTGGCAGTGTCACCTGAGAAAAAATAGAAAGAAAGGGCTTGGCACCGCCTTTGCCGGCGGGCCAAGCCCAGGGGGGGGGCGAGAGTCGATTTGGATTTGTGTTTTTGTCGAATGACCGAGGCCAGTAGGCCTTAAATGCCTGCCGGGCGCTCTTCCGCCTTCGCGCCGGGGGCGTTCTGCGGCGCCATGGCGTCGTAATCGTAGTTCTCGATGCTGCCATCGATCATGTCCAGCCTGACCCTGACCTTGTTCTTCTCCAAGAGGATCATGCCGTTCCTGATCTTTGCTTTGTAGAGGCAGACGCGCTTGCCCTTCTGGGTCAGGCCCCGGTCCACGCAATAGAGCAGTCCGGCCTTCTCCAGAGACCTTATCCTCCGGTAGCAGGCGGCGATGGGGATGCCGAGCTTCTCGCTAAGCTCGTTCACGCTTTTGGGCAGTCCCATCAGCGCGACCAGCACCTTTATGGAGTATTCTTCGGTCAAGAGGCTTGAAGTTTCCAAGGCTTGCATCTTCGGGTCCCTCACTTTATTTCATTGAGCCGACTGTTCGATATATAACATATCAGAGTTGAGAATCACTTTTGATACGAGTTTTTTAGATAATATCCAGATGCCGAAAAAAGCCGAGAAAAATACCAAAATTTTTCATTATCGATAAGGATAGCGAGAATGCTTGCGAGCGTTGCCGAGCTCCTCAAGCCTCAAGGCCGATTCCCCGGTGAGCAATGGCTTATTTCCGAGGGAAGCATGTTCGGGCTCATGCCCGCTCCGAAGAAACGATGCCCCTGGGGGGATGATGAGCTCATGATTACCTATCATGACGAGGAATGGGGGACCCCCGTTCATGACGACGACCTGCTCTTCGAGCACTTAGTCCTAGATTGCATGCAGGCCGGGCTCAGCTGGAGCACCATACTTCACAAGAGGGAGGCGTTCCGTCGGGCTTTCGACGGCTTCGACGCCAGGAAGGTCGCGAGATACGACGCCCGCAAGCTCGATTCCCTGTTACAGGACAAAGGGATCGTGCGCAACCGCCAGAAGATCGGGGCGGCGGTGAACAACGCCCAACGGTTCCTGGAGGTGCAGAGGGAGGAGGGGAGCTTCGATTCCTTCCTTTGGGGCTTCGTGGAGGGCAGGACCATCCATCATAGCTACTCCTCGTTCAAGCAGGTGCCCGCCTCCTCGCCCGAGTCGGAGAGGATGAGCGCCGCCCTCCGCGAGAGGGGCTTCAAGTTCGTCGGGCCGACCATCTGCTATGCCATCATGCAGGCGGTGGGCATGGTCAACGACCACCTGGTGGAATGCTACCGGCATCGAGAGCTTTTGGACCATGCACCTCAGCCATCGCATCGTTCCAAGATGCGGTAGGCTGCAAGGGTCAACCACCTGGACGGCTCGTTCTTCTGCCCGAACTCCCACCTCTTCCAGTCCATCCAAACCGATTCCGGAACGAGGCGCCCCTGGGCGTCCATCTTTTCTCTGATGATGCTCGCGATCTCGGCCATTCGCTCGTCCTTGGCGGCGAAGGGGAAGCGGCTCAGCACTTCGGCCAGATGCATGATGTCGTACCAGACGAACGGCGCCTTGAGCTTGCGGAAGTCCGTGCCCATGTAGAATTGGTAGGGATGCTCCTCCCTGCTCCTGGACCAGAGGGCAAGCGCCGCCTCCACGCCGTCCTTCGCCTCTGGATATCTCCTCCATGAGGGCTCCACCGAGAGCAGCTTTAGCATCACCAGGTTCGCATAGGGGCACGGGTCCACCTTCCTTCCTGGCCCTCGGAACTTGCCCATCTCCTTGGATACGGCGCAGGGCCACCCGTTCGAGCGCGCCAATCCGCGCAGGTGCGCGACCGCTCCCCCCACCCGTTCATCATTGGCCAAACCCATGGTAGCCAGGGAGTATGCGATGGAGGGGCTGTCGCAGAGCGCCCAGGCCTTCGTGTCCAGGCCTGTCCCCCCATAGCTCTTGCTGACGTTCGCCACGGCCTGGAACGGACCTTCCGGGTCGCGATGCTCCATCAGCCTCCCGACGGTCGGGCGCATCTCGCAGTCGCTCTCCCCGAACCCCAGGTCGGCCAGGAAAACGAGCTTGTGCAAGGGATGCGCGGCGGACTTGTGCGAGGTCAGCCTTGGCCACGGCCAGGCGTCCACTTGGGCCACGAGGTCGCTGACCAAAGGCTCCTTCTTGACCTCGCGCCACAGCTCCACCAGGTCTGCCTTCGATCTCCCTAGGAGGTCGATGCTCGCCCGATACCTGATCCACGATGGGCCCTCCATGATCCAATCAAGCGTCTCGTCGGCGATGTCCATGGCCCACCATGGCGAGATTCTCGTCCGAAGAGTAATAGGTTGTCCCGGGCGCGGCGAAAGTGGCTCAGAACCGTATCCTGGACATCGAATCGGACGGGATCCTGACCTTGATGAGACGAGGGACCCGCCCTCGCATAGCGACCTTCTCTCCGACGATCACCATCGCCCCATCCACCCCTTCGATCCCCAGGACGACGTCCAATGCCTGGATAATCCCCTCCTCGTCAGGGCTCTGCACCTCGTTCCCCAGGCGGGTGGCGCAGGCGTCCGCCAGGGCGGCATCCTCCGCCAGGACCACGGCGGCGTCTGCGATCCCGAAGGATATGGATGGTCCGACGGTCCCGGACGAGGTGCACACGCTGTAGAGCCTTCCTTCCGCCGGGAAGCGCATTCCGACGTCCCGGAGCGGGGACTCGCCTGCGAATATCCCCACCTCCAGGGGCTCGTTGAGGAACATGGAGATGTCGCCCCCGTTGTCGACCGCGACCTGCCTAGCGCCCGCGCCGACCATGGCTCGGACGGCCTCCTCGGCGATGGCGCCGGCGACCGCGGCCATGGGCCCGACCCCCGCCTTCCTGGCGGCGGAGCACATCCGCTTGATGAGCGGGTCGGCGCCCTGCGGTTCGTCGTAGGGCTCCAAGGTGTCCCTGAAGAAAGGGTCCTGGGCGATGAACCCCTGGATGATGGAGCGCGATCGGAAGATAGATTCCTTGGCCGTCGGCAAGAAGCGCTCATCGGCCAAGATGGTGACGGCCGTCTCGCCCAGCTCGAAGTGGTGCCTTGCAATTCCATCTTTACTATGGCTCTGGCTCATCTCACATCTTCATCTGCTGCTTCTTCCTCTTGCGCAGCGTGTTGAACAGGATGAGCCCGAGGAAGAGGTACATGCCAATGACTCCGCCGATGGCCACCGTCAGGCCGTTCTCCGGCGAGGGTCCCAGGTCCCCGTCCTCCCCTCCCTCCCCCTCGGCCGCCAGTGCCGGGGAGGCGATGAACAGCATCAATGATGCGACGAAGCAGAAAGTCAATCCCAACGCCAAGAGCTTGGTCCGAACCGCCATCCTCTCATCCCCGTTTTCCCGTAGGTCGAAGGGGCATTGCCAATTGCTCATTTTAAACTTGCCCCCATCGTCGCGGCGATTTCGCCCGGTGCGCTCCTCACTCGGCGCCTCAGACCTGGGCGCGCAGCCTGATCGCCCCGGGCGGGCAGGCGTCGACGCACATGCCGCAGGCGATGCACTTTTCGTTGAGGAACACCACCTTCCAGGTGCCCTTGTCCACCTGGTAGGCGGAGACGGGGCATATGGAAACGCACATGCCGCAGTTGGTGCATCGGGCGTCGTCCTTCCTGACGAACTCCTTGAGCTCTTGGACGCATACGCCAGAGGACTCGAGGAACTTGACCGCTCGCTCGATCTGCAGGCCGCTGCCCTCCAAGGCGATCATCAGCCTCCCGCCCTTCTCGTCCACCTCGGCGCGGAGGATGTTGATCATGATGTCGAACTCCTTCACCAGGCGGTACGTGACCGGCTCGGAGACGTTCTCCGGCGTAAAGGTCAGCAGGAACTTCTTCACCGTCATCAGGCCACCTCCTCCCGGCTGTGGAGATCGAGCGGGCCCATCGCCCTCTCCTCTGGAAGCCTTGCCACGGGCTCGGTGAGGAGGAACTCGCCCTTCTGCACGCTCCGCTTGAGGGTCTCCGCGATCGACCTTGCCTTAGCATACGAGGAGAGCGAGGAGGTGCGGACCTTCTTGCCGCCGATCTCGATGCTGCCCGAGCGGAGCTCGGAATAGGAGACCTCGTGGATCGGCTGCCGGTTCCGCGATTGCAGGGAATAGTCCAACACGGGGGCGAATATCTCAGAGTCCTTGACCGAGGCGCATCTCATCATCTCCTGGTCCAGGATGGGGATCGGCACCCCGATACCGACACCGAGGGTCGTCCCGTACTTGTTGAAGACCAGGGCCCTGATGAACTCGGTGCTCATGTCCCGCAGGTCCCCCACCACCGCCAGGTTCCTGGCGGACCCGGTCGGGACGCCGTTGCGCTCCGCGGTGGTGGTCTTGTACTGCGTGCCCTCCCAGGCCACGTATCCCTGCGCGCCTCCGAGGAAGATGCGCGTTCCGATGCCGATGGTCCGGAGGTGAGGGTCCTTGAGCAGGGGCGAGAGCTGCCCCGCGCTCGAGTACGTCGCGTTGCCGTACTTCGGCAGCAGCTTCCCCATGTAGGTGAAGAGCGTCCTCTCGGAGGAGTTCGTCGCCACACCATAGTTCTGGTAGGCGTTCCTGGGGTTGTACATGTACGCCTGGTTCAAGGTCGAGAGCGAGATGTACGTGTCGATCTCCTTCCTGGGGTAGCAATCGGTGCCGTAGGCGGTGGCCCTGAGCCTCACGGGCTTCCTGGCGATCAGGTCCTCGATGACGTGCGCCCCGCCGTAGCTCATGTCGCCATCCTCGCGCAGCTCCGCGGCCCCGATGTAGGCGTCGACCGCCGCCAGGCCAGTGTAGGCCGGCACGTCGTTCAGCCATACCTTGGACATCTTGATCGGCGGCTCGGAATGCCCGAAGTTGATGAAGGCGCCGGAGGAGCACATCGCGCCGAAGGTACCGGTGGTGACGACGTCCACCTCCTTGGTGGCTTTCTCGATGCCTTCGCGCTCGACGACGTCGATGACCTCCTCTGCCGTGAGGACTACCGCGTCGCCCTTCCTGATCT